>CACECO010000003.1 GCA_902558075.1 uncultured Litorivicinus sp. | reverse complement strand
GCTTGTACCTGTTCTCAAGTTTGCAGCAAATCATTAAAGTATGATGATAGCCTCTGCCTGACGTGGCGATGTGAACGAAAGTCCTCGAGCATAAATTCGACATCCCTGTCGATGCCCGAATCCTTCCTAAAGTTCCCAATCCTTGGGTGTACCGGAGACCGGCTCTTGTCCTAGTTTTGGATTATATCACGATAATTTTTTGGACAAAAAGACCGAATTAAAAAAAATAAGCTGTTCTTAATATTAATTAACTATCATAATTAATACTTACCATTCTTTTATACTATGGAAAGAAGTGTCGATCTCAGATTGTCGTGTCTCCAATTCCATCATTGATGTTTCCAGATCTCAACTGACCAATCCTCGGTGGCCCCGATACCAATTAATGGAAACCGCTCGAACAATGGGCACCGATCCGCGGATCAGAAGAGCGCCCAATCGCGCCAGTTGCAACCCACGTTGAAATTCTCTCTAATGCACTACCAATAACCAAACTTGGTTTCACGTAAAAATATATATGCAAACGAATCGAATCACTTTGCTTGTCAATGACCTGGACCGCGCCATCACGTTCTATACCGATGCGTTTGGCCTCACCCTCGTCGAAAATACCCAGATCTCTGAGACCAAACGAATAGTGCTTATCGCTGCGTCGCCTAACGGCGTGATGCTCAATCTTGCCACACCAATATCGGGCGATGAGGCCCTCGTCGGCCGACAAGCAGGTCAGCGAGTATTTGTCTTTATCGATACTGAGAATCTGGAAACTGACTTAAACCGCTTCGCGACAAAACAGGTCAAGATCGTTGACGGTCCGCGGACTGAGTCGTTTGGCCGCTGCGTTCTCGTTAAAGATCTTGTTGGTAACACGTGGGAATTCGTTGAACGAAATTAAAAAAAGAGAAAGCGGCCCAAAGGTCGCCCGAAAGTCCAAAAAAATTGTACAAAGCGTGGTGACCCTGAAACCATCGGCAATCCCCGAACGACAGATTCAAATGCACACCATGAATCAGTCCCCGACAACAAGCATGCCATAGTACCAGCCATTCCCTGTTATTATTTTATATACGAAATTCACCTATCGGAAAATTTTTTAGTTACATAAAACTCAAGCTGACTTAACTATCTAGACTAGCGCGTCATTTAAGTACCTGCTTTAACTGATATCCGATCCAATCAGAAACGCTTTTGGCTCCGACGTCATACATCAACATATGTGAGCCACCACTGATCCAATGCACATCAGTCTGATACAGCCGTGCAGACTCAGTGACATCTCTCGGACGAATCAACTGATCATCATCACCGCTCACAATCATTACCGGTGGCATTCGGTGAGAATCGTACTCAAGTGGAGCGATTCGGGGAAATCCCTGTAAATCGAGCGCGAGCCAGGGAGACTCATCAGAACACTGAGTCATGAACCGTCGGACATCATCGGTCACCTCAGTTTTCGAAAATAAAATCCGTGCCGCCACTTGATCTGACACATGGTGTACGCCGACTGTGAATGCAATCGCGAGCTGTTGATACGCAATTGGATCAGACCAGAGCATCCGTAACGAAATTGTCGAAAGCCCTTTTGGTGGAACTGGACTCATCAGGACAACTGCAGCCAACGAACACTCATCACGAATCAACACTTGAGCGATTGCCGAACCCAACGAATGTCCGACCACAATCGCTGGTTCTGATAACTCATTGAGAATCGATACAACATCACTGACATAATCGCTCAAACGCCAATGATAGATACGCCCACGCCCCTCACTCTCACCGTGCCCTCGATAAGATAGCGTGTGAACACGGTAACCCTGATCTAATAATGGCTCTATAAATACCTCAGGAAATACCCAAGCGCCGGCGCAAATCCCATGGAGCATGACAATATCAGGAAGACCTATGTGCAGTTGTGGTTCAAAGACATGATGTTCAAGTTTGAGGGTTTGCTCGTTCTTGGCCATACTGGGCTCCATTTCCGATAATGTATAACTTTTGAGCAGATACAATATGATCCAATGCCGACGAGCGACAATTCAAGACCTCAAATTCCTAATCGACGGAAATCGCTTCATCGCAGAAGAAACCGAGGGTGTTGAGCTATCAGAAACGAAACTAAGCCCGGGAATTTCGGCAATACTCGAAGACGACAATAAAGGAATTTATTGGGTCGCAACACTTGAAGACCATGTCATTGGGCAGATCTTAGTAACATATGAATGGTCTGACTGGCGCAATGGCCAAATTTGGTGGATTCAAAGTGTTTACGTGTGGCCAAACGCTCGCCGAAAGGGCGTATTCAAATCACTTTTAGATCACGTCACCCATGAAGCACGAGACCACTCAGTGGTCGAGCTCAGGCTCTACGCAGATATGAGAAATCAACGCGCGCACTCGACTTATATGAACCAAGGATTCACGACCGGTCATTATCAAGTGTTTGAGAAACCGATCACATAGCCGTAGACCCATTGCAATCTCCTCGATCTGAAAGTACCCAGCTGACCGAATCGCGCAATCCATCGAGGCAATATTGCAATTCATCAACGCCCGCGGTGATCAGACCACCGGAGTGTACGAAGAGGTCTAGTTTGTTTTCGAGAAGATCTAACGCGCCCGACAGAAATTCTAGACGCTACTGCAGATGACCATCGAACCAAAAAATGAATAGCCTACGATTAGAGAGACTTAAGTGAAGCAGCTTGTCGAGCACGTGCCTCTATCTCTGTGTAATTGCCTTCAGTCAATAAATCAATCGGTGCAATCCAACTGCCACCGACACACACGACGTTAGGACACGCCAAATAATGACCCGCTGTCTCCGCTTTGATTCCTCCTGTTGGGCACACCAAAAAATCAGGCAGTGGACCTGCGAGTGCGTGTAAGTAATTCACACCACCCGATATCTCTGCTGGGAAAAATTTGCCGTAGCGACTCCCGAGTTCCATCAACGCCATGGCTTCGGATGCACTTGAAAATCCTGGAAGGATCGGTAGTTGATGTTCGATGCTGGCATTCAACAACAGTTGGGTCGTTCCCGGACTGACAACAAAGTCAGCGCCGAAGTCATTCGCTTGTCGTATTCGATCAGCATTGGTGACTGTTCCCGCACCGATTAAAGCCTCAGGTACTGCGTCTCTCATCACAACCATCGCGTCCAACGCACATTCCGTTCGAAGCGTAATTTCAAACACGGTTAAACCACCTGAAGCCAGCGCTTCAGCCAAAGGCGCCGCCATCGATATGTCTGGGATGACTAATACAGGCATCACGGGGCCGCGCAAAAGTGCTTCATGTAAAACAGGATACATTAAACCTCCGGAAGTATTTGTAACCCACCACCTGAGGTTGCTGGGCCGGCCTGATGCCGGAGTGTTGAAAAGAGTGAACGGCCCCAGGTAGCGGGATGTTGAGGCTCAGACAATAAAGCAGGTTGTCGAGTATTCAAGGAGGCCTGATCAACCAACACAGTCAATTGACCAGTCGATGCATCCAATCGAATCACATCGCCGGTTTGGATACGACCGATTGGTCCACCATCCTTCGCCTCAGGTGAGACATGGATGGCGGCAGGGACTTTACCGCTCGCACCACTCATTCGGCCATCTGTGACCAGTGCAACCCGATACCCCTTGTCCTGTAGGACAGAAAGCGACGGCGTTAATCCATGCAGTTCGGGCATACCATTTGCCTTCGGGCCCTGACCGCGCACAACAACAACCACGTCTCGATTGAATTCACCGGCCTGGAACGCTGCTTTCACCTGCTCTTCGTGATCAAACACCACGCACGGGGCTTCAATCAAGTGTCGATCAGCATCAATCGCAGATGTCTTGATAATCGCCTCACCAAGATTACCGGTCAGGTGCACAAGTCCACCAGTCTCCTGGAACGGTGCATCAACTGGCTTCAAAATTGATGGATCAAGCGAGGTTTGCTGCGGATCGACCCATTGCAATCGACCTTCAGTCATCGTTGGCTCCGAGATGCTCTCAGCAATGGTACGACCAGTCATCGATAAAGCATCACCAATGAGTAAGCCTGCATCTAGCAACTCATGCATAACATAGCCCATTCCGCCCGCCGCATGGAAATGATTCACATCAGCGGATCCATTGGGATAGACCCGAGCAATGAGCGGAGTCACTTTCGACAGTGCAGCAAAATCATTCCAAGTCACCGACAAGCCTGCAGCTTGAGCTATTGCAATCAAGTGCATTGTGTGATTTGTGGATCCGCCAGTTGCATGCAATCCAAGAATTGCATTCACAATAGCTCGAGCGTCGATCACAACGCCTAATGGCAAATAGTGATCGCTCCCGCGTGATGCACTGAGAACAATTTCAACTGCGGCATCAGTTAATAAGCCTCGAATTTCGTCACCTGGATTGATAAAACTTGAGCCCGGAAGTTGCACACCCATCATCTCGAGTAACATTTGATTTGAATTAGCGGTCCCATAAAAAGTACAGGTACCGGGACTGTGATAGGCAGCAGTCTCTGAGGCGAGCAACTCTTCACGACCAACTTCACCTTTCACAAAGGCTTTACGTACCTGAGCTTTGGCGTCGTTGCTAATGCCCGTTTGCATCGGTCCAGCCGGAATAAAAACTGTCGGTAAATGGCCAAACGACAAGGCACCCATCAAGAGTCCAGGCACAATCTTGTCACAAATGCCGAGAGCCACAGTGGCATCGTATACATTATGACTCAGTGCAACTGCCGTTGACATCGCGATCACATCACGCGACAGCAACGATAACTCCATCCCGGGACGCCCTTGTGTGACACCATCGCACATTGCAGGAACGCCGCCGGCAACCTGCGCCATCGCCCCGAGTGATCTCGCTGTCTGTTTAATGCGATCGGGATAGGTTTCGTAGGGTTGGTGGGCAGATAACATGTCATTATATGCAGTCACGATCGCCAAATTTTTTGCGCGTGTGCTGTCCACCGTTAATAGTTTCGCTTGATCCTCCAGCGCGCCAGCTGCCGCATGCGCAAGATTGGAACAACCCACCTGGCCACGATCTGAATCCGACGCTTCAGCCATCTCTCGAATTCCATTAAGATATGACGCTCGCCACTTTTGACTACGAGCCTCGATGGCTTGAAGTACGGATTGCACAGCGTCTTTACGATTCATGAATCGCTCCTCGCTGTATCATTGTTAATGTTCGATCTGGCCACTCAACAATGATTGGATTATCTGAGGCGAGCAAATAACTGATGGGATTCATTGCGTCAATTGATCGCAAACCAGCCATCACTTTAGCTTCTTTTGCCTCTGAGCTTACTAATAAAACCACCAACTGAGCAGATAAGATGTGTTTCAGTGTCATCGAAATTCGGGGTACCGCCGGTTCACCATCGGCGGATGTTGCGACAAAAGCTACCTGTCCATCATCCAGCCCCGGAACAGCAATCTCATTTGGAAAGAGACTGGCAAAATGCCCATCGTCTCCCATGCCAAGAATAGCGATATCAAGAGGACACTCCCTTTGATTCAGTTGATCGGCCGACGACTCTGCGTCGTCTCCAATCAACATCGGCTCAAACGTCGCATAGCTCGCGCGATTTACGCACAATTTCGACTTAACCAGTCGTGCATTCGATGCGTCTGATGATTCATCAACTTCGCGCTCGTCAACTAGCGTCACGCGAATAGATGACCAATCAATCGATGCATTCGACAGTTCGGACATCAGATTAATGGCACTTCGTCCACCAGGAAACGCAATACGCGCAATGCCCTTTCGGGCAATGGTTTCACTGAGCGTTCGGGTAATGGCTTGAGTAAGACTCATCCATCCACCTCAGGCTCAATCCAACGGTGTCCGTATTCATTCATTAACTCAAATGAGGAAACAGGGCCCCAGGTACCAGCGGTGTATTTTTCCGGTTGCCGAAGCTTCGCTTCATCAACGATTGGATCAATAAACGCCCAGGCCGCTTCAACCTCATCCGATCGCATAAAGAGTGTTTGGTTACCACGAGCGACGTCCATCAGTAAACGCTCATAGGCTTCTGGTAAGCGAGTCTTGAATGTTTCATTAAAGGATAGGTTGAGACTTGCAGGGAACAGTCGCATCCCACCAGGTCCTGGCTCTTTACTCGTCATGCTTAGCTTCAATCCCTCGTTCGGTTGTAACCGAATCACAAGACGATTTGGTTCCATCACCTCAGAACTGCGCGGTCCATCCTCGAAAATATTGTGTGGAGGCCGTTTAAATGTAATCACGATTTCACTTGCACGTCCTGCGAGACGTTTCCCAGTTCGCAGATAAAAAGGAACACCTGACCAACGCCAATTGGCAATCTCACAGCGCAATGCCGCAAAAGTCTCAGTATCACTCCCATGTCCAACTTCAGTGGTGTAGGAGTCGACCGGGGTCGCTTCGACCAATCCCTTGGTGTACTGACCCAATTTGACAAAGTGGTCGAAATTATCTCCTGTAATTGGTTTTAGTGCCCGGAGAACTCGAAGCTTCTCGTCACGCACCTCATCTGCGACAAATTTCGATGGCGGCTCCATCGCAACAAGACACAACAGCTGCAACAAATGGTTTTGGACCATATCCCGAAGCGCACCAAAATCATCATAGTAGGATGCACGAGAACCAACACCGACCTCTTCAGCGACAGAGATCTGTACGTGATCAATGTGTGCATTCGACCAGAGTGATTCAAAGATCGAATTTGCGAATCGAAGCGCCATCAAATTCTGAACTGTTTCTTTACCGAGATAATGATCAATTCGGTAGATCTGACGCTCTTCAAAAACAGATAAAATCGAGTCATCAAGGGCTTCTGCACTCCTAAAATCATGACCCATTGGTTTTTCAACAACTAAGCGCGTTTGTTCTGTTTTGAGGCCCGTGCGCTCAAGTGTTTGGCAAGCGTCTGCAAACAATGTCGGTGAAATCGCAAAGTAAAAAACACGTGGCACAGCGGCAGTCGCAATGCAAGCGGCTTCGATGTCGTCTGCACCTTCACCTGTCTTGACATCGAATCCAATAAGCTGAACCCGACCACCAAAAGCCAACCAATCGGATTCATTATCAGGTGTGATGACTTCATCGCAAAACGGTCTCAATTGATCCAAGAAGTCTTTTTTAAGCAAGGGATTACGTGCTGCCGCGATCAGAGCGCAACTCTCTGGGATCTGACCATCCAAAAATCTATGAAATAATGCAGGAAATATTTTTCGAAGTGCCAGATCTCCAGTACCACCAACGATAATAAAATCAGTGGGAGGAATTTCCGCTTCTTTCGGGATTTTTGATTTAATCACCATCTGTGATTCGCATCGCCTCTTCAACAGATACAATTTTTAAGGTACTAGTGCCGCCGGGTGTATTCAAACGATCACCTCGAGTCAGAAGGACTTGGCTATCTGCGGGGAGGCCTAATGATTCGGCGACCTGTCCAACAACAACTTGATCGACAAAGCTCATCGACTCATCAGTGGGTGGATCGAAAGCCAAAGGCATTACACCCCTAAATAACGACATACGAGCTAAAGTTTTTGGTTGCACCGATAGCGCAACAATTGGAAGACTCGCTCCTGAGCGACTCATCCACAAGGGCGTGGATCCACTGTCGGTGATACACACAATCGCAGCTAATTTTTTTAAATGGTTCGCAATGTACATCGCGCCCAGTGCAATCGCCTCGTCACGACGTCCGTATTGTGCCTCGACCCTAGCACCGAGGGCCTGTGCTTGCTCAGTCTGCTCTGCACCAGCAGCTGTTTTGGCCATCGACAAGACTGTCTCTACAGGGTAGTCACCCGCAGCAGTCTCCGCTGACAACATCACCGCATCTGTTCCATCCAATACGGCATTCGCAACGTCAAACACTTCAGCACGTGTTGGCATTGAATTGGAAATCATGGATTCCATCATTTGAGTCGCTGTTATGACTGGTCTATCAAGCGCACGTGCGCGAGTAATAATCTTCTTCTGAACGCCGATCAGTCGATCATCACCAATCTCGACTCCCAAGTCGCCGCGCGCAACCATCACTGCATCACTTGCAGAGATCAATGCATCAAGCACTGCGTCTGAAGCAACCGCTTCAGCACGCTCCACTTTGGCCACTAAATCAGCATGAGAACCACGTTTACTTAGTGCTGCGCGTGCCAAATTAATATCATCTGCATCCCGCGGAAATGAGATGGCAACGAAATCTGCATCGATTTCTGCGACCACATCCATGTCCCTGTAGTCTTTGTCGGTAAGGGCGGCTGCTGATAGCCCACCACCCTGTTTATTAATTCCTTTGTTATTTGACAGCTTCCCGCCGGTGAGAACTTCCGTGACAACCTGCGATCCAGTCACTTCCACGATACGTAAAACCACACGTCCGTCATCGAGCAAGAGCACATCACCCGCACGACAATCGTTTGGAAGCTCTCGATAATCCAACCCGACCTGCGTCTTATCACCATCATTAGGATTCAAATCTGCATCAAGTACAAACCGCGCACCAACGCTCAAAATCACCGACTGTTCTTTGAATCGGGCAATCCGAATCTTCGGTCCCTGAAGATCAGCGAGAACAGCAACTGTTCGTCCGCAATCTTTTGCGATTTGCCGCACCTCACGCGATCGCCGACGATGGTCGTCAGCACTGCCATGAGAAAAATTCAGCCGACACACGTCGACGCCTGCATCCAAAAGCGCTTTCAAAACCCCCGGGCGGTCTGATGCCGGTCCCAATGTGGCCACAATTTTTGTTCGACGCATCCTCAAACCCTTGCCTCGATAATCAATTTGATTTTTTGTAGTAATTTAACAAGCAATTGGTTAAACCGAAAGACATCTCAGTCAGGCAGCCTCGTTCCATCCAGCGCCTGCTTGATCCGCGCAAGATGTGGCTGAAAATCTATTCCCCGTTTTTGTGCAACACCAGTAACTAAAACATCCAAAACCAATAATTGCATCAGCCTCGACATCATTGGGATATACAGCTCCGTATTCTCAGCCACATCAACCGAGACAGTCAGTGTCGCAACCCGTGACAAAGGTGTGTCAGACCGTGTGATCGCCAATATACTCGCCCCAGCCTCACGGGCAAAAGTCGCCGCTTCGACCATAGCGCGAGTTCGACCTGTCTGCGAAATCACAACAGCCAAATCCCCGGTTTTCATTGCTGCCGCATGCATGCGCTGCATTAAGCCATCTTCATAAGCGACAACAGGCACGTTGAACCGAAAGAACTTGTGCTGCGCATCACGTGCAACAGAGCCACTTGCCCCCATCCCAAAAAATACAACTTGTCTCGCTTGGCAAAAAAGATCGACGGCGCGCTCGAGGGTGAGTACGTCGATCGATGACTTCAGATCGTGTACTGAGCGAATGGCTTTGTTAGTCAACTTCAAAAAGATTTCAGGGATCGCGTCATCGTCAGAAACCATCGCGGTGGTGAGCGTTGGTCCACTTGCGAGGCTTTGCGCCAGCTTAAGCTTGAAGTCGGGAAATCCTGTTGCTGAAAATGTTCGACAAAAGCGGTTGACTGTAGGCTCAGAGACAGAAGCCTCTTGCGCGAGCCGAGCAATTGACATCGTCAAAACGCGGGACGCGTCGCCGAGAACAAAGGTTGCCACTTTACGCTCGGAGCGGCTTAATTGATCAAGCGATGACTCAATTTGGGCTAACACCAAAATCCCCTTTGCTGATCGATCATTTTTACAAATTTACGTAATATTACATAAATTTGACGCGTAAAGCACGTGCAAACATGGGAATGATGACATGATTAGAATAGTAATTAATGGATCTGGACTGATCGGACGCACTGTCCTTTCTGCTTTTTTGAAAGAAATCTATAAACGAGCATACCAGTCGTCGCGATCAATAATCTCTGTAGGTCAGAGATCATCGAACATAGTTTACAATTTAAGACGTTCGCGGGATATGGGCTCTTCACGATGTCTGTGGGGCGTACTAGCTTGTGGGATCTTTGGTGAGGCTGCGTTCAACGGCCTTGGAGGCGTCTTGTTCATGGCTCAGCTGATCGGAACGATAACGGGTGTTGGGATCGCTATGTATGGGGGATGATTGTCTACGGGATCATTAGCAACATACTCGGGATACGGTTATCCGAGGAGTAAGAATTCAACGGTGTCGGTCTCTCAATCCACCGAAAAAAGCGAACCCTGAAGTCTAAACAGGAACAGGCACTGCTAGGTAGCACCCAACTCTTCCCGCGGGAGAGAAAACGCTGTAAGCGACGCAAACGCGATCAATAACGCAGAAACCCACAAACAAGCGCCGAAACCAAATAATTGAAAAAGCGCCCCCGAAGCGACGGTTCCAGCCAGCCGACCACCTGCATTCGCCATATAATAAAATCCGATATCTAAGCTTGCGCCATCAACACGAGCAAAGCGGACAATCAGGTAACTGTGTAACGCTGAATTCATCGCGAAAACAAGCGCAAATATTAACAAGCCAATCGTAACCACATATACGACCGAAAAATCATGAGTGAGCGAGATCGCAATCCCTGCTGGGACAACTGCGAGCAACCCACCAAAAATCACCAGTTTTATGCGTAACGCAAGCGGTGTTTGATTTTTCCCAGTTAACTGTGGTGCGACTGCTTGAATTAACCCATAGATGATGATCCAGAGAGCCAAATAGCCTCCGACCTCCCAAAAATTCCATTCAAGCGTTTGATGCAGAAAGACAGGCAACGCAACCACAAACCAGACGTCACGCGCACCAAATAAAAAGAATCGTGCAAGTGATAACCAATTCACGGCGCTCGAATTTGAGAAGATCCGATTGAATTTCGGCTTATTCTTCACCACTCCAAGCTCTTGGCGTAACAATAGAAGACTCAACAACCAAACGATCGTGAGCATGATCACCATCGCGATGATCGCTCCCTGAAAATCAAATACCGACAATAAGATAGCTCCTCCGAAGAAGCCGGCACCTTTCAATGCATTCTTAGAGCCCGTCAAAAAAGCAACGATTCGGTATAGCCCATTATTTTGATCAGTTGTGATCGATTTCATGGAGCTTTTAGCACTCATTTTATTCAAGTCTTTCGCGATACCAGAGAGCGCCTGTGCGACCATCACCCAGGTCACATTGAGTATCTGTTCAGGTACCAGCAGCATCGATAACGCGCCAATCTGCATCAAAAGACCAATTTGCATCGTACGATTAAGGCCAATTCGTGCGCCTAACCAGCCGCCAACTGCATTGGTTACGATTCCAAAAAATTCGTAAAACAAAAAGAGGGACGCGATTTCGAAGGGGGTGAAGCCCAGGCTGTGAAAGTGCAAGACGACCAGCATGCGCAGGGCGCCGTCAGTTAAGGTAAAAGCCCAGTAATTGCCGGTAATTACAGCATAGTCGTGCAGCTTAGAGTCCACGCTGTGTCCCGGTGTAGGCTGCTAACTCAACCAAACGGTTCGCATATCCCCACTCGTTGTCATACCAGAGATACAGCTTTAACTGCGTGTCGTTCACAACCATCGTTGAGAGGGCATCAACAATACTCGACCGAGGATCAGTCTTGTAATCAACCGAGACCAGAGGACGCTCTTCATAGCCTAGAATGCCCGACAACGATGTTTCCGCTGCCTGTTTCAAAGCCGTGTTGACTTCTTCAGTGGTCACCTTGCGCTCAAGCTCAAATACACAATCCGTAATCGATGCGTTAGCCATTGGAACTCGTATTGCATGGCCGTTAAGACGACCACGAAGTTCAGGGAAGATTTCTGCGATCGCAGTTGCACTTCCCGTTGTCGTCGGAATTAGAGAGATGCCACAAGCACGTGCTCGACGTAAATCTTTATGAGGGGCATCCAAAATTGTTTGTGTGTTCGTGATGTCATGAACGGTCGTAATCGATCCATGTCTGATGCCAAAAGTCTCATGAATCACCTTAATGGCTGGCGCAATACAGTTCGTCGTGCAACTGGCTGCAGTGACGATTGGGAACTTTTCAGCAGAAAACAGTGCTTGGTTCACGCCCATCACAACATTAAGCACTTCTGGAACCTTGATCGGTGCCGAGACCACCACCTGAAGAATGCCTGCATCGAGTAAAGGCTTCAACGCATCAACCCTTTTAAATTGACCCGTACACTCAAGCACTAGATCACAATCGCCAAAATCAGCATCCTCAAGCGTTTTTGCAGAAGTCACCCGAATCTGTTTTTGATTGATCACTAGATCATGCCCATCGACTGCGACAGGGACATCCCAAAACCCATGAACTGAATCAAATGCCAACAAATGCGCATAGGTCGCAGCATCACCAGCCACATCATTTACATGAACCAATTTAAGCGTCGGATGGTTTTGTATGGCTCGAATCGCCAATCGACCAATACGACCAAGCCCATTAATTCCAATACGCATCGATCTCTTCCTCTTTAACGCTTGGTGATGATTTTGGACAACGCCGGCGAGCATAGATCTTTCCGCCCCTGACAACAGTCCGCCAAAAGAAATTTCAATAATGCGCGCACCGCAGAGGGTGCGATTCGATATCGAATGAAACGCCCTTCTCGTTCCGCAAAACAAAGACCCGATGCCTCAAGCTCTTTTAAATGGAAACTCACCTGAGACGGTACTAAATCAAGGGCTTCAGCGATTAAGCCTGCCGTGAGGCCATCCTCACCAGCTTTTGCGAGTTCTCGAAACATCTCTAACCGATGCGTTTGCCCTATCGCTTGAAAGCAGCGAACTGCGGTGATCGTATCCATCTCAGCTGTTATCAATTCAATATTTCAACAATCATAAAAATATACAAAAAGCCAATGAAAAACAAATGAAGATTGTGTTACATAAATCCGTCGGCGCCCGTGGGGCGTTTAGGCTCATCATTATGTTCTGTCACCTGACTTTCCGCCTCTTGTGCTTGGTCATCTTTCAGCCCTAGCAGATCATCCGGTGATTGATAGCCGAGCTGCATGTAGAGACGATCGATCGTTGACTGAATGGATTGAATTGCTTTCTCATCTTTTGGATTAGTTGCCAGAATATTGCCTTGAATCAATAGAGAACCCACCACATCCTGCGGCAACCACGATCGGACTGGACCTCTCAACGTGCGGATCGTAGTTTCCGAATCGAGTGCACGCTCGCCTTCCTTAGCACGCTCTAAGATCTCGAGAATATGTTTTCGTACGACCAGTTCAAATCGCTTTCTCGCATCTTCAGAGAACTCAAGTTCTTGATGGTATTCGCCGATCATCGCGTAAAATAGCGCTTCGCCTTCAAGATCATGAAAAATATGGTCACTCTTCGGCGGATCTTTCTTTTGGCCGGCATCGTTTTCTGCGGCCTTTTCTGCGGCCATTTGGCGCTTTTTCTCTTCGAGCCGCATGACCCGCTGATTGAGTTGGTAAAGCCCATAGATCAGAAGAACGAGTGTCAATAAAGCGGTGACTAATAATAATCCATGCATATCCTTGCACAACCTATTTTAGTAATTGTGATGAGTTTTATAGGTATCGACAGATGACTGCAAATCTTTGGTCAAGCTGACAAAAGCTTAAAAGAAACCCACCGATCGAGTGTTCGCTTTAACCAGCCTGATTGCTTCAGATAATATCGGGTGATTCCGCACCGGTGATTATTGATATTCATCGAACCGGATAGTTCGAGCATGTGACCTGCGCGCATCAGCCAGCGGTTCATCATTTTTGGTTGCATTTCGGGGTGAAACTGAGTCGCTAATGCATTTTGGCCCACGAGATATGCTTGTTCTCGAAAGAGACCACCAACCACCCCATACGCCAAACGGCTCGCCCCACTTGGGAGCTCGAAACCTTCGCGATGCCATTGGTAAACATGCGTCAGTGGCGTCAAGATTCGTTTGCCACGGCCCACCGGATCAATTGGATACCAACCGACTTCAACTTGCTCGTTCGGATGTTTGTATACCACCGCTCCCAAAACACGGGTCATCAGTTGTGCGCCGAGACAAATCCCCCAAATTGGGCGATCCCGATGCATCCAACGTTCAATTAAGTAAAGTTCTGTCCGGATACCTTGGAGATGATCATCGTTTGCGCTCATCGGTCCACCGAACACAATCAATCCGTCAAAGCGGTCAACCTGTCTCGGAATGCGCTGACCAACCAAGGGGCGAATAATGTGCACTTGATGCCCGAGCTGCCGGAGTGCCACCCCAACCTGACCTGTTGTTGAATGTACTTGATGCAGAACACACAAAATTTTCCGGCTCATTTAAACAACCACTGAGCGGAATGTCAGATTCATACGAGGCCCCAAATCCTTTCGACTCTTAAGCAAAGCATGCTCCCAATAGGTTTGCGTCGGTCCATACATGATTAACAGATCTCCATCACCAAGTTCAAATGTCAGCGGAGCGCTCGTGTCATCGTATTTTTGTCGTAATCGAAATCGTCGAGGCTCGCCAAGCGACAAGGAGACGATCACCGGCTGTCGGCCCAGTTCAGATTCGTTATCACGATGCCATCCCATGGAATCTTGACCAGACCGATAATAATTAAGAAGGCAATGATTCAAACCCTGCGGGGTCGATATCCCAAGAGTCCCAAGTAAGGCATCAAGACTTCTCAGCAATTCGACCAGTTGCGGATGCCAGGATCTCTTTTCAAGCGTCCGCTTGGAGTAAGTATACGGGACATCACCTGACCAAGCCGTCAAGCGAGGCTCATCAATGAAACGACCGAAAAGGCGTATCTCTCCCTGCATCCATTCCAAGTCAGCTCGAAGCCGATGCAATAAATGTTTGCTGTCACTAGCTGATAGCCACTCTTGGAAAAAGCATACCGAGAGGCCCGGTCGGACAAATATGGTTGGTTTTGAGGTCAACAAGGCACCCGCATGTCATTATCAATCAATGATACGCAAACTTCAGGGATCAAATAATGGATTACGAGTTTGAAGATTCGACTTCGTCAGATACTTCAGACCGATCAATCAGCAATTCTTCGCGCAAAACAGGCACGTCACGGGGCGCATCAACGCCAACGCAGATTTGCTGGGTCCCCTTGATTTTCACCACGGTAATCCGAATGTCATCGCCGATACGGATCGATTCATCCACACGACGGGTCAGTACAAGCATATTCCACCTCAATCCGTTGAAAACTTTCATCCATGAAACGTTCTGTCGAATCTGCATTCAGAAACGTTCCGAACAGCTCACCATAGCAGAATGCCACAGAAATGACTCAATGAAATCATTACAGGCATAAATACCAATACACTTTGTCGGACAATATTTTGTAAGTAAATTACATCAGGCAATCACTCAAGCCACCGGGAGCGCCTCGAATTACACAAAGAAAAGAGTTGCATGCGACCGGGGCAGATCGAGCGACCTGGTCAGTATAGTGCGCGCCGATATGCATCACCAGATCACTAGACTCACGCAAACCGTGAAGAAATCCGATGTCGTCACCACAAACAGTTTGGGACTTCTGGGTCCGTTTTGGTCATTGGCTGATTATATTGGTTGTCGTGTTCTAGCACTTCTCTGGCGAAGAGCTCGAACGCACCAGACGCATGGCTCCGTTGGCGTATTACTTAACGGAGGGATTGTTTTTCGCCTCGCGAGGGGATTCGTCAGCCCCAAGGCTGCACGTTTCTCGAGTTTTCGCTAAACAGAACAAACAGACGCCAAGCTATAAAACGATGGCAGGTCTCGCCGTCTATCTAATGCTCTTATTAATCGGCCTGACAGCGTCGTCAGATGTGGCATCATCCGATGACATTTTGTTCGCCAAACCTCTGAAGCATTCCTATCGCCGGCAGTAGTCGACCGCGCCAGTAAAGCACGCCCAATACTCAGCAAACTGGTTGTAATCACTGTTATCGCAAATGTGACAGCAGTCTTTTGGCATCAGTTTTTTATGGGGGAAACGCTCATACAGGGGATTTTTCATGGGTTAAAAACCCGTTTCGGACGATCCATGCGCAACCCGGATTCCTTTTCCGAGCTCGTGTTACTCCTAGAAATTATTCTTTTTTCAGTGTGCATTGGCGGGGTATATGACATCCTCTGCATTTACCTATGATGGTTACTAACAAGCACTCACATGGACGATTGCACATGTGTCAGTTCATTCCCATGACCCACAAGGTAATTCGCGCCCAGTCGGCATGGAAACAATGTGGCCTGACGATTCACACATCTTATGATTCGCGTTAGGTAAATTAAGGTAAAAGGGCTAGATCGAAAGTGCGCTCCCGTTATCTAAAATCTGAATAAAACACCACTTCCCGAAATTTCAGGCATTCAAACCATCGCTCTTTTGCTAATATCATGCCCACACATCTCATCATGCGAGGCTCAATTGAATACCGGAGAACGTTGGCTTTTTAATTTCGCCGCTTTTGTTATCGTTTTAGCAGGCATTAAATCGGCAAGTGCAATTATTGTTACATTGTTGGTTGCTTTATTTGTAGCGCTGATTTCGGCTCCACTATCCACTGGTCTCCAACGGAGAGGAGTCCCAAATGTCTTGTCGGTGCTCATCATATTGGTGTTACTGTTATCAATCATCGCGGGTCTCAGCGCGGTCATTGGTGGGTCAGTCAACGCATTTAGAGAGGCTGCCCCAACCTACGAGGCACGGCTCAATGAGCAGCTTGACTCAATCTGGATGCTGGCTGCCAGTTACGACATACCCATCGATGCAAATCAGTTACGCGAATCCTTCGACACGTCCGGTGTCTTTACCCTGTTATCCAACTTACTCACTGCACTCGGGGCTCTCCTCACGAACGGATTCTTAATTTTGCTGATCGTGCTGTTTATCCTGATGGAAGCTGCCTCGATGCCTCAGAAGGTTCGCGTAGCGTTTGGACGCGGCGAGCACGAGCCTTTCGTTGCGTTTACACAATTCATGAAACACTTAAATCAGTACCTCGCGATAAAAACTTTAATTGGTGTCATTACAGGGATCGCCGTTACGATCTTTATGCTGTCGGAAGGAATCGATTTTCCTTTTGTTTTGGGTTTATTGGCCTTCTTACTGAACTACATCCCGACACTTGGCTCGATTTTGGCGGGCGTCCCTGCTGTAATCCTTGCATTCCTCGAATTTGGCCTCGGCTCTGCCGGTCTGACAACACTAGTATATCTCGGTGTCAACGTGTCATTGGGTCAAATCATCGAGCCACGCCTGCAGGGACAGGGGCTGGGCCTATCACCCATGGTGGTTTTCTTATCGTTAGTGTTCTGGGGTTGGTTATTAGGAATTGTCGGCATCTTACTAGCCATTCCGTTAACCATGACCGCAAAACTTGCATTTGAAGAATCACCAAAGTATCGCTGGCTGGCGATTCTTTTGGGCCCAGAAAGGCCTCTATCAGATCAATCAGACTAACCCGGGCATAATTTTTATGTTGAAACCGCTGAATTCGGTCTTGGTTTAGGCGAAATTCTTTGTGACCACCACCGAAATAGACGAGATAGTAAGTGAGTTTGTGTCAAAAGCCTCGTCGGCTACATGGCATTCATTGGTGTCGATCGGAACAGCAGCAGGTGTCGGACTGAAGGTGGGCGATATACATTCTTTGGACATCTCAAATGGTCTTAGGCAATTGCGCTCGGCTATGCAGCGAGTATCCTTACCCACATGTAGATAAACGCGGGCCGATTTCTCGTTACAGCTGAAACTGCCCGCATTACAAAGGGCCATTGACAAGAGAATCGACGAGTATCCATCGGTACTCAGGCAAGGGAACTAACTCATGCTAACTGCTCATATTCTGATGATGCTGATTCCTGGAATCTTGACACCGATTTCGACAGAGCAAGTCTTTGAATCAAAAGCTTCATGCGAAATCGCAAGGGAAGCACTTGCCTCAACCGACTCAGTCAACCGTTATCTCTGTACCCCAGTACCAAACACCACTCCGAATCGATAACCATTGCACCATCATCGTGCATGCTATCCACAATCATGTGTTACTTTTTGCAACATCAAGTCACCTGAAATCACCTATTCAAAAACTGTAATAAAAACAGTTTGTTGCGGATAAAGTTCAGATAAATAATTGATTTTACTGCATTTAATTTCAGAGGCTCTATTTGTTTAAATTTTAAACATTTAGCGCGAAGGCCACTAAATCGGGTATTTTGGCCACTCCAATAAAAATCAATCACCATAGTTATCCACAGGGTTTGTGGGTATCCAATTTGTCAATGCCGTTACAAAATTTCTGCGCTTTTTTTTTTACTTCCGGTATCTTCCATCCATGTATCGTAACTCACCCAGAAATCTTCAATCTCGCGCACGACAGGGGATGTACGCGATGTTGCCGCTCCTGCCTGGAATCGTTCCGTTTGGACTTATTGCTGGATTCACACCGGTATCGTTCGGATATACATGGATTGATTCGATAATGGGATCACTTCTAATGTTCGCTGGCGCATCGCAACTTGCTGCATACCAATTGATGGACGAAGGAGCCTCACTGTGGATTATTCTCATGACCGTTGCAGCTATCAACCTGCGCTACGTGCTCTACAGCGCATCAATTGCGCCATATTTAGCGAATGCCAATCGGGCTTCTCGACTGCTAGCAGGATATGGACTGACCGATCAAATCTTTGCTATCTGTCAACGAGACTACCCAACACATGACTGGGATCTCAATGAGCGAATGGCCTACTACGGAGGTGGCACGCTCGTTCTATGGCTCTTGTGGCAACTGTGCACTTTGGCAGGCGCCCTTGTCGGCCAAGTGATCCCTGTGTTTTGGTCACTCGAGTTTATGATTCCGCTGACGTTTTTGGCACTTGCACTTAACACCCTAAAAACAAACGCTCATCGAGTCACTGCGCTCACCGGCGCTGGTGTATCCTTTCTCGGGCTCGAGCTTCCGTATAATTTAGGTTTAATTTTTGGTGGCACACTCGGAATGCTCGCCGGCGTTTTATTTAAGCGATTCTGTGGATAATGACAAATGCTTTCTTAATCGTCGTGACGCTCGCGAGCCTTGTGACGCTAGCACTGAAATGTGCATTCATTGAGGGTCAGCAATATTTCAAACTGCCACAGTGGTTTACAGATTCGCTGGAGTTCGTTCCGCCAGCAGTCCTTTGTGCATTAGTTATCCCTGGGATATTTCAGGGTAATATCGGGCTCGTGAATGCCTTTGGCCCAGTGGTAATCGATCCGAAGCCAATCGCCGCATGCGTTGCCGCAATCACTTTCTTCACCACAAAAAAAACTATTCCCACATTAATCGCCGGAATGGCCTCCTTGTATGTCGTTTACTGGTTACAAATTTAGGGGAGATAAACAGCGGAACCAAGTAACTCGAGGCGATAACGCTTGCCGCTTACATACCCACCAATGTAAATAACGCAACCGTTGAAATTGATGACGCAAACATAAATGCGCGGTCTCCATCAATTTTCATAATCCGCGACGTCCCGCTATAACGAAGATCCACCGAATAGGCCACGGAAGCACTTGCTACGGCGACATATAACCAAAGCACCCGTAGCAAAATGGAATACCTGAGAAGAACAGTGGAGTCGCTGTCACCGTGGTTAGGACGAAACAGTCATCGAGCCATACCTCGCCTCCATACGTCTTTTCCATCCAGTGCATACAGACTGAGATAAACGCGACGGCAGCCCACATCGCAGAGTAAAAGAGGAGTGCCGACCCAAGTGCGCGTGGTTACGCAAGGCGAACGGCCCTTTTACCAGCGACCGGCCAACCGACTTGTGGAACACTAACTTACAAAGCAATTACTAGAATCGTAGCCAAGATTGAAATCTGAATCAAAAAAATTATTTTGGCTAAGTAACGCCCCTACTCGATAAGAACCTACTTCCTTTTTCGGACCCTTTAATTTGCCAGCGATGTGGCAAAATAAATCATATGTTAAGTCCTCCCTGGACCTAACCATGCAAGGTCCTCACCCTCACCGCAAACGATCGGTTGATTGTTAAATTTCAAAAGGCGCAGTAAGCTAACCTATGCCGATCTGCCCTCAATCATTAGGAATCACAGCAATACAAAGTGATCTACCAATAAGAAGAGGAATAACCACATAATATATCGAATCGAATACCAAAAAAGAATCATCGCATCCTGCGCATCTTTCGAGTCGGTATATCGCTTCAATAACGTCAAAAACCGAGCGTTGATGATGGCAATCCCGATTAGATATACGACCCCACTCATTCCACTGAGGTATGGCAGTACCGTGACGATGACCATCAAAATGGTGTAAAGAAGCATCTGTAAGCGCGTGTAATCCTCACCATGGGTCACAGGTAACATCGGGATATCAGCGTTTGCGTAATCCTCTTTTTTTGCGATGCACAGAGCCCAGAAGTGTGGTGGCGTCCAGGCAAAAATAATGGCAACAAGCAACAAGGCATTGGGGTCGACTGACCCGGTCACAGCCACCCAACCAAGCAGTGGTGGAGCTGCACCAGCGATACCGCCAATGACAATATTCTGAGGCGTCGCTCGCTTCAGATACAGGGTGTAAACCACCGCGTAACCGATGATCGATGCAAATGTCAAAACCGCAGTCAGTACGTTTGCAACCATGACTAGGATCGTTAGACCAGTCAAACCCAGCGCAAATGCAAAAACCAATGCATTGGTTGGCGACACTTTACCCTCTGAGACCGGTCGATGTTTGGTTCGACTCATCATTGCATCAAGGCGCCTGTCGACGACATGATTCACAGCGGCTGCAGCTGATGCAGCAAGTCCGATACCGAAATTTGCAAGGATAAACAGTTCAATCGGAGGTAATACCGGCCTTGCGAGAAGCATCCCAACCATCGAGGTCAACACAAGGACCGCGACAACCCGTGGTTTGGTGAGCGTTAAATAATCCTTCCAAGTTGGAGTCGTCGACCCAGCATTAAGCGTGTCTAACATTGCCATAAACAGCATCCTCCTGTTCAGTAGCCGTCTCATATGCAATCAACCACGCCGCCAATAATAGTAAAACACCCAAGGCATGATGGATAAATGCGAGACTATCTGGAACTGCATAAACAACGTTTGCATAGCCGAACACGATTTGCACAAGAGTTAACCCAATAAATTGAGACGCTTTACGGGACGTTAGCACGCCACGTTTGAGATAAACCGTCAACAATACTAGCCAATAGCCAAGGACCACGAAGGCACCGGCCCGATGCACTACCTGTATGGCAGCTCGCGCACCGTGCTCAAGTCGCCCGCCTTCATAATTTGGCCCAATCTCCGGGAGCAAATTGAACCCACTCTGAAAATCATATTGAACCTCACCGCCGCCAGCACAACTAAGTACTCCTGGGCATGCCCAACCGGCATAGTTAGTCGATACCCAACCCCCCAAGATAATCTGTGCGAACAATAAGCTGATCCCGACAAGGACTGGCATTCGCATGGAAATAGTTTGCGTGTCACCATTGGCCAGACGTTTAAGCCGATGACGCAAATACATCAGCGTCGAAACGATGATCAGTCCACCCATCAAATGCAGTGTCACGATATTCGGCAACAACTTCAGCGTCACTGTGAACGCACCGAATGCTCCTTGAATAATGACAAGTCCAAGTAGCGCAAGCGACACCAAATAGGGGTAGTTGGATATCTTATCTTTTTCACGATATCCAAGGTATGCGAGCCCCATGATCAAGAGCCCAAGACCTCCAGCAATATAGCGATGAATCATTTCGATCCAGCCTTTATGAACCGCAACATGGATTTCTGGATAACGCTCTTGAAGATGCTCGATTGTCTCAGTATCGGTGGCCATTACCATCTTGCCGAAACAACCCGGCCAATCGGGACAACCAAGGCCAGAATCAGTGATCCTTGTAAAACCACCCATCAGGACCACTTCAACTGCTAAGAACAGAGCAATAGTCGCTAGCTTTAATGGAAGATTATTTGCCATCAGCCCACCTTCGATAACTTCAACAACTTTTTCAAATCCTGGAGAATCAACGTTGGATTAATTCCAGGCTCAAACTTTAAAACGACGTTTCCAAGTGGGTCGATCACCCAGATATAGGGCTCACTAACCGTCAGTGCCACCGTTTGGACCTCAGACACAACAACACGGTTGCGCTCTCGACCAAGCGCCGTATGAAACTTCTCCATGCCCTCTCCAAAGGTTTGACAAGGCAAGCAAGACGCATTTGAGGCCAGAACAACCTGCCACTTCGCAGGTTCACCTGGATGTGGTAGCCCTATGTCAGAATGCTGCGTGCCAGACGCTACAAGTTGCCCATGATGTGTGCGCCCTTCCGGTAAGCCGATTTGCCCAAAATACATGACAAATGCAGCGATCATGGGGACTAAAGCCATGGCCCAAATCAGCCAAAAAGTCGTTCGATTACCCACGTAATGTCCCCTTCTTCAAGATCACGGCCGTCATCCCACATAGCACCAAAGCCAACAAAAACCATTGAATGGCGTATCCATAATGAGTTTCTGGGCCGAGTCTCGGCTTCGGTCCGTTGGCATTGCGAGGTAATAACCCATCGGCTAACACCATGCCGGGTAACAAATTGGTCTCGATCAGATCCGTCAGCGACTGTACGCGTTGAGCATCACCGAGGGTCTCAGCATCCGCTTCGCTCATCAAATAACTGTCAGTGACGGGAACCCATAACCCTTTCAGTTCGAACACGGCTGGTATTTCGATCGACGGAAGTTCATCTCGTCTTTGCATGCCAGGGACCCAACCAAGATTGACTAACATCCGTGCTGACCCGTCAAAGGTCATTGCTTCTGTAAAAACCTCGTAACCTGCAACTCGGTCTTGAATCCGATTATCTAAAAAACTCAGCGGTTTGCCGGTATCACGGTAGACTGTCAGTTGGACTTGATGTGTTCCGCTTTGCGCTACTACGTTCAACATATCAGAACCTGTTGTTAACAAAGATTCGCCGACAGTCAAAACCCGGATTAATTCCTCTTTTTGATGCGCGCGGTCGAGTTGCCAAAAGCCCGCTTTGATAGACAAACTGACGATTGGAATCACAACAATTAAAAACCACCATTTCTTTGTTAGCCACATTGTGGTTTCCTGCACCCCTCTAGTTAGTGAGAAATACTATGTTCAAAATTTTAATCGTGATTTTGTTTTTAGCCGTCGTTGGCGTTTTATTTTCGGGCCTTTACTTCCTGATGAAGGACCCGTCCGACAAGAAGCGTGTCGTGAATGCGCTGGCGTGGCGCGTTGGACTGGCTGTGGGGCTCATCGCGCTGGTGGCAATCGGAATTGCCACCGGATTACTCGAGCCCCACGGAATCGGCGCTTAGAGGATATAGACGAAAATAAACAGTCCAACCCAAACCACATCGACAAAGTGCCAATACCAAGCGACTGCCTCGAATGCGAAATGCTTTTCTGGTGAAAAAGCCCCATCAAAACAGCGCAGGAGCATGACAAACAGCATGGTTGTACCTAACATCACGTGGAAGCCATGGAAACCAGTCAACATGAAAAAGGTCGCACCATAGATACCTGAATTGAGCGTCAGCCCCAGTTCGGTATACGCTTCGTGATACTCCACCGCCTGGAAATACAAAAAGACAACAGCCAGCAAGATTGTTGCAGCTAACCAAGCCTCCAAAGCTCCACGCTTATTCTCCTTCAAAGCGTGATGCGCAAAAGTCACCGTAACACTTGACGTGATCAGCAATGCTGTATTGACCAAAGGCAAATGCCATGGATCGATCACCGCCGATGCACCCGGGAATTGCTTCATGTCAGGCGTTTGTAACAAAGGCCAAGTGGCAGTGAAGCCCTCCCACAACATATTCGTCACGCCCTTGTCGCCCTCACCACCAATCCAAGGCACTGAGAACACCCGGACATAGAGGAGCGCCCCGAAGAATGCGCAGAAGAACATCACCTCAGAAAAAATGAACCACAACATGCCCTGGCGATAGGATCGATCAA
This sequence comes from uncultured Litorivicinus sp., assembly GCA_902558075.1. GTDB lineage: Bacteria > Pseudomonadota > Gammaproteobacteria > Pseudomonadales > Litorivicinaceae > HIMB30. The sequence goes on along the minus strand of CACECO010000003.1, from coordinate 124,681 downwards.
GCTGGTCACTGTGAAGCCCTTCAGCTTCCTCGCGAATCTGGTCCTTAAACCAACCGAAAATCACGTAGAACAGTATTAGGAATCCACCACCGAGAACCCAAGGGCCAAAAGAGTCACGATCAGCGGTCATCGCTGTAATCGTCATTGCCGCACCATAGGCGAGAAGCCCAAGTGAAACCGAGGCCAAAATTGGCCACTTACTTTGTTCTGGAACGTAATATGTCGAACCACTCATAAAGATGTCCGTCCTTTGTCATTATCGAGTGTTAACTGCGTCACCTTCTGATCATCAGTCAGATCATAAAGTGCGTAAGATAACGTTATTGTTGAAATGTGCTCTGGTAGCTCTGGGTCGACCACGAACAACAGAGGCATCTCAGTATCAGTACCCGCGTCCAGCGGTTGCCGATCAAAACAGAAACAATTCACCTTGTGAAGATAGGGCGCGGCTTCCGATGGCGTTACAGATGGAACGGCTTGCGCAACCATCCATTCCGCAGTCGAATTCTTCGCGTAAAACGTGGTGGTTTGATCTTCGCCAGGGTAAACTCGCATAGAGCGAAGAGTTGGCTTAAACTCCCAAGGCATGTCCGCCGGGTTAACGGTAACGAACTGTACTTTTACAGTCCTAGACCGATCCACTGAAGCAACGTCCGCAGGACCTTGGCTAAAGTTTTTTCCGTTAAGTCCCGTGATATCACAAAAAACATCATACAACGGGACCAAAGCGAAGCCGAAACCAAACATTGCGATTGCGGCTGTCGCCAGCCGCACCACAAGCCGATTGGTTTTTGTTTGGTTCTGCTCAGTCATCAGTTTAATCAACCTTTGGTGGCTTTGAGAACGTGTGATAAGGCGCTGGTGACGGTATCGTCCACTCAAGACCCTGTGCACCGTCCCAAACCTGTGCAGTTGCTTTCTCTCCGGCGCGGACATTCTGGATCACGTTGTATATAAATACTAGCTGTGAGAATCCAAAGATAAATGCCCCTACGGATGCCATACTGTTGAAATCAGCAAACTGCAACGCGTAGTCAGGAATCCGGCGCGGCATGCCCGCCAAACCCACAAAATGCATTGGGAAGAACGTGACGTTCACGCCAACAAACGACAACCAGAAATGGAGTTTACCCATGGTTTCATTCAATTGATGTCCAGTCCACTTCGGCAACCAATAATAGGTCGCGGCCATGATCGAAAAGATCGCACCCGGCACCAAGACATAGTGGAAGTGAGCAACAACGAAATACGTGTCATGGTACTGAAAGTCAGCCGGCGCAATCGCAAGCATCAGTCCTGAGAAGCCACCAATGGTGAACAGAACCACAAACGCGATTGCGAACAGCATTGGCGTCTCAAATGTCATCGATCCACGGAACATCGTCGCAACCCAGTTGAATACTTTGACACCCGTTGGGACCGCGATCAACATTGTCGCAAACATAAAGAACACTTCACCGACCAATGGCATCCCTACGGTAAACATGTGGTGCGCCCAAACCACAAACGAAAGCAATGCAATCGAAGCAACTGCGTACACCATTGACGAGTAGCCAAACAGGCGCTTTCTGGCGAATGTTGGAATGATCTCACTGATAATGCCGAATGCAGGCAAAATCATGATGTAAACCTCTGGGTGGCCGAAGAACCAGAACACGTGCTGGAAAAGGACTGGGTCACCGCCGCCTGCCGCGTTAAAGAACGATGTTCCAAAGTGGATATCCATCAACATCATAGTGACCACACCAGCCAGAACTGGCATCACAGCGATCAGGAGGAAAGCGGTAATCAACCATGTCCACACAAACAGTGGCATTTTCATCAGCGTCATTCCGGGCGCGCGCATGTTCAAAATCGTCGCAATGATATTAATCGCGCCCATGATTGACGATGCACCCATAATATGGACGCCGAAAATAAAGAATGTCACCGATTCTGGTGCGTAGGTCGTCGACAGCGGAGCGTAGAATGTCCAGCCGAAGTTTGGCGCGCCACCCGGCATGAATAACGACGACAACAGAATCAGGAACGCAAAGGGCAGAATCCAGAAACTCCAGTTATTCATTCGAGGCAATGCCATATCTGGAGCACCGATTTGCATTGGAATCATCCAGTTGGCAAGGCCAACAAACGCAGGCATCACAGCCCCAAAGACCATGATCAGGCCATGCATCGTAGTCATTTGGTTGAAGAAGTTAGGTTCAACAAGTTGCAAGCCGGGCTGGAATAATTCCGCGCGAATAATCAGCGCCATGATTCCGCCAATCATGAACATGGACAAGCTGAAGATCAGATACATCGAACCAATGTCTTTGTGGTTCGTGGTATACAACCAGCGCCCAAGTCCTTTTGCAGGACCGTGGTGGTGAGGATCCTCGTCTTTTACGTGCGGTAGATCGACATCAACTGTAGCCATAATGATTTCCTCTTATTTTTGGATCGCGCTTGGCTGAACCATATCGCCCACGGTATTACCTAGCGCATTCCGTTGATAAGTTACAACAGCAGCGATATCGGCTGCCGATAATTGCTCTTTAAAAGCTTGCATCGCGGTGCCTGTTTTACCATTCACGATGATGTCAACGTGCGCATCAATCGCGCCCGTTGCGATTGCACTTCCTGTGATTGCAGGAAATGCCCCTGGGATCCCTTGCCCATTTGGCTGATGACAGCCTGCGCATGCAGCCTGGTAAACACCCTCACCTTTGGCAATCAACTCATCCATTGAGAATTTTTTTGAAGCTTCGTTGGCCATCGCTAATTTCATTGCCTTTTGATCTGCAACCCATTGCGCGTAATCAGCTTCGGATTTCACTTCGACGACCACCGGCATAAAACCATGATCCTTGCCACACAATTCTGTACACTGCCCACGATACACACCTGGTTCTTCGACCTTGACCCACGCTTCATTAATAAATCCTGGAATCGCATCTTTCTTGACAGCAAAGTGAGGCACCCACCACGAGTGGATCACATCGTTAGCTGTGACCAGGAACCGAACCTTCTTATTCGCAGGAATCACCAAAGCGTTATCCACTTCAAGCAGGTAGTTCGGATTCTTTGCGGACTCGTTGACGATCTCTTCCCGAGGAGTCGATAAATTCGAAAAGAAGTCGATGTCCTCGTCCAGATACTGATATCTCCACTTCCACTGGTAGCCAGTGATCTGGATATCAACATCCGCTTCTGACGTATCGTACATATCCATCAAGGTAGCGGTCGCTGGCACGGCCATCGCAATCAAAATGATGGATGGAATGACGGTCCAAAACACTTCCACGGTGGTATTTTCGTGCCAATGTTCAGCGACAGCACCCTTGGATTTCCGGAATTTGAAAATCGAGTAGAACATGACGCCGAAGACAGCAACGCCGATCACCACGCAGATCCAAAAGATCAACATGTGCAAATCGAATATCTCACGTGATAACGCGGTCACTCCTTCATTCATGTTTAACTGCCAATCTGCCAATGCCGGCGTTGACAACAGCGATAGAGCCAAAGTAAATGCTTTGCTCATTCGCACACCTCCTATGTTTGTGAATACGGGCCTAACAAAACTTCAATAAATTTAATTGTTTATGATTGTCAGTGTACACTCCAGCACACTTCGAGGTCAGAATTCATCCAGATCCCGAGCCCATTAGGCCTTATTAGTTTACATACATCATGACCAGTTGGACAAGCCCATAAACGCTTAGCAAGAAGATTAACGTCATGATTAAACCGGCCACGATAAAGACTGAAAATCGGCCATGTTCAAAATCACGTTCTCGATTGGCGTTCGATTGAACTCCTAAAAAAGAGGCCATTACACTCCAAATAGCTAGCATCCAAATTTTCATTTGCAAAATGCTCTCAAACCCCCGGATTACGTTGCAGTATTACTTTTTACAATAATCCTACCCAATTTTTCGTACTACGGGGTTGATTTGAGTATCGAAATTTGGCCGACCCACGGTCTGTGAGACGCTGATCTCAGCTCGGCAGCTGTAATACTAGTTGACGTCAACACCTCGATATCGATCTTACCTCGAAGATAATGCAGCCGAAGCTCCTGAATATCGCATAATCCATCCCAATCTTGCTCCAGTGCATGCCTAACTTCGCTTCTCAAAGGTCTTAACGTAGTCGGTGTCTGTCGATCGATGTCGGCATCGTCTTCAGGATCAATATGGAAGGTGATATCCGACACATCGGGAAACTTATTCCGAATGCTCGATGCTACCCAACAGCCAATCTCATGCCCTTCTGACACGGATACTCTAGGATCGACCTGCAAATGAAGGTCAACAAGGATTTTTCCAGCCATCGTTCGAGTTCGTATCTGATGAACATCTCGAAGTCCAGGCACATTCATGGCACTTTCTCGGATCGCCATCAATTGGTCCTCCGGCAACGCCGTATCAATCAACTCCTGCATCGAATCCCACAGCAGGCCCAAAGCAATTTTGGCAATTAACAACGCAACCACCACAGCAGCCACGGCGTCGAGCCACAGCGCATCAAAAGAGACTCCCACTAACCCAACCAAGACGGCAATCGATGACAAAGCATCCGTTCTGGAATGCCATGCATTGGCCATCAATAACTTCGAGTTTAACTTCTTCGCATAGTAGACGGTGTAACGATAAATCACCTCTTTGGACACGATCGATGCAATCGTGATCGCAAATGCGGCCACACCGAGATCAACCGCAATACTTGGGTCAACAACACGCTGCAAACTGTCATACAGGATACCGCCAGCAACCACCAGTAAGATGCTCCCCAAGACGAGGGTCGCTATCGTTTCGATCCGATCGTGACCGTATGGATGATTCGCATCAGGCTCCTCGTTACTCCATCTTGCAGCCAAAATAACCAAAGCATCGGTACCCAAATCCGATAGTGAATGCACGCCATCTGCGATGAGCGCATGACTTTGACTTACCCAACCGATTGCGATCTTGGACACTCCCAGTAACCCATCGAGGATCGCCCCGATGAGGGTGACACGCGTCATCAGTTGCGCGTTTGTTCGCGCTTCAGTCGCCATTAGCTCATTACCCTTTCAACAAACCAGTAACATCCAATAAGGCCAATCAACAGAGACATTGGGACTGCGAACCTCACTCGATACCATGAATGGTGAACGATCCAAATACCGATCGATAGATAGGCCCCCAAAATGATGGCCAATTGCCCGAGCTCTACACCCACGTTGAATGACAAAAGGCCGACGACAAAGTCGCGTGCGGGGAGCCCGAGTTCGGTAAGAACACCCGCAAATCCCAGTCCATGCAGCAAACCAAAGGCAAACACTACGATAGCTCGAGATCGATTCACTTTGTGATGCCATATATTTTCAACAGCGATATAGATAATCGATGCAGCGATCAAGGGCTCGACGATCGAAGCCGGAACTTCAACAATTCCATACAAACCAAGTGCAAGTGTTACCGAATGCGCGACCGTAAAGGCGGTGACCTGGATCACAAGGTCAACCAAACGCTTCGAGATCAACGTAAGACCCAAGATAAAGATAATATGATCTAACCCGCGAGGAATAATGTGCATGAATCCAAGTTCGATATATTCAACGACAAGACTACTCACAGACCGCTCAATCATCCGGTCAAGAGAAAGGTCACTCGATTCCTGACCATTTTTGACGAACTGCACGCGAGGCTCAGCATTATCGAGAAACAAACGGACCGCGGTGTTGGGCATTGTTTCATTGACTCGATATCTCACGCTCTCCGCACCATCAGGTAATCCACCAACGAAATTCAGTTGGGTATCGCGCGGAAGCTCATCATCATCGACGGGGAGCACCTTCAACGACGTGAGTGTCATTATAATAGGGAGGTCACCTGCGATGATCTCAATGCCTCGACTGAAATCTCTCTCCTTGTCTCGAATAGCGACCTCCAACGCGGTTGCGTCTAGGGCCCGAAAGCGATCGTATACTGCCGCATTTGGAGAATCGTTCGTATCCGAAAGCGATGGGTCAACATTAGCGAGCCAAGCCTCCATATTGGTCACGAGCTCAAGCTTAAGTACGCCTTGAGAATCCACTGAAAGCGACGCAATTGAGGGTCGCGTCTCATGCGCACTTGCGGCCCAACTCAAAATCGCTAACAGTACGCCCAACACCACAAGTTTCATCGATTCATTCTCAAATCCTAGAGGTAATATGACAATAGCCCGTAGCCTAACATTCTCAGTTGGACTTCTGATATCGTGCACGCAAATTCAGGGCCATGAATTTTGGATCGAGCCATCAAAACACTACACGGCCGCAAACAACACAGTTGAGCTCACCCTCAAAGTTGGAGAAATGTTCCGTGGTAGCGCACAACCCTACCTAACCGTCGACACAGCAACGTTTATTGTCATTGGTCAAACCAAGCATGAGATAAAAGGGTTATTAGGTGATTCTCGACCCGCAGCAACCGTTGCAGTCGACGATGGTCTCAATCGTGTAATCCATCAAACCACGCCATTTTCAATACGATTTGGTGACGACGACGAACGCTGGGCAAACTACATCATGCTGGATGGTCTCCAACGTCAACTAAATCAGTACCCCGCGATTCCGCAAATCGTTCCAGTCACAGAACGCTATGTTCGAGTCGCAAAAAGTTTCATCAAAGCTGGACAAGCGAAAGTAAATGACTCGCTCTCCGGAGAAATGCCATTTGAGCTGGTTCTGGAGGGGCAATGGACACAGATCACCCCTGGAAACTATGCATTTACTCTGTACGATGGACAAACTCCACTCGAGGGCGTTTTGGTCAAGGCATTTCGACACAGCGATCGAGCTATCATCTCGAAAGCTTTCACAGACGCTAATGGTCGAGTGGAGCTAGAGTTACCGAGTGCCGACCGGTATCTCATCAGCGGAGTCGTTATTCGGCCCGACGACAACCCCAAATACGATTGGATTAGTCATTGGCCAACGATAACGCTCGAGGTCATTCAGTAAGCAGGATATCGATCGCTTTAGCGGTCGCTTGAAAGGCAAATACCGCAGTGACATGAGTTGCAGCCCCCAAAGATCCTGCACAATCAAGTCGATTCGCTCCAACGCTCGGCCTCTGCTGTCCGATGGAACCATCTGCCTGCAGGTAACGTGTTTGCTCATCGGAATACACCGCACTCACAGAAAAGCGTTTCCCTAGCCTTCGTGAAAATCCGTAGCGATTTCTGAGTGTTTGACGCACCGACGCGAGCAATGCATCACCATCTGTTTTTGCAAGATCACGCACCTGGACTTTACTCGGATCAATTCGGCCACCCGCAGCTCCAATCGTAATCACAGGAACTTTAATTCGCTTGCAATGACTGATTAATGCCGCTTTTGCCATCTGGTTATCGCCACAATCGATCACTAAATCAAAATCAGAGTCGACATACGCATTAACTGTTTTATCCGTGATAAAGGCGTGATCACAATGAACAGTGATCTCAGGGTTGATCGATCGACAACGTTCTGCCATCACATCAATTTTAGATTGGCCGATCGTTAATGACAGCGCGTGGATCTGGCGATTGGTGTTGCTTACGCAAATATCATCGAGATCCGCGAGCCGAATCTCACCGATCCCTGAGCGCGCTAAGCTCTCTACTACCCACGAACCAACACCACCGATACCGACAACATAAACACATTTTGTTGAAAGCCTCTGATAGGCATGATCGCCGTACAGGCGATCGATACCACGAAACGCATCTGGCGTATTAATTGGCATCCTCAAGCGCCAATTCGAATGCCTGATGCAAAGCACGTACAGCTAGCTCGAGATATTTTTCATCGACCACGACCGAAATCTTAATTTCAGAGGTCGAGATCATTTGAATATTGATGCCCTCAGCAGCAAGTGTCTCAAACATCTGACTCGCCACCCCAGCATGCGAACGCATGCCAACACCAACGACTGACACTTTACATATCTTCGAATCTTTTCGAACTTCACGCGCACCCAATTCTTTGGCAACACCTCGTAGCACCTCATAAGCTGATTCGACACTATTGCGATGGACAGTAAAGGTAAAATCAGTTGTCTGATCTGCACCTACGTTTTGAACGATCATGTCAACTTCGATATTTTCCGCGCCAACTGGCGCCAAAATTTTTGCTGCGACACCAGGAACATCGGGCACGCCAAGTAAAGTTAACTTTGCTTCGTCACGGTTAAACGCAATACCTGAAATAACGGGTTGTTCCATGGAATCTAACTCCTCAGTAGTGATCAATGTGCCAGGGCCATCTTCAAATGTTGACAGCACACGAAGCGGCACATTGTATTTGCCGGCAAATTCGACCGACCGAATCTGCAAAACTTTTGACCCAAGAGACGCCATTTCAAGCATCTCTTCAAAGGTGATTTTCGACAGACGACGTGCTGATTCAACAACCCGCGGGTCGGTTGTGTAAACCCCATTCACGTCTGTGTAGATCTGACATTCGTCTGCTTTTAACGCAGCCGCCAAGGCAACCGCAGTCGTGTCTGATCCGCCTCGGCCAAGTGTCGTGATGTTATTGCTGTCATCCATACCTTGGAAACCTGCAACAATCACAACCCGACCCGCTTTGAGGTCGGCATGCATATTTTTATCATCAACGGCTTGAATACGTGCCTTGGTGTGGACGCTATCCGTGTGAATACGGACTTGTCCACCAGTGTAACTTTTCGCCGCACAACCGAGTTCGGCCAGGGCCATTGCGAGCAGAGCGATGGTCACCTGCTCACCGGTCGAGACCAATACATCCATTTCACGCGGAACAGGCTGCTGACTAATCTCACTCGCCATACCGATCAATCGATTAGTCTCTCCGCTCATCGCAGAGACAACGACCACAACATCGTGACTCTGCTCTCTGAATCCCTTCACTTTCTGCGCAACACCTTGGATAAGCTCCACAGTGCCGACGCTGGTGCCGCCATATTTTTGAACGATCAACGCCATCGAACTTCCTAATTCAACTGTTCTTCAAGCCACCCGGGCACTGACTTCAGCGCCTCAGGTAATGACGCAGGCTCAGTGCCGCCAGCCTGAGCCATATCTGCGCGGCCACCACCGCGACCACCCACTTGTGCGGCAACAAATCCAATCAGATCACCGGCCTTGACCTCCTCAACCAAATTGTCTGTTACACCAGCAATTAAATTCACTTTGTCATCACGGACGGTTGCGAGCACAACGACCCCCTGAGACAAACGATTTTTGACCCGATCGAGGGTGTCACGTAGCGTTTTTGGATCTTGCCCATCAAGACTTGCAACCAGACATTGCACACCGGCGACGTCGACAACATCGTCTAACAAATCGCCGCCGGCAGCTGTCGCCAACTTCATCTTCAAGGCATCCGCTTCACGCTCTGAAGCCTTGAGACGATCAGCTAATTGCTCGATCTTTGACAGCACGGCATTTGAGCCTGTTTTCAAGAGTGTTGCCGCTTGATTCAAAGTGGTCTCAAGTGCATGGATATGATTAAGGGCACCTTCACCTGTCACAGCATCAATTCGACGAACACCTGAGGCAACACCGTTCTCAGCGATGATTTTGAATAGCCCAATGTCACCCGTCCGAACGACGTGGGTACCGCCGCATAATTCGACTGAAAACTCGCCCATCGAGAGCACGCGCACTTCGTCATCATATTTTTCACCAAATAAAGCCATCGCACCTGCAGCCTTCGCCTCTTCGATTGGCATGACTCGTGTGACCACGTCCTCGTTACGACGAATTTCTACATTGACCATTGCTTCAATCGCGGCGATCTCTTCAACTGTGACTGGCTGCGGGTGAGAAAAGTCGAACCGCGTGCGCTCATGGGTTACCAGTGACCCTTTCTGTGTGACGTGTTCACCAAGTACAGCGCGAAGTGCGGCATGTAGCAAATGGGTCGCCGAATGGTTGAGCGCTGTCGCCTGTCGCCTTGGACCTTCAACGCGCGCATTCACTGTATCGCCGACCTTCAACCCACCCATACCAAGTTTGCCTTCATGACCGAAGTGCGCACCATATTTTTTGGTTACAGATACCTGGAATGAACCACCTGCTGATGTAAGTGAACCAGAGTCTCCGTGTTGGCCACCGCTCTCCGCGTAAAATGGTGTTTGATTCAGCACGACCACGCCAGGCTCACCGGCTGTAAGTGATTCCACTTGTTGGCCGTTTTTCGCCAACCCAACAACAACAGCACTGGCGCTAAGATGCGTATAACCAAGAAATTCCGTCGATCGATCCAAATCAAATCGCACTTGGCCTTCGGCCGCAAAACTTGAAGCTTGACGCGACTTTTCACGCTGCTTAGCCATCGCTTGATCAAACCCTTCGATATCGAGCTCAAGATCACGCTCTCGCGCGATGTCATTGGTCAAATCAACAGGGAATCCATGCGTGTCATAAAGCCTGAAAATCAGTTCTCCAGACAGTGTGTTGCCCGGAAGCGACTCGACCGCATCCTCCAAGACCTTCATCCCTGCATCCAAGGTCTTTGCGAACTGTACTTCTTCTTGCCTCAAGGCTGCGACGATGGAATCTTCATTATCACGGAGCTCCGGATACGCTTCACCCATTTCAGCAACCAATGTATGCACGATTTTGTGAAAAAAGGGTTGGTCACAACCCAGCTTGTGTCCGTGGCGAATTGCGCGACGAATGATTCGACGCAACACATACCCACGACCTTCATTCGAGGGCAAAACGCCATCACAAACCAAAAATGAACAACTGCGGATGTGATCAGCAATCACGCGCAGTGATTTTGCTTCGAGATCTGTCGTCTGCGTGGCATCTGCAGCAGCCCTTAATAGCACCTGGAACAGATCGATCTCATAATTTGAGTGCACACCCTGCATCACAGCTGCAATCCTCTCAAGCCCCATACCGGTATCAACAGATGGCTTCGGTAACGGTGCGCGTGACCCATCCGCAGCCTGTTCAAATTGCATAAAGACGAGGTTCCAGATCTCGATATACCGATCAAGATCATCATCTTCCGCACCTGGAGGACCGCCCGCTACATCAGGGCCATGATCATAAAAAATTTCACTGCATGGACCACAAGGACCCGTATCACCCATCGACCAGAAATTATCCCTATCACCCAGTCTGGAGAGCCGATTTGGGTCAATGCCAACTTTTTGAATCCAAATGTCTTCAGCTTCTTGATCGGAATGGTGCACCGTTACCCAAAGGCGCTCTTTCGGAAGCCCCAATCGCTCCGTTAAAAATTGCCATGCAAAATGAATAGCATCTTCTTTGAAGTAATTACCAAAACTGAAATTCCCAAGCATTTCAAAAAACGTGTGATGACGCGCTGTGTAACCAACATTCTCAAGATCGTTGTGCTTACCGCCGGCACGCACGCAACGCTGTGACGTGGTCGCTCGATAATACGGACGAGTTTCTTCGCCCGTGAACACATCTTTAAACTGCACCATCCCTGCGTTAGTGAACAAAAGTGTCGGATCGTTTCCTGGAATCAGGGGACTCGACGATACGATGGTGTGGCCATGTTCCTGAAAATATTCAAGGAACTGCGAACGGATTTCAGCGCTTTTCATGGTTTTTCAAATGTCTGGAACTCAAATGAGGTGCAATGCTAGCGGAAAATCGCGTCGACTGCTTCTGTTGCATCCGAAAAATTGAATCCACGTGATGCTAAAAAGCGAAGTGCCTTGTCTCGCGTTGGGTCTCTTTTAACACGCATCCATTTTTTAAGCGCAGCGAGACAGCGATCAGACTCGCTATCCTCAGCTTGATCGAAGAAATGACTTACATCGTGCGGGTCGATCGCGTGTTGCATTAGCTCCTGTTCAATTCGACGACGTCCTTGTCCACGAAATAAACGTGATCGAATCAGCATTTCAGCAAATCGCAGATCAGATTGCAGATTCAATGCCACCAACTGATCAAGCAATTCGATACGCTCACGCTGGGGGAGCTCGGGATGGAAAGTTTTAAGTTTACGGTCAAGCTCGACGCGCGAGTGCTCTCGACGGGCCAAGCGATTCATTAAGGTGTCGAATGGATCACTTGCCACCACGTTGACGCATGGCTTCCAAACGCGCGAACAAGCTGGACGTATCCCAACGACCGCCACCCATGGATTGAACTTCACCGTAGAACTGATCAACAGCAGCGGTGATCGGAAGCGCAGAGCCATTTTTTCGAGCTTCAGCTAAACAGATTGATAGGTCTTTGCGCATCCAATCGACCGCAAATCCATGTTCAAATTCGTCAGCCAACATGGTCTGATATCGATTTTCCATTTGCCATGACTGCGCAGCGCCTTTACTAATGACATCAACAACCTTGTGGGCATCAAGTCCGGCTGCACGAGCGAATGAGAGACCTTCAGATAACGCCTCGACCAAACCAGCAATACAGATCTGATTCACCATTTTTGTCAGCTGTCCAGCACCCACTTCTCCCATCAAGGTGCATGCTCGAGCGAACGCATCAATCACCGGTGCAGCGCGATCGAAATTCGCTTGAATTCCACCAACCATCACGGTCAGTGCACCATTTTCAGCACCCTGTTGACCTCCAGAGACTGGCGCATCTATGAATCCAACATGTAGAGATTTAGCAGTTGCATCCAGTTCACGGGCGACTTCTGCACTCGCTGTGGTGTGGTCAACGAATAACGCCCCCTCACTCATCCCAGCAAATGCGCCTTGCTCACCCAATGTGATGCTACGCAAATCGTTGTCATTACCAACACAGGCAAAAACAATCTCCTGTTCGGCTGCCGCATCTTTTGGCGTTGTAGCAACTTGTCCGCCAAATTCAGCGACCCACTGATCCGCCTTGGCTGTAGTTCGGTTGTAAACAGTTACTTCGTGACCAGCTTTAGCGAGATGGCCGGCCATCGGGTAACCCATGACGCCGAGGCCCAAAAATGCTACTTCCATATCGAAGTTCCTTGTTGTTCGATTAAACGTGGGGTAACCCTCTTGCAGACAGTCTGCCTGCCAAGGGATGTGTCGTTGCCCACTTCATGGGGGCGAATATCGACTGAATCCAGTCAGATGTAACGTCCTGAACTGATTGGAACCGCCATTGAGGACTTTTGTCCTTATCGATCAACAGCGCCCGCACGCCTTCGCACCACTCACCGTCGGATAAAAACCGCATCCCAAGGTCATGTTCCCGAATCACGGCCTGGCTCAGATTTTCAAATTTGATTCGTTGTTGCTGGTAGCCTGCGACCATCGCGGCGCCGGGGCTCGCCTGTTCCAGACCAGCAAATAATTCCGGAATTTCCTGGTGCCACTCCTGCATCCGATGCCAGACAGCTAATGGTGACTGGTGGCGAATACTGTTACCTAGTCGCGCGCCGTTCTCTTCCCAAGGCCCTTGTCGGGGCGATTCTGATGTCGCCCGATAAAGAATCTCACCGATCTCCGATAACGCTGTCTCTTTCGAGACAAATGTGAGACCAAGAACGGCTTCGAACAGTGCCGACTTTTCGGCACGCGGCAACAACCAATCAGCCAAATTTAACCAACAACCATCGGCCGCGCCAACGGTCGCGCCACTCATTGCAAGACAAACACCCAAACCATTCGGTACACGATTTAAGAACCAACTGCCTCCACAATCGGGAACAAACCCAATCCGTACTTCAGGCATTGCTAAATTCGAATGCTCGGTCACACAACGGACATCTGCGCCTTGGAACACACCCATGCCACCACCCATGATATATCCATCACCCCATGCAAACACCGGCTTGGAACAATGATGCAACCACACATCCAATAGATATTCATCTGCAAGGTAATCTGAGGATTTCGTCAGATCCGTTAGCCCCCCAGCTTGGCCATTGTTGGTGACATCGCGCACGTCACCTCCAGCACAAAATGCTTTCTCGGCTGAGGATTCGATCCACAACCCTTTGATTGCGGCATCTGATTCAACCGCCTCAACGATCTGTAATAATTCACGAATCATGGTGTGATCGAGTGCGTTGAGGGCTTTGGGACGGTCAATGACAGCAACCCCAAGGACTCCTTCTGCATGACTTAGAGGAACGGTGTGGAAACGAACTGTAGGCTCTAACATCAAAACTCCATTGAACATAAAGATATCTTTATATTATGATATCTGGCATGTGGACATCATATTACGATTATATCGACGTGTTAAAGGCGATTGCCGAACCAACTCGGTTCAGGCTAACGCGTTTGTGCGCTCAAGGGGAGTTGACTGTATCAGAACTGATGCGGATTGTCGGCCAATCGCAGCCTCGCGTGTCCCGTCATTTAAAACTACTTCAAGACGCTGGCGTCTTGGAGAGCTTCCGTGAACAACATTGGGTGTTTTATCGAGTTGCACAAAACGCGTATTGCCAACAACTGGTTTCGGGTCTGCTGAAACAATTGCCAATGGACGATGACCTCATGGATCTCGACCAAGCGCGGCTGAATGAACTGCGTGATGCGCGAGCGAAGCTCTCGGAGGAGTTTGTCGAAACTGAAGTTCCCGATTGGCTCAGGCTTCATGAATATCATGGCGATGAATACAGATTCAGTGATGCAGTCAAGCAAGCGTTAGCGGGGCGAGATGTCGGACATCTACTGGACATCGCGACCGGCACCGGCCGCATGCTGAAGATCGCGGGGCCACTCGCCGAAAGCGGTGTCGGCATCGATCTATCGAAAAAAATGGTCATGGTCGCGCGCAACGCGCTTGCAGAGGCAGATCTTCCACACCTGACAGTGCGTCAAGAAGACATGTATCAAATGCGATTCCCTGCACGACATTTCGATACCGTTACGATTGACCAGGTACTGTATTTCGCATCGAACCCGGATGCTCTGATCAAAGAAGCGACACGCGTTCTCAAACCGCATGGCCGCCTTTTGTTGGTCGCATTTACTGAAGCTGTCCAGGCCAAAACCCCACCATCAGTGGGTATCGCAATTTCCGATATTCAATATTGGCTTGAAGAAGCAGGGTTAAAGATTACCGCAACCAACGTACTGCCTGGCGATGTGCTGGATATTAGTTTGTTGGTCTCTGAGAAAACTCAGGATCGCCCATGAACCCGCTACGCGTGTCATTTGAATTTTTCCCACCGAAGACTGCGGAGGCCGAAGCGAGCCTATGAAAAACTGTGGAGCGACTCGCCTCGTTGAACCCAGAATTTGTCTCCATCACCTACAGTGCTGATGGGTCCACTCGGGAGCGCACGCATCAGGTCATTGAGAGTTTGTTAACAAAAACAAACCTTGAGCTCGTTCCGCATCTGACCTGCGTTGGCGCACCGCAGGAGGAAATCGATTCAATCGCCGAAGAATACTCGAGCATGGGGGTCCGCCAGATTGTCACATTGCGATGTGGCCAACAGCTTCAGTGAGCGGCTTTTATTTTGCTCACCCGGATGCACAATACTTCACCCTCGGCCAGACAGGGAAAGACCAACTGACGAGTTACGCAGCATTAAGAAACGAGGCTGTTGACGAGAATGCATGCTGGCTTTCACCGATTCTTGGATAGGCACTCAACACGTCTCCTAAATCGGTGACAGCCATGTCTTTCTGCAAGCATCTAAAGGGGGGACGGCTCCGATTCGCGTCGTAAGCGGTAAGTCTTTCGAACTGAATCAAAACGGTGGGGTTTTTCTAGTTCAAATGCGCGAAATATCATCTCGCGAAGCGCACGATCCGTTTTAGCCATCGGGCAGACCGTCAGAATCGTATCAATCAGGGAATTGCCGACAACCCGAATACCGCCAACGGTCTCTAAAAATTTTTCTTCATCGAGCTGATTTAATTCAAACCCTAATAGCGACGCCGTCTCGCTGAGTATCAGTTTTGTTCCTCGATATTTACCCTCGACTGAATGACCCGCAATATGCGGTGATATTCGCCACGCACGGCTAATAAGTGCATCACTGATGACAGGCTCATTTGGAAACACATCCAGCACTAAATCAAAATGCGTCTGTTTCAGTAAATCATGCTCATGCAACACCTGCCCGCGCGATGCATTCACCAATAAAGCATGTCTCTTGATTTGTGACAAAGTCTTCTCATCGAGAAGCCGGTCTGTCACATGATCACCTGTCGTCACGCGTGGCACATGCAGCGATATGACATCGGCCTGCCGAACAACATCAACCAACGGCAAATGATCGAGTCGATCCCCCGAATCAATCCGTGGCTGGTCTGATAGTAAGGTCTTGATCCCCAACGCTCGAGCGCGCTCATCAAGCAGTGAGCCCACTGCACCGACACCAATGATGCCCAGCGTAAAATCACTAGTGTTCCGCCCTCTCGATTTTGCCCAGCTGAAAAGATGAGAGAGGACGTAATCAGTCACCGCAAAGGCATTACATCCCGGAGCGGATACAACGCGAATCGCTCTGTCCAACAAGTGCTGAAGCGGAAGATGATCGGTGCCTATCGTCGCTGTTCCAACGAGACGAATGGAGTCGGGGAGATCATGCGCCGATACCCGTGCTGTCGAGCGGACCAACAGAGCATCTGCACCCTTTAAAATAGATTGAGGAATATTGCGCCCTGAGTACCACCGAATTTCGCAATTACGGGGAACAAGCTCGGTCAATCCCAAAAGTCCTTCGTCAGCCACCAATATCGTCATTGAAAGTTCCCTCAAGCGAAACCATTGATTGTCACCTATACTTTCCTCTCAGACAAAGTCACGACGCCACATGCTGACAATTCAACCACCACTGATTGACGCAGTACCGAAAGCCGGCAGTCCACTGCACACGCTCTCGAACATTCCGATAAGTGCGATACCGCTTGCGATTGCTGAAATAGCATCTCGTTCCGATTCACTAGTCCTGGTGTTGGTTGAAAAATCGCAAGACGCGCAACAACTCACTAATGCCCTAAATTTTTATCTGGGCCAGGAACATCACTTAGATGCCGAAGGAGAGGCCAATGGTTTGGCTGATATTCCGATCGTACATTTGCCAGACTGGGAAACGCTACCCTATGACAGTTTCTCGCCTCACCAGGACATTACGTCTGAGCGTTTAAAAGCGTTGAGTCAGCTCGGCGACCTGCATCGAGGATTATTGATCCTACCGATACAAACGCTCGCACACCGACTTCCACCTCGGGAACACCTCGATGGCCAGCGATTCATTTTAAAAACTGGTGATTCATTCGATCTGCATACGGAGCGAAGACGGCTTGAGACCTCGGGATACCATGCCGTGGATACTGTCCGTGAACATGGAGAATTTGTGGTCCGCGGCGCCATTCTTGACGTCTTTCCGATGGGCTCTGACCAACCGTTACGCGTGGAACTGTTCGACACTAAAATCGAAAGTTTGAGAGCGTTCGATCCAGATACCCAGCGCACAGTAACCAAAGTCGAGTCAGTGACTCTACTGCCCGCACGAGAAATTCCACTGACTGATTCAGGAATCGCCACATTCCGGCAAAATTGGCACGAAACCTTTGAGGGAAACCCCAGAGACTGTTCGATTTATCAGGATGTCTCATCGGGACTCGCGCCACCGGGGATCGAGTACTATGCTCCTCTTTTTTTCAACAAGATGGCAACCTTGTTCGATTACTTACCAGCCGATACGCATACGATCCGTGTTGGCGCCTTGTATCAGGCACTCGAACAGTTTTGGACCGATGTCACAACGCGGTACGAAAGCTTACGATATGACCGCAGAAAACCACTCATTCCACCTCAACGATTGTTTGTTCGAACCGAAGAATTATTTGCTGATTTAAAGGCCTTTGGCTCGATTGAGATCATCGAACCTGACTCGACGCACGAGCGTATTCGCCCACTCCCTGATGTCACTTTTAATGCGAAAGCAGATGAACCAGCCGCGCGAATCAAGGCGTTAATTGAAAGTGGTCAAACGGTATGTTTCGTCGCTGAATCAGCGGGCCGCCGTGAAGCACTTCTTGAGCTATTAGCAAAACATGGGATACGTCCAGAACCCATTGAACGATTCAGTGACTTTCGATCGAGCAACCGAAATGCAGTAATCACGCTCGGTTTATTGGATCAAGGAATCATGGTCGATCAATTTGCGATCGTTCCAGAAAGCCAGTTATTCGGCCGCCGTGTGCCTCAACGACGAAGACGGAAACAACATGAAATTGCGACAGATCTTATTGTCCGAGATCTCTCTGAGATCGAAATTGACGCTCCCATCGTTCACATTGATCATGGCGTCGGGCATTACAAAGGACTCGAAACGATCGATTTGGGTGATGACATCAATGAATTTGTCGCTGTCGAGTATCAGGGTGGTGCAAAACTTTACATTCCTGTCACGAACCTTGGCGTACTGAGCCGATATGCCGGTGGCGATCCAGATTCGGTCTCAGCGCACAAACTCGGGACCGATCGTTGGAGTAAAGCCAAGCAAAAAGCTGCTGAAGAGATTCGTGATAAAGCCGCTGAACTTCTCGATATCTACGCCAGACGTGCAGCCAAAGAGGGCTATGCGCATCAAATCGATGAACCACAATATGATCGATTTGCCGAAGGTTTTCCATTTGAATTGACGCCGGATCAAGAAACCTCGATCGAGGCGGTCCTGAGTGATCTGAAGGCACCACGACCAATGGATCGATTGGTTTGTGGTGATGTCGGGTTCGGTAAAACAGAAGTCGCCATGCGTGCAGCATTTGCCTCGATCAGTAGCGGTAAGCAAGTATGTGTGTTGGTTCCGACAACGCTTCTTGCACAACAACACTTCGAGTCATTCCGTGATCGTTTTGCGGATTGGCCAGTAACCGTCGAAGTACTGAGCCGATTTAAAACTGCGAAAGAAACCAACGCAGTCATCGACCAGGCAAATAAAGGCCACGTAGACATCGTCGTTGGCACTCATAAACTCTTATCAAGCGATCTCAAACTACCGAAGCTTGGAATACTGATCATTGACGAAGAACATCGCTTTGGCGTCGCGCAAAAAGAACGTCTCAAGAAATATAGATCAGACGTTGATGTCCTCACACTCACCGCCACACCGATCCCTCGCACTCTGAACCTCTCGATGGCAGGCATTCGCGACCTATCAGTCATTGCGACACCACCCGCTCGTCGATTGTCGATCAAAACGTTCATCAAGCAAAAAGATCAAGCGCTGGTCAAAGAGGCGATCTTACGTGAGCTCTTAAGAGGCGGTCAGGTGTACTTTCTCCACAACGAAGTCAAGAGTATCGAACGCGCTGCTGATGACATCAGACAGCTCGTTCCAGAGGCTCGCATAGTCGTTGCGCATGGGCAAATGCGAGAGCGAGAGCTTGAAGATGTCATGACCGCCTTCTACCACAAAAAATATAATGTTCTGGTGTGCTCGACAATCATCGAAACCGGAATCGATATCCCGTCTGCAAACACCATCTTGATTGAGCGAGCAGACCAATTTGGCCTCGCTCAGCTCCATCAACTCAGGGGTCGTGTTGGACGATCCCACCATCAAGCATATGCTTATCTACTGACACCTGACCCCCGGTCGATGACCGCCGATGCTGTTAAACGGCTTGAAGCAATCGAGGCTGCAAGCGATCTCGGCGCTGGATTTCAATTGGCCACTCATGATCTTGAAATTCGAGGTGCGGGTGAACTGTTAGGGGAAGATCAATCTGGCAATATGCAAACCATTGGATTTTCGCTTTACATGGAAATGCTTGATGAGGCTGTGACCGCCATTCGCGAAGGTCGGACACCTGACTTTGATCAGACCGAATCAGCGCATGCGGAGGTCGATTTAAAAATTCCTGCATTGATTCCGAATGATTATCTGAACGATGTCCCTCTCAGACTTGAGCTCTATAAACGCATCAGCTCAGCCTCATCAGACGAGTCGCTATCAGAGGTTGAAATTGAAATGATCGATCGTTTTGGACTATTGCCATCGCAAGTCAAAAATCTATTCTTCCAAGCGAGGGTCCGGCTGGTTGCTGAGTCTCTTGGGATCAAACAAATCACGCTCGGATCACAATCTGGACGGATCGAATTTAGGGAAAAGACAAAAGTCGATCCTATGGTGCTCATTAGTTTGGTACAGTCAAAGCCAAGAGAGTATAAACTCGATGGAGCGACGGCATTGAAGATCATTCGCGAAACGGTCGGATCTGAGGCTCGTTTGGGGTTTGTCAATGAAGTACTTGATGCACTCAAAAGGCCTGCTACCGCATGACAAATCGGATCATCAGTTTTTGTATCGCCGCTCTGATGACGTCCGTTGTCCAAGCGGAGGTGAGGCCCTACGCTCTTGAAGTATTAGTCTTCGCGCGTCCTGAACCCGTCCAATCCATCACCGAAGTGTTTCCGGCAACAGAACCGAGGCCTCTAGACAGCTTCGACTTGTCATTTGCGCTTGATTCAGGCTTTAAGAACTTAAAGGCATTACCGAATTCAAGTCGGATCTTAAGGAACGCCGCGGTTCGAATCCAAACGCAACTCAACGGTCAAATCCTATTCCATAAACGTTGGATTCACCCGCTGACTAAAAACCAAAGATCAAACCCTTGGTTCCGTATTACTGGTGTGGCGGGTCTTGACTTTCAGCTCAATGGCTATATGCGTTGGTCGATTGATCGCTTCGTTGAGGTTGATGCCGATCTGAGAGTCACTCGCTCAGGGGTACGGCGAGCGCCTGATGGATCCTCACTGGATGAGGTGTATCATCTGAAAGAGTTTCGAAAAATGTCTTCAGACGATATTCATTATCTCGATCATCCGGCCTTTGGTGTCATCATTGCTTCTGAACAGTTCGTTCTTGCAGAACCTCAGGCTCAACCTGCAGATGCAATGTCTGAGTCGGAAACGCAACCTCCGCCCCGAGCTCAGTAATCAGATTGTAAGCTTTCAACAACACATCCTCTTTTACCACATGATATTCAGTCCACACAGTGGTGTTGGTAAAACAATAGATAAAGAAATCAAGCGAGCTCGGACCAAACTGGTTAAAGTTCACCATGAGTGTTTGTGATGAATCGATATCCGGATGCTGTTCGAGCATTTTCTTTACGCGTTCAACAACCATCTGAATCTGATCGGCGTCGTCGTAACGGACACCGATCGATTCATAAATTCGCCGATGGGACATTCTCGATGGGTTTTCAACTGCAATAGACAAAAATGCCGCATTTGGAACGTATAGCGGCCGCTTATCGAACGTACGAATCGTTGTAAGGCGCCATCCTAACGACTCAACAGTTCCTTCGATATCCCGATCCGGGGAGCGAATCCAATCGCCTACCCCAAATGGACGATCCAGAAAGATCATCAACCCACCAAAGAAATTGGACAACAAATCTTTAGCTGCAAAACCGACTGCGATACCGCCCAAACCACCAAAAGCTAGGACACCCGAGACCGAAAATCCAAGCGTTTGCAGAATAATCAATCCGCTCGTAATCAGTACCGTTATCCGAATCAACCGCCCAATGGCTTCAACAGTCGTTAGATCCAAATCATCGGTCTTTGGATCATGCATCATGCGCCGCTGAACGCGATCCACAAATCGGATCAGTGCCCAGGTCAGTGTCGCAATCACCAAAGCAGAACGCAGTGGAGCAAAAATCGCCTCAATGTCCAAACCAACAGAGGCTCGCTCGAGTGCCAATGTCAGACCAACTACCCAAACTAACGTCCGAGCGGGTCCCTGAAGTGCCGCAAAAAATGTATCGTCCCATTGAGACTGAGTTTTTTCAGCGCGTGTCTTGAGCGTTCCGATAAATCGGCGGACGAAATACGATCCAAAAACGGTGAGCAAAACAATCACAAAAAGCTCAACGCTCCGGAGGACTGCAACGGGCGAGACACCAATGCCCATCAACGGGCCTTCAAGTAACGAAAGAATGGAATCGATCAGTAATTCAAGCATGTCAGGTTTCCACAATTGAAACTAGGGTTCCTGGCGACACATGATCCGCCAGTTCACAAATATCTTGAAGACGCATCCGCACGCATCCATGCGACATTGGCACACCCATCGGCTCTGATGGCGGCGTACCGTGGATGTAAATAAGACGCCGTTGACTATCGACTCGACCACCTCGATTGACACCCGGCTCATTTCCGCAGAGCCACAAAATACGGCCCAAAATCCAATCACGATTAGGATATGCATCATGTAGTTCTTCGGTCCAGACCTCGCCTGTCGGACGCCTGGCGACAAAGACTGCGTTTTCAGGCTCACCAAGTCCAACGATCGCTCGTATACGGTGACAACCGCGTGGGGTGCATCCAGAACCTTCCTGTTCACCTGCCCCGTTTAGCGCGGTCGAACATACATAATCACGCACACTGTCGGTCACAAAAACTCGACAAATTTGCGTTTTGAGATTGATCTCGATCGATTCGATTGCCATAGTCCAAGTCTAGCACTTGGCGATGACAAAACTGGATGAAAAACCAATGAAAGTGATGACTATTTCGGGCTTCGGTGGTCCAGAAGTGTTTTCTTTGCACGAAATGCCTGAACCCACAGCAGATGAAGGGCAAGTTGTGATTGATGTAAAAGCATCAAGCGTTAACCCCATTGATTTAAAAATTCGATCGGGCGTAGTTCCTCCAGCCACACCGCCTTTCCCGGCGATCTTACACAGCGACGTCTCGGGAATCGTGACGGCAGTCGGCTCAGGCGTCGACCACCTCCAAGTCGGAGATGAGGTCTGGGGTTGTGCAGGTGGTTTCCATGGTCTGCCATCAGGTGCCTTAGCTGAACAAATGCTGACCGATGCGCGGTTGGTTAGCAAAAAACCAAGGAATTTGTCATTCATTGAGGCAGCTGCCTTGCCGCTTGTTTCACTAACGGCTTGGTTTGCTCTCGCTGATCGAGCGCAAGTAAAGGCTGAGGATAAAATCCTTATTCACGCTGGTGGCGGTGGCGTGGGTCACGTTGGGATTCAGATTGCTAAACATTTGGGTGGAATAGCACATACCACAGTCAGTAACGAACAAAAAGCGGGTTACGCTCGCGAACTCGGAGCTTCTGAAACGATTCTCTACGGTGGTCTTTCAGTCGAGGATTACGTCAATCAACACGCTGACGGTAAAGGCTACGACATCGTCTTCGATACAGTCGGCGGTGATAATTTGGATGCCAGTTTTGAAGCGGCGCGTTTTGGGGGTATTGTCGTCAACATCGCTGCACGATCAACACATAATTTAGGCCCTATGCACGCGAAGAGTTTAACGCTCCACGTCGTTTTCTTGGTCGGCCAAGTCGCAAATCCGATAAACCGCCACACCATCAAGCCGCGCCTTGACACACTCTGTAAGATGGCTGAAGACGGTGAGTTACGGCCATTGATTGATCAACAACAGTTCCAATTTGAAGACGTTGCCGACGCGCATGCCTATCTTGAATCAGGTGGAGCAATCGGCAAAGTTGTTCTCATCCGGTAACTTCGTCGACTAACTCAATCCAATGTTTGACCGGAGTATTTGCTCCGGTCGACAGATGGAGTTGACAACCAATGTTTGCAGTTGCGATTGTCGGCGCTCCTGTCGCCTCGAGTGCTTCGACTTTATTTTTTAAAAGTCGCCTACTGAGATCGGGTTGCAGAATCGAATACGTTCCCGCTGAACCGCAACACAGATGCGAATCAGCCACTGGTTTCAAATCAAAGCCAAGCTCTCTCAACACTCCCTCGGTCAAACCATTGAGCTTTTGCCCATGTTGTAATGTGCATGGCGAATGAAATACTAGAGTGCTCGCTTCCCGAACTCTCAGTCCACCTAAATCCTCATCAGCCAAGACCTCAGAAAGATCTTTGGCCAGCTCGGCAACGCGTTGTGCTCTTTTAGCATACTGCGAGTCCTCGGCTAACAAATGGCCATACTCCTTGACCATGACGCCACATCCCGATGCAGTAATCACAATCGCTTCAGCACCTTGCTCAATCAAAGGCCACCATGCGTCAATATTCCGCTTCAAGGCATCATTACTCCGGTTATGATCACTTAAGTGATGGGCCACAGCACCACAACAACCAGCCTCTTTTGCAGCGATCAACTGAATACCCAGACGATCGAGCACGCGAGCAGCGGATGCATTGACATTTGGAGTGGCCGAGGGTTGTGCGCAGGCTTCGAGCACCAGCATTTTGCGAGTATGCGTCGACTGCGGCCAACTGCTTGACGAGGTACGTTGCGGAATCTTGCGACGGATCGCACTCGGCATCAGCGGACGGAACAATTGGCCAAAGCGCATCAAGATTCCAAAGAGTGGCCGATTTGGGATGACAAAGATCAATGCTTTTCGAATGAATTTCTCGGTCACGGACCGGCCAACTTCGTCCTCAACAATTTTGCGACCAATATCGGCGAGACGACCATAATCAACCCCTGACGGGCATGTTGTCTCGCAGGATCGGCACGTGAGGCATCGATCCAAATGTCGTTGAGTCGAGGTAGTTGGAGTCGAGCCCTCAAGAATTTCTTTGATTTGATAGATTCGTCCCCGAGGCCCATCCAGTTCGTCGCCAAGCAACTGATAAGTTGGACAAGTCGCTGTACAGAATCCGCAATGGACACATTTCCTGAGGATGGCTTCAGCTTCGCGGCCATGGTCAGTATTGGCAAACCGCTCAACAAGATTCGTTTGCATGTGTAGCCTCCTCCAATAAGCGCCCTCGGTTGATCAGACCGTGGGGATCCATCGCTTCTTTGACGCGTCGATTCAGTCGCAAGATTCCAGATTCAAGCGGTTGCATACCCGTTCCAACGCCTCGCTGGCGGTCAAAACAAATCGCATGTCCGCCGAGGCGTGAAGCAAGTTCAAATGGCGAAAAATCGTCTGGTGGCGCTGTAATCCAACGTTGTCCACCTGCCCAATCAAAACAAAATGCATTGAGGGCGTCAGTTGGTGTGGTCGGAGCAACTGAGATCCGCCAGAGCCAGAGATCAGGACATCTAAATTCTTGGGTAGTCATATCACGAAGTTCAGACCAAAACTGATCAGCCTCGTTGAGTACCTCACCCCCAATTGCCGCAGCAGCTGATTCAACGCCACTTGCTGTACCTGATAATCGAATGTAGAGCGACTGATTGATCCAAGATGCAGCCGAAACTGGATAGGGTCGACGTCCAATCCAAATTAGCGTCTCAAGTGCTTTTGCCTGCGAGCACTCCAGCTTTTGGGTTTGCTCCTTCTCAGGGATCGGTAGAACTTTAACAGAAATCTCTGTCAAAACTCCTAGAGTTCCAAACGCGCCAACAGACAAACGTGACAAGTCATATCCAGCAACGTTTTTCATCACCTCTCCGCCAAACTTGATATGTTGGCCGAGACCGTTAATCAAACGAACACCCAACACACAATCACGTGCACTACCGAGATGCATCCGTCGCGGCCCAGATAGCCCAGAAGCCATCACGCCACCAATTGTCGATGACTCCCCGAGACGAGGCGGTTCAAACGGAAGCATTTGACGCGCATCACGTAAACACGACTCAATCTCGTGGAGTGTTGTTCCACTCTTCGCGGTTAATACAAGCTCCGTTGGCTCATAATTGATGATGCCTGCGTGGTCTCTCATCGACACAGGCTCGTCCGTTAAACGACCGGCCAAGAATGACTTGGTATTACCACCAACAACAGAGACTGGATCTCGCGCTGCCAGGCGCTCGCATATTGTCTCGACTAGGGGCATTAAAATCGTTCCAGCTCGGGATGAGGCATTTGCCCATGGTGAATATGCATTTTTCCAAACTCCGCGCAGCGATTGAGCGTTGGCACTGCTTTCCCGGGGTTTAAAATTCCCGTTGGATCAAACGCAGCTTTCATGGCGTGGAACTGGGTGAGTTCATCTGAGGAGAACTGAACACACATCTCATTAATCTTTTCAACTCCAACACCGTGCTCACCTGTGATCGTACCACCGACCTCAACACACAGCTCAAGGATCTCAGCTCCGAAATCTTCGGCACGCTTCAGTTCAGTCGGGTTGTTTGCGTCGAAGAGGATTAACGGATGCAGGTTTCCATCACCCGCATGGAACACATTGGCACAACGCAATCCGTGACGCTTTGACATTTCACGCATCCGTCTCAATACAAGCGACAGATGTTTCCGTGGAATCGTTCCATCCATGCAATAGTAGTCTGGTGAAATTCGGCCGACAGCTGGGAACGCACTCTTGCGGCCCTTCCAGAATAACAGTCGCTCTTCCTCATTGGTCGCGACGCGAAGCATGGTCGCGCCTGATTCCTCCAAGATAGCCTCAACCCGCGCCAGCTCATCTGTAACTTCTGCTGTGGTCCCATCGACTTCACACAGTAGCAATGCTTCAGCGTCGAGTGGATAGCCAGCCTTCACGAAATCCTCGACAGCAGCGACCGCAGGACCGTCCATCATCTCAAGCCCGGCCGGAATGATTCCAGCTGCAATGATATTTCCGACGGAGTCCCCGGCCTTGGTCACGTCATCAAACGCGGCCATTACAACTCGCATTTCTTCGGGCTTCGGAAGTAAACGAACGGTAATTTCTAAAACAACTGCCAATAGACCCTCGCTTCCGATGGTCAATGCCAGCAAATCATATCCTGGCGAATCGAGCGCATCTGAACCAACAGTTAGTATGGAACCATCATCAAGCGCAATGGTCACTGATAATACGTTATGAACGGTTAATCCGTATTTGAGACAATGAACGCCACCCGAATTTTCAGCGATGTTCCCACCGATCGAACAAGCAATTTGTGACGAGGGGTCGGGTGCATAGTAGAGATCGAGGTGACTCACAGCCTCTGAGATTGCGAGATTTCGGACCCCTGGTTCTACGCGGGCAATCCGTGCGTCTTCATCAATTTCTAGTATCTTGCTGAACTTGGACATCACCAATAAAACTCCATCCGCGTGCGGTAAAGCGCCTCCAGATAAACCGGTTCCAGCGCCTCGTGCAACCACAGGTACACCTAATGATTTGCAAGTTTTGAGGGTATGACACACTTCATCTCGAGTCTCGGGGAGCACCACCACCTTAGGCTTCGCCTTATACATCGTTAGCCCGTCACACTCATACGGCGCAGTATCCTGCTCTCGAAATAAAACGCGCTCAGATTGAACACCAGCCGCCAGTGCTGCGACTAATTGCCCAGTTTCCATGAAATCACCTTTGTGGATCGACAATTTGAAAAATGCACGAAAATCATATCACAGGCAAGTCGTCACAATTCGACTAAGTGGTCATACCAATAAAGAGAAGTCGAAGGCTCGATATAACTAAACCGAAGTAACATACGCGATAGAACCAAAATACTGAAACAGTTTGATTTAGGAGTATCCCAAGCAGAACTGCGAAGGGTCCAACTGGGGCAAGGATTAGGGCGGTCCATAAAACCTCATCAGTAAATTGGTCTAACCAGTAGTATGGAAATACTTTGACCAGATTAACGAAAGTAAAGAAAACCACTGTAGTAGCCGCATACATCTTGGGATCAAGGTTTTGAGGCAACAACGCAATCTGGAGCGGAGGTCCACCCGCATGCACGCTAAAACTGGTAAATCCAGCAATCATACTCCAACAGCGAGTATGCCAAGCTCCAGGCACCTGCTGCTCGACTGATTGCGTGAATCCCAGGTGCTGAACCCACCATTGCATTCCAAATCCAAGACCAATAAGACCGATCATGATGCGAAGGGCGTTGTCTGATAGCAGATGAAAACTGAGTGCGCCGAAGCAAACACCAACACCCGCCGCCGGCAATAGTCGTTTAAGTTGCTCCCAACACCATTGTCCCCGCCAGCCATATATGCCCGCGAGATCCATTATGATCAAGCAAGGCAACATGATTGCTGCCGCTTGATTCACTGGGATCGCTGCCGCAAGGAAAGGCACACCGACGACCCCAAGCCCGCCGCCAAAACCGCCTTTGGAAACACCAACGATAATGAGTCCCATAAACGCAAGACCCCAAAAAAAGGGATCTCCGATTAGAGTCGCTCCCACCCAGCAAATATCACTGTCGAACGATTACTCCTCAGGCGGTGCCTCAACGACATCCTCTGCAGTGTCTTCAGCAGAAACTGGAGACGCAAGCAACCGATCTCTGAGCATTTTTTCGATTTCATCTGCCATTACGCTATTTTCATCAAGGAACTGAGCCGCATTTGCTTTCCCTTGGCCAATTCGCTGACCACTATAGGAATACCAGGCCCCAGACTTTTCAACCAAGCCTTCTTGCACACCGAGATCCAGCACCTCTCCCATGTGGTAGATACCTTGTCCATACATGACCTGGAACTCAGCTTGACGGAACGGTGGCGACACTTTGTTCTTCACAACTTTGACACGAGTTTCGTTACCAACGACCTCGTCGCCCTGCTTCACGCTTCCGATGCGTCGGATATCCAAACGGACCGAACTGTAAAATTTAAGCGCATTACCACCGGTTGTGGTTTCAGGGTTACCAAACATTACACCAATCTTCATGCGAATCTGGTTGATAAAGATCACAAGACAATTGGAACGTTTGATATTACCTGTGATTTTTCGAAGGGCCTGACTCATGAGTCGCGCCTGCAGGCCAACGTGCGTATCACCCATATCCCCTTCGATCTCAGCTCTCGGAGTCAAAGCCGCAACCGAGTCAACCACTAAGATATCAACGCTACCCGAGCGCACGAGCATGTCAGCAATTTCCAACGCCTGCTCACCCGTATCGGGCTGAGACACGAGAAGATCATCAACATTGATGCCTAATTTGCCGGCATACACCGGGTCAAGCGCGTGTTCGGCATCAATAAATGCTGCTGTGCCACCCGCTTTTTGACACTCTGAGATCGTTTGTAATGTCAGCGTGGTTTTACCTGAAGACTCGGGCCCATAGATTTCGACAATTCGACCTTTTGGAAGACCGCCGATGCCTAGTGCGATGTCGAGACCTAACGATCCTGTTGAAATCGCTGGAATCGATTCGCGAGGCGCGTCCCCCATGCGCATTACCGCACCTTTACCAAACTGTCGTTCGATCTGACTTAAGGCTGCTTCAAGCGCTTTACGACGATTGTCATCCATTGAAATCCCCTTCTCGTGTAGGTGAACTATGTGTGTAGAGTAACGATGTTCGAGCGCTCTGTCAGCAGGAAATACTGAAAATAATGTCAGTATTTTATGACAAGCGCAAAAGTCGCTGTTTCAGCCAGGGAACGGTGATTTTTCGCTGATCGCGCAAGCTCTCTTGATCCATCACGGCAAGCAAATCCATCAATTTGGCTGGATTCCTTGGAAGCCTTGGGCTTAAAAACCGAATGACTTCAGGCGCTAACTCAATACCCAGGCGTTGAAGTTGGCACTGGAAAAGATGTCGAATGCCCTCATCACCCAACCCATCTAAGGGCAATATCATTGCAGCACGAGCGCGGCTCGCTAAATCAGGTAACGTGATGAACCCGTCTGCTCGTGGCGAGGTCTCGGAAACCAGAACCAGTCCATTCTCTTTTCGCTTCCACCAAGAGAATAGTGCTGATTCTGAAGCCGAGTTATCCAACCACCGATCGACACGATCGAGAATAACCCCACATTGCACATCAAGATACTCGAATAATTCAGGAACAGTTTCCGGATTGATTTCGCCACAGTCATAGTATTCAAACCGAAATCGCTCAGCGATCACTAGGCCTAAATGCGTTTTGCCGACCCCTGGAGCACCATACATCCAAAGCTCATTAGAACGCCCATGAAGCGAATCATCGACATGGGATATGATGATCTGATGTTGCTTGGTTTCTACCCAGCATTCCAACGAATATCCCGCTGGTCTCTCGAGCTTCAAGATCTCTTGGATCGGCTGTTTTTGTTGACTCACTTCAGCGAATACACCAAAGGCGAAATAAATTGTATCGACTCGAAAGACGATACCAAGTCATCGGTAGCACCCAGTGACAAGCCTGTATTCAATACCATTGACGCCTCAGCGGTCCGAATCTCTGTGGCTGCTATCGTCACCCCTTCGGATGCTTCGAGATGATCAATCAGATTCATCAAACTAATCACATCATTATATTCGATCCTCACCGTCCATTGTCCTGCTACATTATCTTCGAATGGTGTAAAGGATGTGAGTGACTCACGCTTCCCCAACACAGCCACTTGCACTGGTTCCACGGGTTCCGAAATCGATCTGGCGTACTGCATAACAACTTCAATCAATGAAAAAGCTCGTGCATCCGCGTCAACACCGGTGATCTCCCCAGCCCGATACTCACCATTGGGTGCAAATAACCAATATTTCAGTATTTGCCGCCCTGGCCGATCTCCAACCACCAAAATATTCGCGATACCATATCTCGCAGAGGCGTTAGTCACTGCACCAGCGAACTCACCCCAAATCTCCGCAGGAGACAAAGACAACGTATCTTCAAGATCCATCAGGGGACGCTGCATCGGCACATCAAAGCGCTCACTTGCAGCCATCAGTCGATCGATGATCAGATTGGATTCCTGACCGACCATCAACCGCTCAAGGCCGCGTTCTTCAGTCGCCCAAATGAGGAACTCAGGACGCTCAGACTCCCACAGTGCGATACCCGCCGTCTCAAGTCGACTTTTCAATCCATCAACATCAATATCAACGATCAACGTATCGCCATCATAGCCATAGGAGTTGACTAACGCCTCGGACAAACTGAAAAGATCAGGTGCAACACTGACCATTCGTGCTTCAGGCATTCCTGTCAACCGCTCAGCGGCTCCGTGAATGGTATTCGCGATTGCCTCTTCGACGTTAAATAACGAAGGCTCCTCGACCTCGATACGATATTCGAGCGCCTTGACTGTCGACGAGAGCAAACATGTGATGACGAAAAAAAATCGTGCTGTCATGAAACCTCACATTGGTTCTAGTTTGTCGGCAAATGATACACTTCTGCAACCATTCACGCAGGAAGCTATGAAGTCAATGAGTCAAGATCATCAGGTAGGTCTCTCATATCGAGACGCTGGTGTTGATATTGATGCAGGAAACGCCCTCGTCGAGCGCATCAAACCACACGTAAAACGAACTGCTCGCAAAGAATCTCTCGGTGCCCTTGGTGGGTTTGGAGCGTTGTTCAAGATCCCGGAAGGGTATCAAAACCCAGTACTTGTCTCGGGGACAGATGGCGTCGGGACAAAATTGAAATTAGCGATCAATTATCAGCGACATCGTCAAATCGGCGAAGATCTCGTCGCAATGTGTGTTAATGACTTGATTGTCGCCAACGCCGAACCATTATTTTTCCTAGACTACTACGCAACTGGCCAGCTCGATGTAGACGTCGCTGAAACAGTAATCGCATCAATTGCCCACGGATGCGAGCTCTCTGGTTGCGCTCTTGCAGGCGGAGAAACAGCGGAAATGCCAGGTATGTACCAACATGGTGACTACGATCTGGCTGGCTTTTGCGTTGGGGTAGCCGAAGAATCTAGGATTCTCAATGGCAGTGGAGTCGAAGCGGGCAATGTCATAATTGGACTCCCCTCCTCGGGTCCACATAGTAATGGCTATGCGTTGATTCGAAAAATTTTCACATATGCAGCGATCAACCCTGACACCGAACAACTTACATCGCATTCGACAGTACTTGACGCAGTCATGCAGCCGACGCGGATCTATGTCAAATCCGTGCTGAAAGCGATGGCAACCGGTCAGGTGACCGGCGCTGTCCATGTCACAGGTGGTGGGTTTCAAGAGAATCTCCCACGATCTTTTGGCGATCATTTGACCGCGCATATCGATCTCGATGCCTGGACCCGCCCGGCGATTTTTAAATGGCTTAAAGTGCAGGGTGATGTGGGTGCCGAAGAGATGCTCAGGACATTTAACTGCGGCATCGGATTTATCATGTTCTGCTCGCCACAACACGTTGAAAACGTCACCGAGGTACTTGCCTCAACCGGAGAAGAACCGTTGGTTATTGGCGAGATCACCGCACGCCAGACTGAAGCAGTCGTTTTCTCGGGAGCGTTCGCGTAATGCGGGTCGTTTGCCTAATCTCAGGAGATGGCAGCAATCTGCAGGCTCTCATTGACTGGCAACTAAAAGGACTTCTTGGTTATGCTGAAATTGTTGGTGTTGTCTCCAATAAAGTGGAGGCGTTTGGCCTAGAGTGTGCGAAGCGAGCCAATATTGCGACGACGGTACTGCCCCACCAGCGCTATCCCGATCGGTATGAATTTGATCGAGCACTCATGTCAGTGATCGACGACTACGAAGCCGACTTGATTGTGCTGGCTGGATTTATGCGAATCCTGACTGCTCAGTTTGTGAACTACTATGCAAATCGCTTGGTCAATATCCATCCATCATTGCTACCGAAATATAAAGGGCTGAACACGCATCGACGTGCGATTGAAGCGGGTGATTCAATCGCCGGTGCAACTGTTCACTGGGTCACAGAAGAGCTTGATTCGGGTGGTATCATTCGCCAAATGGAGGTAGCTATCCACGCTCACGACTCTGAAGATTCGCTGAGACGAAGAGTCCTTGAAGCCGAACACTGTTTGTATCCCGCTGTTATTCGTGATCTTTCACTGGGAGTTGTCGCATGTTGAGAGGAATCGCACTGCTCGTTTTATTGGTTGCTTCACCAGCCTTTTCACAAGGCTATGAGGCAAAATACGATATGATTTGGAGCGTAGGAATCAAACTCGAGGCTGAGGCCATTGAGACACTGCAACAAAATGGTGATCGCTTTGAGATGGTACTCGATGCGAAAGCCAGTATTGGCTCAGCAAATGAAACGACCAATTTGCTATTCACTGACGAAAACGGCTGGAAGCCTCTGGATTACAACTACACGCAGAGCATTCTCGGACGAACGACCGGCCGGAATTTTCGGTTCAACTGGAACAAACAATCGCTGACTTGGCTCCATGAGCCAGAACGGGCTGAATTGGCTATTCCAGATGACACCATCGATCCGTTAGGATTCCGCTTACAGCTAGCATATCTACTGAAAAATGAGCGTTCTCTGCCTGAGTCGATCACCATGGTTGATGGGAATGATGTTAAAGTTCGCCACGTGGTCGCAGGTGAGCTTGAGACGCTCGATACGCCCTATGGCCGGATTGACGCACAGAAATTTATGCTCACTGACGATAATCCAGACCCCAAGCGCCAATTTGAATTTTGGCTTGCTCCCTCGCTTGATTATCAACTAGTTAAGCTCAAGAAAATAGATAACTTACGGCTTTTTGCATTGACGCTCAAAGCTTTCAAAAAAGCAAGGACGCCCTAGCGACAAAGGATATATATGCAAGCAGGGCTTCACCTGTCGATCCACGCCTTCCACCCAGCCCCTTGGGATGCCTTAAATCCGTCGTGCTACCCAGGGTTATTACACGGATTTCTATCCGCACTTGAAGACTCAAAAAGCGTCGGTGAGGGCACAGGTTGGAGGCCACTTTATGCATCTGTCACCGAGAATAATGAATTGGTTGGTGCAATGGTTTGCTACTTAAAATCTGACTCGTACGGTGAATATGTATTCGATTGGGCTTGGGCTGATGCTTATCACCGGCATGGCCTCAACTACTATCCAAAATGCGTGACCGCCATTCCATTCACGCCGGCGACTGGCCCACGTATTCTAATAAAAAAAGGTGCTGATCGAGGAGCCGTCACGGCTCAGTTGTTGAAAGTGCTCAAAGAGGAACTCTTGGGACGAGTGTCGAGCTGGCACATATTATTTCCAGACGAGGAGAGCTCCCAAAATTTGCGAGCGAGCGACTCGTGGCTCGAACGATCCGGCGTTCAATTTCACTGGATCAATCAAGGATTTCAATGCTTCGACGATCATCTTGCGACGTTTAACTCAAAGCGGCGAAAAGAAGCCAGAAGAGAGCGGCGTCGTGTTGCCGAACAAGGTATCACTTTCGAGAGGTTCAGTGGCAAGGACATAAGCCATGAGGCGATTGATACGCTTTTTCAGTGTTATCAGAAGACCTATCGGCTCCGTGGGAGCCTTGGCTATTTGACTCGTGAATTTTTTGAATATGCGATTGAACGTATCCCCGATGCAATCCGAGTCGCCTTTGCGATCAGGCAGAATCAACGGATCGCAATGTCATTTTGCCTTCGTGATGCGACGACCCTTTACGGGCGCTACTGGGGTGCTTTACACGAAGTTGACTGTTTGCATTTTGAGACCTGTTTTCACCAATGGATTGAGGATGCGATCGAGCAAGGAATCGCGCGGTTTGATCCTGGAGCTCAGGGTGAACATAAAATTGCACGCGGTTTTAGACCCGTCAAAACACAAAGCTTGCATTGGATTGAAAATCAGGAATTCGCGGGAGCTATCGAACTTTTCTTGCGTAAAGAAAGTATGCATATTGATCACTATTTTCAGGCATGTGATGAACACACACCGTTTAAACTATCCGACGAATCACTTCACATTTAAGAAAGTCCAGCGAATTGGTCCTTTGACAAACATTTTTGGCCTTCATCCTAAAACACGGATTCAGAAACCAAGCGACTTCCCAAACCAAGTACGAGGTTGAATGCCTTTTGCTCAATCGTTCGAATTGCCACCAATAGCGCGAGATCATCATCGGTCTCGATCAATCCGGTAAGGCCCGCCGCAAGAAAACCAACCCAATTCACCATCGAATTGACTCGAGAACCCACGGTCCAAATAAACTACTGGATGCAGTCCACTCCTAGAGGCCGAAGCTCGGTATACTTTATCTTTTCCAAGTCATAGTCTATGGATGCGATATGCGGACCTCCCAACTGTTACTGCCAACACTGAAAGAAGATCCCGTTGACACGGTGGTGATCAGCCACAAATTAATGTTGCGAGCAGGCATGATTCGACAACTTGCCTCAGGTCTTTACACATGGTTACCACTCGGCTTAAGGGTTCTCAGGAAAGTTGAACAAATTGTTCGCGAAGAGATGGACCGTGCAGGAGCACAAGAGATTCTAATGTCTGGCGTCCAACCCGCCGAGCTATGGGAGGAATCTGGCCGCTGGGCCCAATTTGGTCCTGAACTCCTGCGACTACAAGATCGACATGAACGGGATTTCTGTTTAGGACCAACGCATGAGGAAGTGGTAACGGATATCATCCGTCGTGAAGTCAGCTCCTATAAACAATTACCTCTGAATTTATATCAGGTTCAGACCAAATTCCGCGACGAAGTTCGGCCACGTTTTGGGGTGATGCGCTCGAGAGAGTTCATCATGAAAGATGCCTACTCATTTGATATCAGTGAAGATGGGATGCAGCAAAGCTACCTTGCGATGTATGACGCCTACTGTCGGATTTTTGATCGATTTGGGCTCGACTATCGAGCAGTACTCGCAGATTCAGGCGCGATTGGTGGCAGTGGATCGCAGGAATTCCATGTCTTGGCGGAATCTGGCGAGGACGACATCGTGTTTTCCAATAGGTCTGACTACGCAGCCAACATTGAAAAAGCGGAATGTGTTGCCTCGGGCGCTCGCCAAGCGCCTAAAGAGGGGCTACGAAAAGTCAAGACACCGACGCAAAAAACAATCGAAGCACTCGTCAAAGACTTTGATCTGGCAATCGAGAAAACAGTCAAAACATTGATCGTCCGTGCATCTGACCTCTGTGAATCGGACTTCATTGCACTCATCGTTCGAGGCGATCACACATTAAACGAAGTTAAGGCAGAAAATCATGCGATGGTTGCAAGCCCACTCGCGTTTGCAATAGAAAGTGAAATCCAGTCCGTCATGGGCGCTAAACCAGGCTCACTGGGGCCCGTGAACTGTCCAATCCCAATCATTGCTGACCGCCAAGCTGCAGTCTGTTCTGATTTTGGGGCAGGCGCAAATCAAGATGGATGGCACTATTTTGGTATCAATTGGGACCGTGATTGTGATGAGCCCGAAGTCGCAGATTTGCGGAATGCCGTTGAAGGGGACCCTACACCGGATGGATCGGGGACATATCTGATTCGTCGGGGTATCGAGGTTGGCCATGTATTCCAGCTAGGGCAGAAATATTCTGAGGCAATGAACGCGACGGTCCTTGATGAATACGGTAAACAGTCGACCCTGTATATGGGTTGCTATGGTATTGGAGTGACGCGCATTGTTGCGGCTGCAATTGAGCAGCGTCATGATGAGCGAGGCATCTGCTGGCCTTCGTCGTTAGCACCTTTCGACATATGCATTGTGCCAATTGGTGGTAATAAAAACCCATCAGTCGACACTGAAGCCCTTCGCATCCAGCGAGAACTTCAGGATCGCGGATTGGATGTGTTACTCGACGATCGGAATATGGGGCCTGGTCCTCGATTTGCCGACATGGATCTCATCGGGATCCCAATCCGCATTGTGGTTAGTAGCAAAACACTTGAAGAGTCAGAAGTCGAACTCAAACAAAGGAATGACCAGCAGGTGCTTCGCGTGCCTCTGGCTCATGTTGTTGACACTGTGATGACGATTGAATGACACAGATTTTAGTTCTTTTTTATAGCCGGACTGGTCATGTCGCCTCGCTCGCCGAAGCGGTCGCTACCGGTATTGAGGACGGGGGCTGCGAGGCAAAACTGCGCACCATTCCAGCGTTTTCGCCCTGCTATGCAGAACCGAGCGGCGATCACTTTGAGAGTCAGGATGGCTATCTCTTTGCAACGAAAGATGATTTGAGAGACTGTGATGGGATGGCACTGGGTTCGCCTGCCCGATTCGGTACGATGGCGGCTCCACTCAAAGGCTTTTTAGAGACCACCTCTGACCTCTGGCTGTCTGGTGAAATGATCGATAAACCTGCCGGTGTCTTCGCATCGGCATCCTCTTTACACGGTGGTCATGAAGCTGTCCTTCAATCCATGCTGACCCCCCTTTTGCATCACGGGATGGTCATTATGGGTTGCCCGTACTCCGACCCTGGATTGGCCGCGACAGAAGGTGGTGGAACGCCCTATGGCCCCACTCATCTGGACGCCGACACACTCCGCCTGCATGAACGCGAAATGGCGGTTCGCCTTGGGCAACGTCTTGCTAAATGGAGTCGACATGAATGATGCCATCACCTATCGCCATCGGAAATTGATGTTTTTCGTATGGTTAAGAATATCTTTAATCGGCCTGATTTCGCTAAGAATTTCTGGGCTTTGGTTGCTCACACCGCCGGCAACAGTCATCGGGGCGGTTGGCTTGACCCTCATCTTGATCGCGTTCGTGCGGCCAGTCCTCAACCAACACATCAAAGCGAGTCTCTGGCTAAGCTTCGTCTCATGTTTGTTTTTTACGACAGGTGTTTTAAATGCAATGACAGATGGTCGAGAACTGTTCGGCATTGTGGAATCGATCTTGGCGGCCACCACTTTCGTCAGCGCAATGATGTTCGCAAGAAATGCCTATCGTGAACTCGAGGCTATCGCAGAATCGTCAGAGCAATTGACCACATAAGCAGACCGATTCCAATATCCAAAATCATCCATGCTTTGGGATTTTCGAAAGTGGGTCTCAGCAACCTTGCGCCATATCCAAGCGCCAGAAACCACACCCAACTCGCCGCAACTGCCCCAACGACGAACGACAATTGATCATCAGGTCCGTATTGCGCACCTAAACCACCGATAAAGACAAGAGTATCTAAATAGACATGTGGGTTCAGTAAGGTCACCCCAAGGATCGTCCAAAACGCCCGCCAGAAGGATTCAATGACGCGGCCTTCAATGCCTAGAGCTTGACTCTTCAGCGCAGACCGGAAACACATCACGCCAAAACAAAACAAAAAGAGTGCTCCCCCAATCCGCGTTACCCAATCAAAAGGCGGCCACAGTTTGACGATTGCACTCATGCCGTAAACTCCTGATACCATCAACACGGTGTCACACAAGATGCATACAAAAATAGTCACCGCAACCTGACGACCAGCAATCCCCTGTCTTAAAACGTGAGCGTTCTGTGCCCCAATCGCCGCGATTAGACCGATCGCAATCGTAAATCCAGAGGCAGTTACAAACCAGTTCAAAATCTTTCCTAATGATCGAAAAATGAATTTGGGTCGCTGATGATAGCAATATCAGTTCATCACACTTGCCGGCGCCCTTAACATGCCCGAGCTCGCACGCCACTGCGCGCATGGCGAGGGCAAGAAGCACTATGTCGAAATGATTCAGAAGCCAAAATACATTGTCGTAAGGCGCGGATATAAATCCGTTGCCTACCAACAGGAAGTTGACTCGGGTACCTGATCACCCGACAACTGTCATCCAAGGTGATCGGTCTGCGTTGACTCTACGGACACGTTCAATTAAGGAAGAGTGGCCTAATCCTGTTCTTTGGAACCAATAAACTCGGAGCACGTCTCTGATCGAAGGGATCCGATACCTCTACGAGTGTGCCACAAACCGTCAGCGGATAGTCTTAAATCAACTTATGTTTCGTTTTCAAAATAGTTGCTAAAAGGACATTTCGCGCCGCGCAGAGAATACAGCCTCAAACAGATCGACCCGCCTGACAAGAACATGCAGCCGGTGGTGTGCTCCCATCGCGCCCCAAAGCAGAAGCTGGTCACCCTCTTCCAACGGAAGCCCATCACCAGGAAAAGGCACTTGATCTCCATTTAATCGAATCAAGAGCAAGCAAATCAACGGCATACTCGGATGATCAAGACCAGGGTCAACCAGTAAATCCCCGAGCTTTGGAGTCGTCATGGTTTGCAGAAATGGAATGACTCCAGGGGCCTCGTTGCCATCCAGGGTCAAATCGAAATGCGCTAATTCAGGACGATTTCCAGCAAGCCGCGCGCTCAGCTTTTCAAAAATTTCATCAACCAAAGCTTCAGGCATGGTCTCGAGTCGCCCCAAAAACTGATGCAACAATGGCGTCGTCAGTCGCGCATACAGCTCTTGCGCAATAATGCGACCCTCACGTAGCACACAATCAAAATGCCCCTGACCAAACACAGGTTCACTGGTTGGCTTATTCCTGCGCGCCACAGTTATCAAAGTTGGATTTTCTGATTGAGCCGTTAACAAAATAGATAAATTGTCACCGTCATCGTCAGTGCCGGCGACAATACCAACCGCTTCGCTGATTCCTGCTTCTCGCAAGGTTTGCGCTTCAGTTCCCACGCCCTCAATCCAAGGCCAATCACCCTGTATTTCTGGCGATCTCAAACTCACCAAATAAAAGGGTATTTGCTCGCGGACAAAAGCATCGACCATGGTTTCAGCCATCCGTCCAGTCGCGCAAAGAATCCAATGACCAGATGATGGCACTTCAACCACTTCGATTTGATTGAGATCTGGATCAACCAATTCATGGTAAAGCGCATATGCATTTGGCCGACGGATCAGTTGTGTCACGCTACGTGCCGCAACACGAAAAGGGTCAACCACAACCTCCGTATCAAAACTCCGCAAATTGCGCGTATTCGCATCCGTCGCCGAGCGCGCATACACGGGAACTCTTGGTGCAAGGATCCGCGTATTGGTCGCTACAGTCAGATTAACTTGATCGTGATCTGTTAAAGCAATTACACCACGACACAATGCGCGCTGGATTCCTGCATCAACCAACGTCTGCGGCTCTGCGACATCGCCGACAAGAATCGTAAGCTCGTAGCTTAAGTCAGACAGTCTGGCTGCATCTGCTCGCGTGGCGTTTGATTCAATCATCACACAGCGACTGCTAGACTGGTCCAAAAAGCGAATCAATTGACTACCCGCCCCTCCATAGCCACAAACAATCCAATATGGATCTTTAACACCATGAATTCGTGAAACCGATCGGTGATAAGAGCGTAACCGTCGAAAAGCAGGATCGGAGAGCACCGTCAGAACAGAGCCAATCGCATAAAGCCATGCGATCACCGTGGAGTACATCACAAATAACATCCACTGTTTCTGGCTTGAAGTGAACGGATATGGGGTTTCTCCAAACCCGATTGTGGTTGCTGTGTAGCTCACCAGATAAAAGGCATCTAGAAATGAGAGGCGATAGGCAACACCCTCAGGCGTCGATCCCGGAATGAGAATCAGACCGAGGACACTGATCGAGTAGGCAACGATCAGTGTGATGAGTGGTGTGCGTAGCTCCAGCAGTAACAACCACATCGCTGCACCACGAATTCGCGATCGACGTCGCATATTAAAGTTCATTAACGTTTTAATTGGATGGTCTCTGCGATTAACAAAACGACGCTGGTGATATTCGCAAGCATCGCGCCGCCTGCCAGTGAAACAACGCTGGCCATCACACTGACAGATACCGCACCAGTAAGTTGCGTCGCATATCCCCACATCACTGCGGCCACAATCAACTGAAGATCAGCAACTAAACTGGTTGCCAATAACACGGCACCCATGTGTGAACGATCGCCAATTTTTAGAACTGTCGCAATTAACGATACGACCAGCGCAAAGAACAATTCGTAAGGATTATGGTGCAACGGGTTATCGATTTCTCCAACGAAAAAACCGAAATTCAATGTCAGAGCAAGGACAATAAAAAATGCGAACCAAACTCGCTGGGTATTCACAGGCAACTCCAAACGGTCGGGGGCGCATGCCCCTTTTTGTTTATAGTTACCGATTATGCGACAGGATGCGAGACTGAGTTGAGTTTCACTTCAGTCTCTGTTGGCAATAAATCTGCGATTGCATCGCGTTCACTAACCAATTCATCATTAGTTGCGTCCATTTTGCGACGCGAGAAATCACTTACGTCGATACCCTGAACGACTTTGTAATCACCGCCCTCACAGACCACTGGGTATGAATAAATGACTCCAGGAGCAATCCCATAGGAACCATCTGCAGGAACGGCCATTGACACAACTTGACCATTGGTTCCAAGAATCCAGTCACGCATGTGATCAATTGCGGCCTGTGCGGCAGAGGCAGCGGATGATGCGCCGCGCGCATCAATGATTGCCGCGCCACGCTTGGCGACGGTTGGAATGTAATCATTTTCATACCAGGCACGGTCAATTTGATCCAACGCAGCCTGTCCTTTCACCGTTGCACGGTGCAAATCTGGATACTGAGTTGGCGAGTGGTTACCCCAGATATACGCATCATCAACGTCAGTTGCCTGAACCCCTAAGTGGTTCGCCAAAATACCAACAGCACGATTGTGATCAAGACGGGTCATTGCTGTAAATTGACGCGGATCCAAGCTTGGAGCGTTCCGGCTTGCGATCAAAGCGTTGGTATTCGCTGGATTACCAACTACCAACACACGAACATTCTTTGATGCGTGGTCATTCAGAGCCTTACCCTGGACCGAGAATATCTTGGCATTCTCTTTCAACAGGTCCGCACGTTCCATACCAGGGCCGCGCGGGCGGGCACCGATCAAAAAGACAACGTCAGCGTCTTTGAAACCATCTTCTGGATTGTCATGCGTGCTAATACCCGCCACCAATGGAAACGCGCAATCAATCAATTCCATCACAACGCCATTCAACGCGGTCATTGCTGGTGGAATTTCCACCAACTGCAGAATAACTGGCTGATCTTTACCAATCAGCTCTCCTGCTGCTATTTTAAAGAGAATTGTGTAGCTAATCGCACCGGCAGCACCAGTGACAGAAACACGTACAGGTTGTTTCATTCCTTGCTCCTTGTGGGGGAATCGGAGTTCAAACGTAATGCCATCCACTGTCCGATGGCCCGAAGTTGGTCAGGCGCCACGCTATGTGGCATGGCGAACGCCTGAAACGTGACCGGATAACCAAGCGCAGACAACGAGTCACGCGCTTGCTCTCCAAGTATATAGGGGACTACGGGATCAAGCGTCCCGTGGTGAATTTCGATAGGTAATGTGTCTGGATTTCGACCGGGAGACAATGCGGAATCTTGATCACCAACCCAGTAGGTTGACAACGCCAGAACACCAGCCAACGGTTGCTTGGAGCGAACTCCAGCGTAAAGCGCGACAGCACCACCCTGGCTGAAACCAACCAAAATCATCCGATTAGGATCAATCCCAGTGTCAATTTGCGCCTGAACAATCGCATCAACACGATCA
Organism: uncultured Litorivicinus sp.; assembly: GCA_902558075.1. Taxonomy (GTDB): domain Bacteria; phylum Pseudomonadota; class Gammaproteobacteria; order Pseudomonadales; family Litorivicinaceae; genus HIMB30. Next base: position 82,750 of record CACECO010000003.1, on the reverse strand, counting down.
GCGGATTGCGAAATACCGCGTACATCGATCGTTCGATCAATATCCATATGTTCAATATCGTACCAAGCCGGCATAACCATCCCACCATTCACAGTGACTGGAATTTGCGGTGCATGGGGAAAAATAAAGCGCGTCGCATGAATATCCGAATCCAAAAGCGGTACCACGGGCTCAAAATCGTGACCACTCGCACCAAGCCCATGCAGCCATATCACGGCACTATCAGCAGGTTGTGTTGGTTCTACGACGACTGCGTCAAACATGAAACATCCAATGTATTAAGGAACACGAAGCCTAATCGCGCTAATCTATACACGTAATGACACCTTGGCTAAATGGATGATCTCAAGTTTACGTCTTTTTTTTCTCGCAGTCGCAACATTTTTAGGTGGCTTGTTTATAACCTTCGTCTCACCACTGAAACTGTTCTCCCCGACAGAAAAGCTGAGTTATCAGCTTGCTGCAGGTATCACAGTAGTTTGGGCTGACTTCATGCGCTGGCTTCTAACGACCGTGAAGACAGAGTATGTAATCACAGGCGACAAGCTTGACCCTAAGGGCACCTATCTCATTTTGGCAAATCACCAGAGCTGGATCGATATCATGATGGTGATGGTCGTTTTAGGTAAGGGAACAACGCTTCCTCGCTTCTTCATGAAGTGGGAACTCGTCTACATGCCGGTCATTAATGTCTGTGCATGGGTGCTAGATTTCCCCATTATGCGTCGCTATACCCAGGAAGATATCAAAAATCGGCCAGAACTGAAAAACCGAGATTTCGATTACGCTCACGACGTTCTCTCTAGAAACCCAGATAAACCGTGTGTGGTGGTCAATTTTGCGGAAGGGACTCGATTCACTCCAGAAAAGCATCGGAAGAACCGCTCGCCCTATGAGCACCTTCTCAAACCCAAAGTGGGCGGTCCACAACTGGCACTAGACTGTCTGAACGACCGGCTCGATGGGATTATCGACATCACCCTCGCATACCCAAATGCAAAGCTCGGTGTATGGAACCTATTAGCTGGCAAGGTCCCGAAAGTAATGATTCATGTGGAAAAAATCGAGCTACCTGAGGGGCTAGAGAAAACCCCCGAGACCCTAGCTGAACTCAAAGCATTCCGGGGTTGGATGAATTCAATCTGGGCCGGAAAAGACGCCAGAATTGAACAAATGATTAACGGTACACCGGCAAGCGATCACACATCGCTTTAACCTCGTCTCGGACACGTGCTTTCACCGCTTCATCGTCGAGACTATCCAGTACGTCACAAATTAAACCCGCCAAATCACGGCAATCGCTTTCGACGAATCCGCGGGTTGTCACAGCAGGAGTGCCAATCCGAATTCCCGACGTCACGAATGGAGACTGAGGATCATTCGGAACAGCATTTTTATTCACCGTGATATGTGATTCCCCGAGAGCTGCGTCGGCAGCTTTACCTGTGATGCCTTGAGCAACCAAATCAACCAACATCAGGTGATTGTCCGTCCCTCCAGACACAATTTTAAATCCGCGCTTGATGAAAACTGATGCCATCACTTGCGCATTCTTGACTACCTGCTCTTGGTAGGTTTTGAATCCAGACTCCATTGCCTCTTTGAAGGCGACTGCTTTCGCGGCGATGGCATGCATCAATGGTCCACCTTGCATACCTGGAAAGACTGCTGAGTTCAGTTTCTTATGAAGGGTCTCATCGTCTTGGCCAGATAGAATCAGTCCAGATCGTGGACCACGAAGCGTCTTGTGAGTTGTTGTTGTCACCACATGCGCATGTGGGATCGGCGATGGATACACCCCAGCAGCAACGAGACCTGCGATATGCGCCATATCAACCAAGAAATACGCACCCACATTATCAGCAATTTCCCGCATCTTTCCCCAATCAACAACCCGAGAGTATGCAGAAAATCCACCCAAAATCAGTTTCGGCTGATGCGCTTCAGCGAGATCAGAGAGCTGGTTGTAGTCCAAGTAACCATCCGCATCAATCCCGTATTGGACCGCATTATAGACTTTACCTGAGAAGTTTACTGACGCACCGTGGGTTAGGTGCCCGCCATCGGCTAAGGACATTCCAAGCACGGTATCACCCGCCGACATCAATGCCAGGTATGCGGCCGCATTTGCCTGCGAACCTGCATGTGGCTGGACATTCGCGTATGCAGCACCGAATAGCGCCTTCGCTCGATCGATTGCAAGTTGCTCGACAACGTCCACATATTCACAACCACCGTAGTAGCGTTTCCCTGGATAGCCTTCAGCATATTTATTCGTTTGATCCGAACCTTGAGCCTCGAGTACCCGGGGGCTCGCGTAATTTTCGGAAGCAATCAATTCAATATGATCTTCTTGGCGCTTCGTTTCGGCCGCCATGGCCATGGCGAGATCCGGATCATACACATGGATTGTCGATGTGCTTGCGTACATGATAGCGCTCCTTCGTGAACGTCTGTCAATTAAATGGTCGGCTGGGGAGTCTAAGCAACCTGCGTTGACTTTTCATCCATAATTTTTTAAGCCGATTTAAACTTTATTTCAGCCAATAAGCCGACACTCGATCGTCGACCGGCTTTTTTTAATGTGGACCACTCCAATTGATTTGACAAATCTCAGCGCTACGACCCTCAAAGTCCCACACACGACCAAAGGCCCTGACACGTCCTTTTGTCGCCTGAGCCACTGTGATATCGGGACCCATCCAATAACTGGTGTTGTTCACTGTCACATCTTTCGTAGTATCAGGGCCTGAAATTGGTTTCACTCCGCCGACAATTTTTTTGTCTACCGTGAGTAATCGCTCATCGTTTTTACGTTCAAAAGCCACCGCAGCCTGCTCTGTTCCGAGGTTCTCGCTGACAAGCATCGAAAAGAGCCGAGTTGTCCCTCCAGCTTCCCCACGGAAAATACGACTAAGCCCCTGAAACGCAGGCTCACCCGCTCTGTCATCGATAAAAGTACCTACCTTCCAATCGCCTCTCGACATTCGACCGGGGATATCAAGAACCATTCCAACATTGAATGAATCAAGGGCAACATCGTCATAAAAGCCTTTTTCGATATGAACCCCGAGCCAAGCCTGACAATGCCCTTCAGTCGGGTAATGAACTCCGAGGCTGACAACACAAGGACAGAACACCGTGCAATTACAGTTCAGAATCAATTCGCCTTGGATTTCCCATTTGGGTAGTGCCTGGTTCATACGATCACCTCAAAAGTCAATGCGATAACAAAAACGAGTGCTCCAGTAAAGATAAGCGTCCAACCAACAGACGTCGACCATTGCTGATTAAAATAGTGCTGCTTATCAAAGATCATCAGGCCCGTTAAAATCGCCATCCAAAACACATTCATCGTTCCCCCGACAAAAGCTAAAGCCATTAATGCCCAACAACAGCCGATACACAGGGCACCAAGATGCACACCCATTTGGAGTGCTCCGATATGATAGTCACGCCAATATTTTAAAAAATAATGCATCGGTGACGCGCACTGAGTCATACAGGCTCGCTTCAAACTTGAAAACTGATAAGCGCCCGCGAATAGTAAAACCAGCGCACTGCCGACCAACGAGGTCTGACGACCAGATGAATCGATTAAATCATTGGCCGCCAATGCGTGTTGAGAGAACGCACCGATCACCACGAGAATTGACCAGATCAACAAGAATCCCAACACCAGAACAAACGTATGCGACGGCCATGACTCCTTTGACCGAATATCCTGATGAATACGCGCATGGGCATGAAAAGTGGGCAACATCATCGCCAGCACCATCAATCCCCACATCACCGCTAACTCCCTCAGGCTCGCCTCAGCAGCAGAGACGCAGATTGAATCGATGAGTGTTGAAAATGACGACAGCCCATCCATTTCATTGGCAATTAAGATCAACCAACTGAGTCCAACCAAGCCATAGAAAACAATCCAAAACAGACTGTCGGACCATGAGAACTCAGATAGCGTTTTCATGAGTTCAGCTTCAACTCATGACGAAGTACAAATTTCTGAACTTTTCCCGTGGATGTTTTTGGTATCTCCCCGAAGATGATCTGTTTTGGTGTCTTAAACCCGGCCAAATGCTGGCGACAAAATTTGATAACCTCAGCCTCATTAATCGGCTTGGCGTCATGAGACAACTCAATAAAGCCAACGGGTACTTCACCCCATTTATCGTCCTCTTTGGCGACAACAGCTGCACATGCAACACCCGGAATCCGATACAGCATATTTTCGACCTCGACTGACGAAATATTTTCACCGCCTGAAATAATGACATCCTTTAATCGATCTTTGATTTCGATATATCCATCTGGATGTCTCACAGCCAAATCACCAGAATGGAAAAAACCATCTTTGAACGCATCCTCCGTCGCAAGTGGATCTTTGTGATATCCCTTCATCACCGTATTCGATCGAATCACGATTTCACCTTCAGAACGACCATCCCAGGGCACCGGATCTCCACGCTCAAGATCAAAGACTTCGACCTCCTCAGTGTGGGTAAACTGAACCCCCTGACGAGCTTTGATTTCTGCACGCTCTGAAAACCCAAGCGCATCCCAGCTTGTATTCCAGGCACAATGCATAATGTGGCCGTAAGTTTCAGTCAAACCATAGACTTGCATCACTTCCAAGCCTAACTGCTCGGTCTGCTCCAAAATCGCCGGTGGCGGTGGCGCCCCAGCAGTCATGACGTGCACTGGATGATCAAACGGCTTCTTATGTTCAAGTGGCGCATTGACTAACAGACTCAGAACAACTGGCGCCCCACCAAAATGAGTCACCCGATACTTGGAAATGACATCAAAAATTGTGGCCGCTTCAATTTTCTTTATACATATGATCGTTCCCGCGACCAGCGCGTTCATCCATGCGTGCCCCCAACCATTACAGTGGAATAGAGGAACGGTGTACAGATAAATCGGATGCATTGGTACATTCCAGGCAGGCACTGTCCCCATCGCCATCAAATAGGCACCACGATGGCTTATCACAACACCCTTGGGCCGACCACCCGTCCCTGATGTGTAATTCAAACCAAACGCATCCCATTCTGATGTCGGTAACGACCAAGCTGCCGCTGGATCTCCCATCTCAACAAAATCCTCATAATCGATGACGTCGGTGGGCTGATCAGGCGAATCCAAGCCTGGGGAAGAAATCACCACCAGATGCGCTGGTTGATGGGTGCATCGCGACAATGCATCGACAAGAACATCACCTAACTCAAAATCAAACACTAGGGTGTTTGGCTCGGCGTGATCAAGAATCCCAGCGATCGTCTCAGGATCCAAACGCGTATTAATGGTATTGAGCACACCGCCGGCCATTGCGACCGAGAACTGCAATTCAATCATCTCAGGTGTATTAAATGCCAACACACTGACAACATTGCCTTTTTCCACCCCATTTCGTCTAAGTGCATCAGAAAATGCGCAACAGCGTTGGTAGATCTGTCGCCACGACTGCTGTTGTCCGTTATAAATTGTTGCCGTCTGATCACCAAACACCTGTGCGGTTCGCTTGATAAACGATAACGGGCTGAGGGGAACAAAGTTAGCCGCTGTAGGGCTTGTCATATGCTGGTTGAGTTGATCGATATTTGCCATGACACCTCCGACGTTAAATTAAGGGTAGATCGACTGCGATCCCTGACCTAACACAATCCCCACAATGCACTTCGAATCGCGCTTCAGTTTGCATGGCCTCGACCGACAACATTCCAACAGCAATATTCGAGTCAAGTCGTGGGCTGAATGCAGCCGCAGACACATAGCCAACATCTCGCCCTTGTTGACTGATCTGCCATCGATGCTCGTTGGTCCCTATGAGTTTTGGACCATCCATTAGAATTCCTTTGAATCGTCGATTCACGCCGTGGTCGCGAATCTTCAGAAGCGCATCCTTTCCGATAAAATCCGACGATTGCTCAAGATCAATAAATCGATCCAATCCCAGTTCAAATGGATTGCTCCTCTCGTCCGTGTCAGCACCATAGGAGATTAATCCACTTTCAACCCGCTCGATGTAGTTAGGTGCGCCAGGCCCAATCTGGTAGGCCCTACCTGCTTCTTTCACTTGCTCCCAGAGCGCTGTTCCAAATCGACTGTCCATCAAATAAATTTCGTAGCCACCCTGCTTCGACCAACCTGAACGGGCAACAATAACCGGAATTGATCCCAGCATTGTTTTTTGGAATCCGAAATATTTGAGATCACTGATCCAATCACCGAAGAGTGCAACTAAGACAGCCTGAGCTTTGGGACCCTGAACGGCCAGAGGAGACACATCCGGTTCGATCACATCAACATTCAACGAATATGCGCCGGCAATCCCAGCTGCCCACAATGCAATATCGTGATCAGCAATGGACAGCCAAATCTCATCATCAGCCAATTGCAACAACACAGGATCGTTTATCAATCGACCTCGGAAATCACACAAGGGCGCATACTTACCATGGCCGATTGTCAAATCATCAAGGTTACGTCCTGTCAGCAATCTCGCTAAGACAAGAGAATCGGGGCCTTTCAGCGCAACCTGCCGCTCGACGCCCACATCCCACATCGCGACACCGTGAATGAGTCGTTCATATTCTCCAACCGGATCACCGTAACTTGTAGGCATATACATGTGGTTATAGACCGAGGCGGCTTGCAATCCGTCGCGGATGGCCGCTTCGAAAAAAGGACTCTTTCGGACCCGCGGGCCAACTGAAAGTTGGATAGGCATGTCAAGCACACTCTTCTAATTATTGTTAAAAATGGTCCCCAGCAACCGTTATCCCGGAATCGTAACGTCAAGTCAATCTGCACCCCCTGACTCGCCTCAGTCCATGTCGAAATCTTGTTTCCCGAATGCAGTTGAATCAGTTTGATGCATAACATTCTTGCCGGTTCGATATGTGGTAGGCATCACTGTGCGATCGCCTTGGCTCGCTCACGAGTGATGCTTGACCACCATTGCCAAGGTACATGCTTCGCTAAAGCGACTTGACGCAAACCACTTATCGCGTTCCAGACATCGCAAGTTCGTGCGCGAACCTTGCGGTTTGCGAAAAATCACCAAAAGAATAGAAGTGTAGCGACTGCAATTGGGTTGGAGAGTGTTCGTTGATGTGTGGTGCTAGATCAGCAATCAAATCGTAAGGATCCTGAACTGACAGCAATTTAGTCACGTGACGTGCCTGTTTTTTCAAAAACTGTAATGACGGACCGACACCAGAAATCAATGCAAAATGCAGGAGCGTCTTCAACTGAGCAGGGCCAGCTAAACCAACCCGAATCGGTAACTGGTTACCATCCGCTCGAATCTCAGATTCCCAACGAAGAATGGCTTGAGCATCAAAACAAAACTGAGTCTCCAGATACATTGCTATTCCCGTTTCTTCTGCAAACTGATTTTTTTGTTTGAGGGCTTTTTTCAACTCTGTCTCTGGGATATCCGGACTGCCTTCAGGGTGGCCGGCTACCCCGATCTTGCGAATTCCGACCTGTTGCAATAACCCAGTCTCGAGGACCTCGAAAGCGCTTTTAAAAATGCCAACAGGAGACTTATACCCTCCGGCGATTAAGAGAATTTCGGTGACATCGACCTCTCGGTACAAGGCAAGCATGTTCTCGAGCGCACTGATCGATGCGATACCTCGAGCCGCAATATGAGGGACAGGATTCATTTCTTGGGTCGCGAGTTGTTCAATAGTCGATATCATCAACTCCGGGTCCGCGCCTGGAATCGCAGTGACATTCACAGTGGTTCCAACCGGTAATACGCGCCTGAAGTCATCGATTTTTGTTTTGTTCGATGGAGTAAACTCGATGGACCAGTTCTGCATTGCGAATTGAATTTGCTCTGACATCCCCGCTCCACTGACTTTGCATTCGATGAGAAAAAGAATTGAAGCATCTTCTATTACGAAAAGACAATGTGATCTGACTGAAGTGTATTAAGTGGCCACCAGACAGACCCATTGATGTTTTTATCAATCTGGGAATTTGAACGGATCATCCAAATCCTGCATTTAGGGGAAATGAAAGATTGGATTACTATTGAACCGAACTGAATTATGCAGCTTCATAATGAGGACCCAAGGGTCCGCCAATCTAAATCCTGAACTTGCGGATTGCCGGTGTTTCGGTCATCATTCCAGTTCCTCAGTGTTATTCATAACACACGTCGTCTCGGGAGAGTGCGTAAGCCGCCGAAGGAGCAACCGACCCGGAAACTCTCAGGCAACAGGACCGTTACGTCGTCACGAGGATCTGGAAAGCAGCTGACTATGCTCACCGACGGAGTAAGGGATTTATCCTGAATCTCTCAGGTCAATGACAGATGGGTCATGCGAAACAGCCTGCAAGGAGCATGCATGACAGATCTACACTCGCTAGCACTCGAATCATTTCATACTGAGCAAGGTGCGAAGTTCGCTCCATTTGCTAATTACAAGATGCCAATTCAATACCCCCTCGGTGTCAAAGGCGAACACCTTCATACTCGCGAGTCGGTTGGACTATTTGATGTGTCACACATGGGCCAACTGCTGGTTAAAGGTCCTAGCATTACCGAGGCGCTTGAAAAACTGGTTCCAGCCGCGCTTCAAGAGATGGTACCCGGACAGATCCGTTATTCGCAGCTGACACTCAACAATGGCGGAATCCTCGATGATTTGATGCTGACCCGCTGGGACGATGCCACGTGGGGACTAGTCGTCAACGGCGCCTGTAAGCAGGCCGACATGGATCATATGAAGGCGATGTTGCCCGACTCAATTCAAATGACCTACTTGGATGCGCATGCGTTGATCGCGGTGCAGGGCCCTGGAGCGCGCGATGCGCTTACACAGATGATGCCGGAAGCAAGAGACCTTGTTTTTATGCGCGCAGTTCAGACCAGCTGGAATGGTCACCTCATCACGCTGTCTTGCTGCGGCTATACAGGTGAAGATGGTTACGAAATTTCGATTGCGAACACAGAAGCCCAAGAGCTTGCAGAGGCATTAACCGCACTTGAAGAAACCACTTGGGTAGGTCTTGGCGCTAGAAATTCGTTGCGCCTGGAGACCGGTCTGTGTCTCTACGGAAACGACCTGACAACGGCAACTACGCCCATCGAAGCCGATCTTCTCTGGTCTATTCAAAAGCGTCGCCAGACAGACGGCGGCTTTCTGGGAGCGGATATCATCCTTCAGCAGATCAATGACGGGGCGCCTCGAAAGCGAGTCGGTATTGCTCCTACGGATGGTCGTACGCCACTTCGAGACCATACCGTAATCACTAACAGCGCCGGGGATGAGGTTGGCGAAATCACTTCTGGTGGGTTCGGACCAACCTTTGAAGGACCTATTGCTATGGGTTATGTCAGTCAAAACATGAGTACACCCGGTACTAAATTATTTGCAGAGGTTAGAGGCAAAGCACTCCCGTGTGCTGTCTGTAACCCGATCTTTGTTCAACAGCGCTACGTACGTTCTCTGTAAGCCACAAATAGGACCCTGTTATGACTGTTAAATACACACGCGAGCACGAATGGATCCGCATGGATATTGATTCAGCCACTGTCGGCATCACCTTTTATGCTCAAGAACAACTCGGCGATGTGGTCTTTGTCGAACTTCCCGAAGTTGATACGTCTGCTGATCAAGGTGCAGAAGTGGCGGTTGTTGAATCGGTAAAGGCAGCCAGTGACATTTATGCCCCTGTCACTGGAACGATTATCAAATCCAATAAGGAACTTTCAGAACGACCAGAGCTGGTCAATGAAGATCCAGAGAATGATGGTTGGTTCTTCAAGATGCATTTGTCTGATCCATCTGAGCTAGATGATTTGCTTGACGAAGCTGACTATCAAGCATTCATTCAGGAAGAGTTATAGGAGGTAGTTTCAGTGAATCAGGAAAAGACTTTTCGTGACCGCCACATTGGTTTGTCCGAAGACGACCGTGCTTTAATGCTCAAAACACTGGGGCTTCAGTCGATGGATGAGCTAGCGGCACAAGTGGTTCCAGAGAATATTCGTAAACGGACACGGATGTCTCTTCCTAATGCAGTGTCAGAAGTCGATGCGCTCGCTGAGCTCAAGGCCATTGCCTCGAAGAATGAGGTAGTGCGAACGCTTATTGGTCAGGGGTATTACCATACGCTGACACCCGCTGTGATTCAACGAAATGTGCTCGAGAATCCTGCATGGTATACGGCATACACACCCTATCAACCCGAGATTTCGCAGGGTCGTCTTGAGGCACTCTTCAATTATCAAACAATGGTCGTTGAGTTGACTGGGATGGCAGTTGCCAACGCGTCACTGCTTGATGAGGGAACTGCAGCTGCAGAAGCCATGACACTCTGTGAGCGAAGCTCTAAATCCAAATCAAAACGCTTTTATGTGGCATCGAATTTATTCAGCCAGACACTTGCTGTAATTAAAACTCGCGCCGAACCTCTCGGATTTGAACTTATCGAGTTTGATGCTCACAACACTCCCGATTTCGATGATGCATTTGGCCTCATCGTTCAATATACCGGCCACGATGGGTCAGTGGCTGATCTTGGACCGATCATTCAAAACGCCAAAGAGAAAGGCATTCTGACGATCGTCGCCGCTGACATTTTGAGTCTCACGCTGCTGGAGGGACCAGGACATTTAGGTGCGGACATTTGCTTGGGCTCGACACAACGTTTCGGGGTTCCGATGGGCAACGGCGGGCCACATGCGGCATTTTTTGCTGTGACTGACAAACTGAAACGGAGCATCCCCGGCCGCCTTGTCGGACAGTCAATCGACTCAGAGGGACGTGACGCCTTTCGCCTCACTCTGCAAACACGCGAGCAACATATCCGGCGCGAAAAAGCGACAAGTAACATTTGTACAGCACAAGTACTACTGGCCAACATTGCTGGATTTTACGCCTGCTATCACGGTCCATCGGGCTTGACTGCACAGGCAGAACGCGTGCATCGCCTTGCATCCCGCTTCCAGCAGGGAATCAGAGCACAAGGCAACATGGTCAACCAAACCTTCTTTGATACGGTATCGGTGCAGGTATCTAATGCTGACGCAATTGTCAGTCAAGCGCTTAAAAGCGGATTTAACATCCACAAAGCGAATACGACGACCGTCTCGGTTTCGTTTGACGAAGCATCCACTGATGCCGAACTCGAGACACTGGCCGCAGTGTTTGGAATTGAGTTGGGTGAAGGTGACGTGATGCTGCCCAAGCAGTTGCGACGACAGACCGATTTCATGACTCAGGAGCCGTTTAATACGCATCATTCTGAAACCGAAATGATGCGCTACCTACGAAGACTGTCCGATCGTGACCTCGCCCTCGACCGCGCAATGATTCCTTTGGGTTCATGCACGATGAAGTTAAACGCGGCCTCTGAGATGGCGCCAATAACGTGGTCTGAATTTGCGAACATTCATCCATTCGCCCCGGACAATCAGCGTCTTGGTTACCAAGAGATGATACAAAACCTGAACGACTGGTTGGCTGAAATCACCGACTATGCCGGTATTTCACTGCAGCCAAACTCAGGTGCACAAGGTGAGTACGCAGGACTACTCGCGATACAGGCATATCATCGTTCACGAGGAGATACCGACCGCACCATTTGCCTCGTACCCTCATCAGCGCATGGAACGAATCCAGCATCCGCGCAAATGGTCGGACTTGATGTAGTGGTCATCGGATGTGACCGAGACGGAAATATTGATCTCGACGATCTGAACGCCAAACTCGAGCAATACGGAACCAGGGTGTCGTGCCTCATGATCACCTACCCGTCGACGCATGGCGTGTTTGAAACGCATGTGCAAGAAGTGTGTCGACGCGTACATTCTGTTGGCGGGCAGATCTATCTCGATGGAGCGAACCTCAACGCGCAAGTCGGACTGACAAGCCCAGGCCTGGTTGGCTCTGATGTATCACATCTGAATTTGCACAAGACGTTCTGCATTCCGCATGGTGGTGGTGGTCCGGGTGTTGGTCCAATTGGCGTCGCTGAACACCTAATGCCTTTCATGCCAAGACATCCTGAATTACCCTCTGACTCGCCCGTAGGTCCTGTATCAGCGGCACCATTCGGCTCAGCGATGATCTTGCCAATCTCCTGGATGTATATCCGTATGATGGGTCCAGATGGCCTAACAGGTGCGACTGAAAACGCAATTTTATCGGCGAACTACATCGCCAAGCGTTTAAGTCTGTATTATCCGATCTTGTATACAGATACTCAGGGATTAATCGCACACGAATGCATTCTCGACACGCGAGTGGTCAAAGATAGCGCTGGAGTGACTGTGGACGATATTGCAAAGCGATTGATTGATTATGGGTTCCATGCGCCGACCATGAGTTGGCCAGTGGCCGGCACATTGATGATCGAACCGACCGAAAGTGAGTCACTCTGCGAACTCGACAGGTTCTGTGATGCCATGATTGCCATCCATAAAGAAATCACAGCAATTGAAACCGGCAACGTATCAGCGGACAACTCGATTCTCCGCCACGCTCCTTACACCGTTGAGGCGGTAACTGCAGATCAATGGCCTCATGCGTTCTCGCGTCAGCAGGCCGCATTCCCGTTGAACTCGTTGAAAACCGACCGCTATTGGCCTCCTGTTGCTCGAATTGATAATGTCTATGGTGACCGTAATCTGGTGTGCAGTTGTCCACGACTTTCTGAGTACACCGACAAACCAACGGAAGCTGCATGACCGAACACAAAGACCGCCCAAGAAGTGGCGATAAAATCATCAACGATGTTGGCGTGAAAGCGATCAAAAATGGTCAAAAACGCCGAACTGATGAAAAAGCACCACGAGGCGATAAGCCAAAATGGCTGCGCTTTGTGAGCCCAGGTGGTGAAGGCTATCAAGAGGTTAAAAAAATTGTCCGTACGCACCGATTGTCAACGGTATGCGAAGAAGCCATGTGTCCTAACATCGGCGAATGCTGGAGTGCAGGAACCGCGACGATCATGCTCATGGGATCGGTTTGTACGCGAGCGTGCCAATTTTGTGCAGTTGATACCGGAAACCCCAAGGGATGGCTCGATCTCGATGAGCCAAAAAATACTGCCGAATCCGTCGCCTTGATGGGCCTCAAATATGTGGTTCTAACAAGCGTCAACCGTGATGATCTCGATGATGGTGGAGCGAATCATTTCGCTGCGACTGTGCGTGCGATTAAACAAAGAAGCCCAGAAACAGCTGTTGAAGCATTAACTCCTGACTTTCAAGGAGTCATGTCTGATGTCGAGAAGGTTATTGACTCAGGACTTGACGTTTTTGCTCAAAATGTTGAAACAGTAAAACGTCTCACACATCCAGTCCGAGACCCACGCGCGAGCTATCTGCAAACGCTTGCCGTGCTTGCACATGGAAAAAAATATCGTCCGCAAATGGTTACAAAAACGAGTCTGATGTTAGGTCTCGGAGAGACTGAGGACGAGATTAAACAAGCCATGGACGACATGCGTGATCATCATGTTGATATCGTGACATTTGGTCAGTATTTAAGACCCACAGTCAACCATTTGCCAGTTGATCGTTATGTTACACCAGAGGCTTTTGATCGCTACCGCAAATGGGGACTCGAGCGAGGGTTCCTCGAAGTTGTCTCAGGTCCAATGGTTCGATCCAGCTATCGAGCCGAGCAAGCACTTTTGAAAAATAATGCGGGAATTTCAAATGCTGTGTTGAAAGAGCGTTCAATCCCGGTCAAACGATTATGAGATTTGGAGTATTTTTAGCCCTGATCGCAGCCTTTGGACTAACGGGATGCCAGAACCCCGTCCGTGACCCCATCGATTCGGTCGTCCAAGTCTTTACAGATCCAAAGAGAGAGATCCAAAAAGGAATCCGGCAGTATCCATTTGCCTTGGCACAATCTGGCGGCGATTTAGCCCAATTCCCTGTCACTTCTATCTACCTCAATGGACTTATTCAGCGCTTGGCGAAGACCGCAGACTCGCCGTTTCCTTGGGAGATCCGCCTTATCAATGATGGGTCCATCAACGCCTCGGCGCTGCCCGGCGGCAAAATGGGTGTGAACTATGGTCTAGTCTTGGCAGCTGAGACTGAGGCGGAGCTAGTATCGATCTTAGGCCATGAAATGGCGCACAGTGCTGAGCTTCACGGTACCGGTCGCGAAACATTCGGAGCTTTGGTTGGTTTGGCTGCACAAGTCATCGAAATCGGGATCTCTGAGCCGGGAACGAAATCTGGATCAAATCGAATCATGGGACTTGGTCAAAATTTCTTAATGGGGCAGTACAGCCAATCAAATGAGTTGGAAGCAGATCGAGTCGGGGTTGATCTGATGGTCCGTGCAGGATTTGATCCTCGAGGCGCGGTTGACATGCAAGAAAAGCTCGCGAAACTTGGCGCAGGTGGAAATTCAGTCGCACAGAAATTACTCGGAACTCACCCAATCAGTCGTGAACGTCTCGCTGCGATCAAATCAGAAGTGAACCGTTTCGCGGCGACTGGTCAATCAATGAGTCGCGAATTTGTCGACGCACAAAAGGAAATTAAAACTCTAGAATCAGGTTTGAAGCTTGTCACCGAGGCGAGGAAAGCAGGTGCCAACGAGCAGTTTCCAAAGGCGCTGCAGCTTATCGAACGCGCCCTGAAAATTCTTCCAAACGAACACAGTGTCTGGCGTCTTCAAGCTGAACTACTCGTCGCCAATCAAGAGCCCGATCAGGCAGTACAGTCAGCTTTGAAAGTTCGTGAGCTCAATCCAAAAGATCCCATCAGCGAGTTACTTCTGGGTTACTGTTATGCGGCTTCTGGTGATACACTCAACTCTGCACGAGCAAAGCACCGAGCTCGATCATTAGTTTTATAAAGGTAATCTCCATTCAGCTTACTGCCTCAGGATCCTCAATGCAAAAACTGATGTCTGTCTTTAAAGCTGAGTCACCAGGACAGTTGATCGTTATTTTTGTAGTGTTCGCAATCACCGGCTCAACAGCTGTGTATGCAGCTGGACCAGTGCTCTATTTTTTTGGGATCAATTCACAGACGTTGTCGCCCTGGGTTTTTTGGCCACTCCGAATTTTCATGATCTTCGCTGTCTATCAATGTTTACTCATCATCATTGGCACTTTAGCAGGACAATTTAAATACTTCTGGGAGTTTGAGAAAAAGTTTCTTCGTCGCTTCGGTATTCGACTCCCCTAAACGAGTTGAATGGCTAAGTCTTCCAATCCATCGATCCGACCAACCAGATGATCGCCACGGATCACAGCACCCACTCCTGATGGTGTTCCTGTAAAAATTAGGTCACCTGCTTTCAACTCCTGAAGTGTCGACAGAAAGGCGATGAGCTCAGTCGTGTTGTACACCATTTGATTGATGTCCCCCGCCTGACGTGGTTGATGATTCACGTCAAGAGTAATTGCAGCGTTTTCCATTACCAGCAATTCGGACCTTGGAGTCACCACACCCATCACTCCAGCATCATCGAAATTTTTACCAATTTCCCAAGGAAGACCTTTCTCTTTAGCTTCAGCCTGACGATCACGACGCGTGAAATCCAGACCAACTGCATAGCCAAAGATAACGGATTCAGCTTCTTCCGGACTTAAATCGTTCCCTCCCTGACCCAAGACTGCAACAAGCTCAACTTCGTGATGCAGGTCATCTGTGTGACTTGGATAGCGAACATTCGGGCCAAAAGTCAGTGCATCGAAACTTTTTTGAAAATGAACAGGTGCTTTGCGATCAACCTCACCACCCATTTCGTTGGCATGCTCTTCATAATTTTTGGCGATGCAAAATATACGATTCACTGGTAGACGGCGATTGTCTGTCGTCAAAAATTCAGGGTGTGCTGGGGAATTCCAATTCATCGACATCATGAAACCTCGTATAATTTCAGACATGAGTGTTTACCAAACCATCAAAACCTTCGACAATTATCCATGTAGTCATCGTCAATGGCGTCATGAGGGCCATTGTAAATTGATCCATGGCTACTCGCGTAGTTTCAAACTGACTTTTGGATGCAAGGAGTTGACGGAATCTGGGTTCGGTCTCGATTTTGGTGAATTCTCAGACATCAAATCCTGGCTCTCATACTGGTTTGACCATACAACGCTGATCAATGAAGATGATCCCGAACTACAACTTTTTCAGGATCTTCATGACAAACAAATTGTCGACCTGCGCGTGTTACCGAATGTCAGTATGGAACGAACCGCAGAGTTTGTGTTTGACTATGTTGACAAATGGATCCGTGAACAAACCAATCACCGATCCTTTCTTATCGAAGTTGAGTGCCGGGAAAACAACAAAAACGCGGCGACTTATCGTCGTCGTGTCTGATGCATCTCGCCATACAGCCACATGTAACAAGTACCCAATCCTCCGATTGCAGCAAGGACCATTAAGAACAGAGTAATGCCCCACCAGCGTAGTAACATGAGACATAAGGCCCGTTGACAACACCACCCAGCGAACGGGCATTATGATTGACCTCTGCGGAGGCCAACGTGTGGATGACAACCATACCAAGACAAATGAGAAATATTTGCGCAATCAACATCCACACATCACCCAGTGACAGGAAAAGAGATCCAATCATTACAATAAAACCGATAATCGCAAAATGGATTGGCCCGCCAAATCGGTTGGCTAGCCAACCAGCCGTAAAAGCAGACACACTCCCAATACTATATTCGAGATAACTCTGCTCGACTAAACCCGTCGAAGCACCTGGACAGACTTCATTAATCCGAAATGGTTAGTAATTGAGGTATCCGCCACACCCAAAACATACAAAAGACCGATAGAAAAATCAGGCCGCACCCTCGACCAGTTACTGCCTATTTAATAAGCTGCGCTTCCAGATTCATCAAATTCAACGGTCGTAGCGTTGCCCGTCTCTATGGAGTCATCGTTAAGAGCAAAAGCAGAGCCGCCTACATCCACGCGATCCATGCCCACTCGATATGCGAAGCCAGCTGACCGGAGGCTACTCGACCCGCCATTCCGTCAAAGATTGTGGCCGACACATACAGTACCATGACTCGGGATAGCTCATGACCTTCTAGGCCGAACGTTAAATAAGCCATGGTTGCCGTCATGATCGCGGGAAGCAGCGCACCCTTACTCAACCGAAGAAACAACATGCCCTCGTAGGAATGCACAAAGCCAGACCGTGCCATAGCAATAGCCAACAATCGTAAGGCCCATTTCAGGATTGTGAGCGCACCGAATTATTTTAGAAAAATCCCGTAACTCAACGGTTCGATCACGAGCGGAATCAGGGTAACTGGGACTAAAAGACCGGCTTCAGATTTGGAAACCGTAAAACGCTTCGCCAGCTCTGAAAGCATCGGTTGCGGTGCATCCAACATGCAAAAAAATCATGATTGACAGATAAAAAATCTCCCCTGGATGACTAGATGATTGCTCGTTCGTCAATTTAAAAAGGTCTGCCGGAGCTCGTGGAAACGTGTCACGCCTCGCTCAAATCCACGCATGAGAGCGATAGGAATAGTCTGGGTCTCACATAAATCACGATACAAGCGACCGGCCAGCATGGGTGTAACACTTTGGTGAAATAGGTGCTTTCGACGTGGATCGATCGATAACGTTTGTCCAAATCGACCTGAATCCAAATAAATCAGTACCATTGACCGATCGGCAAGCCACTCTCGATCGGTCATCCAACCGGTGAGAAATTCATCCAAACCGACAACGCCCGGCGATCGCTCTCCTCGAAACATTGCAAATTGACCACGTAAAACGAGATGGATATCGGGAAAATCATCCTCACCAATGAGCGTCTCACCAGGTCGCAACTGTTTAATGACCGAGTTATCCTTCCAATGTCGATATTCCTGTTCAGTCAATGCACCAAGGAACAGTTGCTGCTCAATCACGCGAGACCTCCCAGTGAATCGATGCTTGACCTTTGAGCAATTCATTGCGATCAACCACGAAACGTGTCCCTGAGCGTTCGACCAAACTATCGATGAAGTGTGTTCGCGAGCGCTGGTCAAGACCAATCAACCAATGATCAACCCACATCAGCTGACCCTTTCTTGCCAACGCCCTTGCAATTTTCAGGCGATTCATCCCGAGCGGGCCCGCGATCGATTGCAAAGCTCCCAATGGTGCATTTAAGCGATCATGCAACAATTCAATCCAATGGCTGGCAGATAATGCTTGCAGGTGTATCTCAAGCGTCGATGGCTCGATGCCCGGTTCGATAAACAACCACTGCCCAACCGTCGCAACGTCGGCGTCTCGCGGATGATCGAGCATAATCACAGAATAGGCCAACACAGTTGGATCTAGCCGTGCGACATCCATTCCACCAATACGCACGATACCGCGCTCCGGAGTCACTTGACGGAGTAATAAATGTTTGAGCGTTGAGAGACCAGCACCTTCAGCAGCGGTGATACGAACCAAACTGTCATCAGGACAATGGAAGCTCAGTTGATTGAATAACGGAGCCTCACCCGCATGACGCCGAAAAATAACGTCTTCATATTGCACTTCCCCACTCAGCACTAAAGGCCGCACCGTTTTTTTATCACCCTGTTGTGGTGTTGACTCGAGACTCACTGGCATTGCAGCCCGCAAACGTTCTAATACTAGGAGGGCTCCGAGCGACAGTCCTGTTAAAACGACTGGTCGGGTTTCATCCGTTGATGCGATCGCCGGAATCACCAGACTTGCAGCAATCACAGCGCGGCTGAATCGGCTGTATTCAGCCACCAATTCAATCCGTGCGATAACCCACTGACGTGCTTGATCCCAAACTTTGAGTACACGTTCCCTAACGGAAGGGACTCCATCACGCGACAACCGAAGCGATAACCAACGCATGGGCTGGTCAATCGCTGGAAGTTCAGGAAGCAATCGTCGCACATAGACCCAATAAGCAACGCCGATCAGACCTCCTGAAAAGATCAGCGAGATGGCAATTTTTGGGGCTTCGAAAAGAAGGATCAGTATCATCATTGCTAAAGCAGCCGCTAAACCAACAAGTGATACGTCACGATAATACTGGGCGAACAAATGAATTACCCAAACAGCCAACGCAACAATACCTAGGCTTCCAAGCGCGGCATTAGAATATTGATAACTCAGCGCAAAACCTGGTGCTTCAAGGGTCACTAACGCGCAAAGCCAACTCACAACAGCCACAATCGATAAGATCGATGCAGTCACCAAGACAGGTAGCGCGCGACGTTCTTCAGGTAGCGAATCCTGCTCCAACATTGGTCGCGGCACATGATCAGCAATCAGTGGCGTCATAATATCGGGTGACATTGGTTGAGCGAGCCTAATCGACTGATCCAATGACTCACCGAACCAAGACCGGAATGTGGGTTGCGCTAGCTTCACGCTCCAGTCGATGACACTATCATCAACACCCACGACAGACATCATCTGACGGATGGGTTGAATCAACTGATGACGTCCAAGATCACCAAGTCGCGGAATCAGACTAAGTGGGAGCCGACTTTCAAACGAGATCGCTGTGTCTGCGATTAACTGAATACGTAAATACTTCGACTCAGGAACCAGAAACCAACCTGATTCAGGAACTGGCATGGTTCCAATTTCATCGTCTGAGATCAGAAGGCGGAGTCTCGCCTCACCTTCTTTGACCTGCCATAAGCGGTCTCTCGCAAGACCTGCTGAGACGTTGCCGGCTGCGAGCTGAAAGACTTGCGATTCAGTCGAGTTCATTGGTATCACCTTCCCATAAGTCAGACACGCTGGAAAACACAAAAATACGACAATTCGCAAAACCTAATCGGTTCAGTAGCTCCATTTGCCTATCGGCCGATAAAGGCGCTAACGCATCGATTAAAATTAAGGTATCCGCACCTTGCGCAAGTGCACGAGCGACTGCCAACGCGGCTGCTTCTGAGGATGAGAGACCTTGATTGTTAGGTCCGATTTGATAATTGAGTGAATCACCGAAACGTTCTCGCCAATAGGTCAATCCAATCAATTCCATCAAATTAGCGAAATGGTATTCACCCTCGTCGCTCGCATCCCAGGCAAAGTTACTCCTTAACGTACCCGGCAAGAACTCGGATTCTGGACCTAGAACGGTAATTGGCTGGCCTTGACGAACCAGTTCCTCGCTTGCACGCAAGAGTATCTCTGGAACCTGAGTTCGTAACACGTGCACTCCCGAGCCTTTGAGATGAAGTAGCTCGAGCAGCTCGTCCATCATTTTTCTTGGCGCTCGTTCAATCCGGACTCGAGGTTTCTGAGTAATCGCTCGCGCTTGTTTGAAATGACGCGTTGGCATCAGATCAAGAAACAAGAAACCCAGCCCCACCACCCAAATTGATGTGGACAGTTGCAAGACACTATCAAGAATCAACATCCCTAGAATCGTGCAACATGCGAGGATACGTCCACCAACGTCTCTGGATAATCTTGGAATCCAATCAGGCGCCATCGCATCTAACGCTACTTCAAGGTCGCGCCACTGCGATCTGTGAATTAATGTGATTGAAGTGTAAGTCGTCGATGCCAAAATGAGGGCTGTTAAAATCCAAAGCGGAGTCAACGATAAGTCATTGACCTGACCGAGGATGCTAACCAGTAGCAGGAGCAGTAATCGTGCGAGGACCACTAAAGTCAAGGCAAGCCATTGTATAGTCAGTCGATAATCAGCTACCTCAGGCTCAAGCACGTATCCGCCGACCGTAAAAGCCTTTCGCCACCGAATAATATGGATCTTTGAGTCGCCATCAATACTCATAACCCAACCAAACATTTGAAAACGCACACGCTGCAGGTGGCCATGTTGATCCACAAAAACAGATCCAGAGACTGGTGGCTTCAAACGACGTTCTCTCAACTGATATCCGAGTGAATCAGCTTCATCGGCGACAGCTTCAAAAGTCGCTCCGGTTGCAATAAAGCCATCTAAAGTCGCTGTCATGGGTTTAAGCTACGGCCTAATAGATCGATGAGACGAACACGCCCGCTGATCAATGTCACGTTACAATGTTCGCCTGGCGCCGGGAT
Source organism: uncultured Litorivicinus sp. (assembly GCA_902558075.1). GTDB lineage: Bacteria > Pseudomonadota > Gammaproteobacteria > Pseudomonadales > Litorivicinaceae > HIMB30. The sequence goes on along the minus strand of CACECO010000003.1, from coordinate 61,725 downwards.
ATTCGCATCCGACTCGGTAACAACTTGTTGTAATCGAACGCCTTGATTAAACAAACGCTCTGCCAATAATCGGCTACCAACCCAGTCGCGAATATCTTGAACAGACAAAATATCACCCGACTCGGTAAACACTTGGCCGATCAGCGTCACGTCTTGGCATGTCACATCAACGCGCTCACCAAGCACACGTGATCGAATAGTCGAGGGGACGAATAGCGCGACTTCAGCCCGTGCGGTATTGCCAAGCCCACGGTGTGAGGTCACAACACCAAGCGTTCCTTGCGTATCTGCGACTCGAACTGCCCACAAACTGATTGCCCAGATCACAATCAACAGAACTACAAAAGGCCACAGCCACCACATCCGGCGGGGCAATCCTAAACTATCTGTCGCCGATTGGCGCTTTTCTTCAGCCACTTTGGTCCCTCATAAAGTGGTCTCTAACTGACTCACAACATACCGGAATTTCAAACGAGCCGCTTCCACATCAGCAAGGCCGCGGGTATCAGGTTGTGCCAGCCGAATTTCAGCGGACATCGCAACAGCAATCGCAACGCTCCAAGTCGTTCGATGTTGACGGGTCAGTGGTAACTCGAGTGCCCAAACGGGTGTAATAACACTCCAACGCGCGCCTCGGTCGACCTCAAGATACCATTCTGAAATTCCCAGTAACGCCCCACTACCTCGAACATGACCTCGACACTCAAGTTGCCCGTCAAGAATTAATGTCGGTTTCGGGAAATACACATCGATTCCTGGATCCAAATAGACCCCTTGACCATAGTCTACGATCCATTTCAAATCCTGATTTTCAAGATGCGCGATCCACGGATTCATCAACTCACCATCGAGAAAGAAGCGAACAAATCAACAGCCTGTGGTTCGCCGATGACCAGACTCGCGTTATCCCTGCGGACGCATCGCTGGGAAAAGAATGACATCACGAATCGAATGCTGCTCAGCTAAAAACATGACAAGCCGGTCAATGCCAACGCCTTCTCCAGCTGTTGGCGGCAACCCATATTCAAGGGCTCGTACGTAATCATCATCATAAAACATTGCTTCATCATCGCCATCGGCTTTTTGCGCAACTTGTTCGCGGAAACGTTGCGCCTGATCTTCGGCATCGTTAAGCTCGCTAAATCCATTCGCAAGTTCCCGTCCACCGATGAAAAACTCAAATCGGTCAGTGACAAACGGATTCTCATCATTACGTCGCGCAAGCGGACTAACTTCAGCCGGATATTCCGTGATGAATGTTGGATGCATCAATTGCTCTTCAGCGACCGCTTCAAAAATTTCGATTTGTACTTTGCCAAGGCCCCACGACGATTCAACTTTCAGTCCTAATGATTGGGCGACCGTTGTCGCTAGTGCCAGATCATCGAGGATGGCATCTGTTGCTTTATCGCAATATTTCAAAATTGCTTCTTTGACCGTCAGCGTATGGAATGACTCTTTTAAGTCAACCTGTGAGCCGTCTTCAAGTGTAAATAAGGTTTTGCCGCACACATTCTGCGCTACTTCACGCAGCAGCACTTCGGTTATCGCGATCAAATCATGGTAATCCGCATAGGCCCAATAAAATTCTAGCATCGTGAATTCCGGGTTATGACGGGTCGACAACCCTTCATTGCGAAAGTTACGGTTAATCTCAAATACGCGCTCGAATCCACCGACAACCAGTCGCTTCAAGAATAACTCTGGCGCGATTCGGAGGTACATGTCGATATCAAGTGCATTGTGATGGGTGGCAAAAGGACGCGCCGTTGCCCCACCAGGGATCACTTGCAACATCGGCGTTTCGACCTCCAAGAAATCACGTGATTCAAAAAATTGACGAATCGCCGCGATCACCTTTGAACGTAAGGTAAACACGTGACGTGTCTCATCATTTGTCATGAGATCAACGTAGCGCTGTCGATAACGCAGCTCTGTATCTGTCAGGCCTTTATGTTTATCGGGCAGAGGACGCAATGATTTGGTGAGTAACCGAATCTCGGTCAAGTGAACCGATAATTCTCCAGTATTGGTTTTAAATAATGTCCCACGGCCACCAACAATGTCGCCAAGATCCCAGCTCTTAAAATCGTCATACACGCCTTCAGGAAGATCCACTTTTCGAGCATAAAGTTGGATGCGACCACTGGCATCCTGAATCGTTAGGAAGCTCGCTTTTCCCATGATTCGACGCAACATCACACGACCACAAACAGCGACTTTCACACCTTTCTCAGCCAATGTCTCTTTATCGTCAGATCCGTACATTTGCGCAAGACCAAGTGCTAAATGGCTCCGTCTGAAGTCGTTCGGAAAGGTAGGTCCTTCGGTATCGCGGATCAGAGATAGTTTTTTCTGTCTCTCAGCAATCAGTTGATTTTCATCGACTTCGATCTCCGGGGTGGTGTGATCAGTCATTACAGTCCCTGCTTCAAGCTTGCTTCAATAAATGGATCTAAAGCACCATCCAACACTGATTGAGTGTTGGAAGTCTCAACGCCTGTTCTCAAATCCTTAATTCGACTCGAATCCAAGACATAAGAACGAATTTGACTACCCCAGCCAATATCTGCTTTTGAGTCCTCAACCGCTTGTGCTTCAGTACGTCTAGCGTCCATCTCGCGTTCATACAACTTAGCGCGAAGTTGTTTCATCGCAAAATCCTTGTTCTGGTGCTGTGAACGCTGACTTTGGCATTGAACCACAATTCCACTCGGTTCATGGGTGATACGTACCGCAGAATCTGTTCTGTTGACGTGCTGACCACCGGCTCCTGACGCTCGATAGGTATCGATTCGAAGATCGGATGGATCGATTTCAATTTCCACGTTGTCGTCGATTTCAGGTGAGGCGAACACTGAAGAGAACGAAGTGTGACGTCTTGCGCCGGAGTCAAAAGGACTCTTACGAACCAACCGGTGGACACCTGTCTCTGTCCGCAGCCAGCCGAAGGCGTATTCACCTTGCACACGAATCGTCGCACTCTTGATCCCCGCAACCTCACCCTCTGAAACCTCGACGACCTCAACCTTGAAACCTTTTTTCTCAGACCAGCGGAGATACATGCGAAGTAACATATTGGCCCAGTCTTGTGCTTCGGTTCCTCCTGAGCCCGCCTGAATATCGAGATAACAACTGTTGCCGTCAGCTTCACCGGAAAACATTCTGCGGAACTCGAGACCAACAACCAAGGTTTTTAAATGCTCAAGTTCTTCATCGACTTCGACGAGTCCATCTTGGTCGCCTTCTTCAAGTAACATTGCCGTCAGCTCGGTCTGGTCGGCAAGACTTTGATCCAACTCATCAATCGTCTCAACGACAGCTTCCAAGCTTGCACGCTCGCGACCGAGTGCTTGTGCTTTGGCCGGATCATTCCAGACGTTAGGATCTTCGAGCTCTAAATTGACTTCGTCGAGTCGTTCGCGCTTCGCTGTGTAGTCAAAGATACCCCCTCAGCACGTCGGTACGCGCCTTGAGGTCTGCCATCATTGTATTACGGGCATTTATTTCCATGCATGGTCTCGATGCAGTTGAAAAACCCGAGATTTTAACGAATCTCGAGCGTCTCGTCAGGCAATTTGAGAAAGAGGCGCTGTCATCTCTTCCGTCATGCCACCGATCGGTGAGCCCGGTTTGTATCGTTTCATCAAAACAGCCATCAAGGGTGGAATAAAAAACAAAGCCAAAACCGTCGATAAAAGCAGACCGCCAAACACTACAATCCCAATCCCTCGATACAATTCAGAGCCTGCCCCAGGGAGAACAATTAACGGCAATAAACCAAAAAGGCTGGTTAGTGTCGACATGAATATTGGACGAATCCGGTTACTTGTCGCTTCCAAAATTGCGGCAACCGAATCCATGCCATCACGTTGGATGTGCCATAGCGTTTGCTCAACCATTAAAATCGCATTGTTGACGACCACACCCGTCAGAATAATAAAGCCGAGCATCGTCAACATATCTAATGGCTGATCCATATATAAGTTCAATATAGCTAATCCCAGAATTCCCCCAGTTGCTGCGATTGGCACAGTGACCAGAATGACGAGCGGCAAGGCGAAACTTTTTAATAAAATAACCAAGAGTAAGTAAATCACTGCGATCGCTAAAACAACGTTTGTTTGCATCGCACTCCAGGCCTTTGCCAGCTCATCAGCAGCTCCTGACAGCGCGAGTCTGACGCCATTTTTCGAATTGATATTGAATGGAGTCACGACCTTTTCATTGATTTCAGCAATGGCTGTTTCCAATGGAATCGACTCATGCAGGCGTAATTCGATAGTCACAGCACGACGACCGGCTTTTCGTAGTAATTGATTCGGCGCCGACTCAATCGATACCTCGGCAACTTGACCGACTTTTACTAGTGACCCATTCCGAGCGATCACCGGAATGTCCGCAATATCTTCGATTTTCGAGGTCTCTCGAGTCTTTGTTGTTAAGACTAATTCAACCAGCTCCCCACCCAGTGGTATCTCTCGGACCAGAATACCATCGTTGTACACATCGAGAGCTTGCGCAAAATCTCTTGCAGAAACCCCGGCGCGAGCCAGTGCAGCTCGATCTGGCCTGACAACCAACTCAGGACCCACCGCATTTGCTGATGGTCGAACACGAATTTGATGGCCAGCTTTCCTCGGAAACAACTCACTGACTTGTCGTCTAACACTCTGGAAGGCGGGTTCAACTGTTTCGAAGTCGGGTCCGAGTACATCGATCAAGATGCCACGTGACCCTCCGACTGAACGACCGAACAACGAAGCCTGGGTCACAAAGACACGGGCTCCTGGCGCTTTTGCCACTGGTTCAGATAACACCGGGATCAGCTCGCGAATTCGTCCTGCATCTGCTGTCGCAGCACCAGCAAAGGCGCCTCCGTTGTAAGCAACGAAGAAGAAGCGATCGATATGTGGAAGCTTTTCTGGATTGGGATTTTCCCAGAGTGGGCGGGCGACGTCTTCCATCGACTGCGCAAAATTGACGGTTGCTTCGCGAGTGTAGCCGGGTGGGACTGAGATACGTCCAAATACAAAGTTCCTGTCGCCATCGGGCAAATAGTCTAACGGCGGCATCATCATCATTAAGGTCGCGATCGAACAAGCGATGAGGGCAAACACAACCACTAATCCTCCAGCCGTTGACCGCACAACAATCCGGCAATACGACAGCACCAAGTGCTTAAACCCGCAAGCCAACGTATCAATCACTGGAATACGAGTTTGCCGATCAAAACGTTTAGCATCTTTAATCAACCAGGAACCCAGAGATGGAATCACGGTCACTGAAACAATCACAGACACAATGACCGAAGCACTGATAGCGACTGCAATATCTCTGAAGAGCTGACCGACCGGGAGATCTAATATCAAGATTGGGATAAATACAACAACCGTTGTCAGTGCTGAGCCCAAGATTGGCGCCCACACCTGACGTGCACCCCAATAAGCGGCTTTCAAAGTCGGAAAACCAGACTGCTTCAGTCGGTAAATGTTCTCAAGGCTCACAATGGATGCATCAACAACCATCCCAACAGCGAATGCGAGCCCGGCAAGCGAGATCACATTGATTGATAACCCAAGTCCTGCAATCACCACAAAGGTCGAGATAATAGACACAGGAATCGCGATTATTACGATAGCAGTTGGCGCTAACGCACGTAAAAAAGTTAAAAGAACCACGATCGCCAAAATACCGCCGATCATGATGTTGTTCTGAACCAAATCCAGAGCTGATCCGATATACACAGTTTCATCATAAACGATGCGTAAATCGAGTCCCCGCTCAGCGAGCACGCCTGCGTTTAAGGCATCGACCTCGTTTTTAAGTCGTTCGAGTGTAGTCACGACATTCGATGCCGGTTCTCTGAGCACCGCAAAGGTTATCGCTGGCTTGCCATTTAGCCGACGGAAACTATTTGGAGTCTTGTATCCCAGCTCAATATCAGCAATGTCTGACAACTTAACATTGAAGATACGACCATCGCGAAGATCTGTCCGAACAACAAGCTCTTTTGCGGTATCCGGTGTATAACTGATTGCCTCCGTCCTCAGTGTGAAACTGCGGTTACCCTCTGTGATCTCGCCCGCGGTTACCTCAGCGGAAGACGTGCGAATAGCATCCGCTACCTCAGCAATCGATAACCCAAATTCAGCAACGCGATCGATATTAAGTGCAATACGCAATTCGCGAGCTGCACCACCCCTTGAAGTTACCTCAGCAATGCCACTGATTCGGCTGAGCGGTTCAAGGATCACGGTATCAACAAATTGACCAAGCGTATCGATGTCGATATCAACACCGTCTTGGGCAACCAGCGCCATTCTAGCGATAGGTGAATCATCCGAATTCGATGTCCGAACTTCAGGTTGCTTTGCATCGCTTGGTAGACCAGATACTCGGGCTAATTGACCCAAGAGCTTCACTAAAGCTGCATCCATGTCCTGGCCGACGCCATAGGTCAAAGTAACCCGAGCTTGACCACGACGACTGTCGCTTCGAACACTCTGTACACCCGAAAGTCCAGTCAATTCGCGCTCTAGCCGAAGAACCACCTCCTGTTCCACATCCTTAGGCGAAGCGCCAGGCCAGCTCACGCGCACTTGAAGAATCGGTTTGTCGATATCGGGCGTCATTTGGATTGGGATTGTTTGAAGTGATGCAACGCCGAATAAGATCATCGACAGAACAACCGCCAATACCCCGATCGGGTGTACGATGGCACTACGTATCAAGGCGTTCACGATTGATCTCCAACGATGCTGACATCTTGCCCTTTGCGCAAGCCATCTTGTCCTTGAGTAACCACAAGCTCGCCTGCTCGAATACCTTTTGTCACAACAATCCGATCGCCAAAACCCGCTCCGAGTTCAACACTACGTGGTTCCGCTTTTCCATCAACGATAACTACGACTCGATGCCCGCCTTTACTCGGAATAACAGCATCTTTAGCAATCGTAATCTTGTCTTTGATCTTGCCAATTGGAAGCGTGAGGTCAATGGATTCTCCAAGCACAAAGTTACCCATGGGTGGGCTCAAAAACTGTAAGCGAATTAATCGCGACCCAGTTCTCGGGTTTTGCTCTGCAATCAATGCTCGAACCTTCAAATCATAGGAGGCGTGACGCAGGGTCCCGGAAATGATCTGTCCAATTGACATCGAGTTATAAGCCTCTGGTCTTACTTCAGCTTCTATCTCAATTCCTAGATCGGGTAATAATCTAAACAATTGATCACCTGGTTTAACGTATTGGCCCTGCGTCACGTTAATCGTAATCACTCGACCAGATGTTTCTGCAGTGATCCGAGTCTGCCTCAGCTGGCGTTCAACATCTGTTGTCTGGATATTCGCTTCGTTAAGTTCATAACGCGTCTCCACAAGATCGCTTTCCGTCTGGATCACATTGAGTTCCGCTTGCTCGGTTACATCGCGTGTCAGCAAATCTCTGGTGTTCAAGCTCTCGGCACGAGCCAGTTGTTGCTCACGGACTATTTTTCGCTGTTCTAACAAAGCCAGGTGAGCAGTGAGATAAGTTTTCCGTGCCTTTAGGCTCTTCAGATGGCTGCGAATTTCAGTGTCATCGAGGCGTGCGAGTTCCTCACCCGCCTTCACTGAGTCTCCAACGAGGACGTTCATGATCGAAACCGTTTCTGCAACTTCAGCGGACAAAGTATGAATCACGCTGGCGACAACGCGACCAGATACGTTTGTTCCAGTTTGTACCTGGCTCGTTGTTGCTTGATCGACGTAGACCGGAATAACTGCGGCCCACAACGATTGCGATAACATCAACAATAAAACGGTAAAGATAATACGCATGGCATTCGACTTCTGTAGTACCCTGAGGTTGCTTTATGCGCCTTATCTTGAACAAATAAAAGTGATTTTTAAAAAATTCGGAGGCTTTGTGCAATACCTTCATACCATGATCCGAGTCACCGATCTTGACGCCTCATTAAGGTTCTACTGTGATGGATTGGGATTGGTGGAGACCCGCCGTTATGACAGTAATCAAGGAAGATTTACGCTGGTATTCTTGGCGGCGCCTGATGACTTGAGCAGTGCGCGAGAGAACAAGGCGCCTCTCATTGAGTTGACCTACAACTGGGATCGGGAGGAATACACCGGTGGGCGGAATTTTGGTCATCTTGCCTACCGAGTCGACGACATTTATAGGCTCTGCGCTCACTTACAAACGCTTGGAGTGACGATCAATCGGCCGCCTCGTGACGGACACATGGCATTTATCCAAAGTCCCGATGGGATTTCGATTGAACTGTTGCAAGCTGGCGATGCGCTTGCACCCGCAGAACCGTGGACGTCAATGGGCAACACAGGCGATTGGTGAAATCTGATACCATTCAAGCTATTAGAACGAAGGAAAAGAATCATGATGAAAAAACTTCTTACGGCTGTCGTGTTGAGTGCGATCGCTTCGGCATCGGTGGCAGCAGGTATTCCTGATCCATTACGCATCGCGACTGAGGGTGCCTACCCTCCATTTAACGGTGTTGATGCCGACGGCAATCTCATCGGTTTCGATGTCGATATCGCAATGGCTCTTTGCGAAGAAATGGAAGCAAATTGTGAATTAGTTGCTCAAGACTGGGATGGAATCATTCCAGCGCTAGTGGCAAATAAGTACGACGCAATCATTGCATCAATGTCGATCACTGATGAGCGCAAACAAACTATTGATTTCACCAATCGGTACTATTCAAATTATTTGGCTGTGATTGGACCCAAAGGTCAGGTTGCTGGTCCTCAGGATATGGCTGGTAAAACCGTTGGGGCACAGCGTTCGACTGTGGCCTCTCAATGGGCTGAAGATAATTTGATGGGGAATACAGATATCAAGCTATATGATACGCAAACTGCTGCCTACGCCGACCTTTTAGCGGGTCGATTGGATGCAATGGTATCTGATATCTATCCGGCGATGGATTGGCTCAAAGAGAACACAGGTTACGAGCTTGCAGGCGATAAAATTGATATTAATGATCAAATCGGTATCGGGATTCGTCAAGGTGAAGGTGACCTGAAATCAGCATTGAATAGGGCAATCGATGCGATCCGTGCGAACGGCAAGTATGCAGAGATTAATGCCAAGTATTTTTCCGCCGATATCTATTGATAACGGGTGGGGATCCAAGTCCCCACCTTTTTCGTGGAGACTCTGAGTAAACTCACACTTGGTACAGCCGGCTGGGGAGATGAACTGCTCCTCGGGGCACTCATGACGGTTAGCTTAGCGGTTGCCTCTATGCTCGTTGGCCTCCTAATCGGTGGCAAAGTTGCCGTTTTAAAGATTCAGCCCAACCCGGCAATACGCGGTATTGCCAACGGATTAACGCTCCTATTTAGAGGCACACCAGAATTTCTGGTGATCTTAATTGTCTTTTTCAGCCTCGATATTGTGCTCAACGCACTATTTAGTGCGCTCTCGATCCCTCTGACCATATCAACTCCGAAATTTTTTGCAGGCGCGCTTGGTCTGGGCCTGATTTTCGGAGTTTATGCGTCCGAGGTATTCAAAGGTGCTTATTGGGCAGTACCGCGAGGATTGATTGAGGCGTCGCGTGCACTCGGACTGTCTCAAGGACAAACCATCAGACAAGTCCACCTTCCACTGATGTGGCGGTATGCATTACCTGGTTTGACAAACCTGTGGCTTGTGCTGCTAAAAGATACATCACTGGTCGCAGTCATTGCTTTTGACGAACTCCTACGAACCGCGAAAGTGGCCGGCGAAACTGAGCGCGAACCCTTCATTTTTTTCGTAGCCGCCGCCGTTCTGTACCTGGTCATGACTTGGTTTAGTAATCGAGTGAGAGAACGTCTCGAAGATCGTGTGGCAATGGTGGGTCTGAGTTGATGGTCGAAGGCTTTTTGAAATCAACATATTTTTGGTTCAAAGGATGGCACTACCATGTCGGCAAATCAGTCTGTGAACCCATGGAGTCCATGCTTCCGAATTCCATCGGACCTCATTGTCCTCGTTTGGTTGATGGCTTATTTACGACCTTTGAATTGGTCGTCTTGGCACTCATCCTAGCCTTCCTTTTGGCCAGATCACTTGCAAAGCTGCTAGCTATTGGCCCTCGATTCATCCAAGCATCCATCACCGGCTATGTTTATGTCTTTCAGGGAACACCGATCCTGATTCAGTTATGGCTCATCTATTATGGACTTGCTCAATTCGAGTTCGTTCGAGAATCAGCCGCTTGGCTGTTTCTCGGCAGCGGATGGTGGGTTGGACTCATTGTTCTCACGCTCAATTCAGCTGCCTACCAAACTAATATTTTAATTGGTGCAATCCGGAATCTACCAAAGGGACAACTTGAGGGCGCACAGTCCATTGGACTCAGTACTCAACAAACCTTCTTCAAAATTTTTTTTCCGCAGGCACTCCGAGCATCCTGGCCTGCACTGGCAAATGAAGGCATCCTGTTGCTAAAAGCCAGTGCACTTGTCAGCACCATCACCGTTTTAGATTTGATGGGACAAGCGAGGACTGTCTTTTCAAGAAGTTATGATTTGTGGGTCTTCGGCGGAGCCGCTATTCTCTACATTTTATTAACCGCTGTGCTGACCGTGATGGCCTTTATCATCAGACGATACTGGTTCCAGAGTTTGCCGTCGGACCCATGGTTCAAGAGGCTCTCACGGTAACTGTTAACTGTTAATTGCGATAAGCAGCCTTTGCTTCGGCTTCATCAACCTCAAGTACTCCGCCCTTAGCCGCATCACGCTCATGTTGAACAATGTCTCGCGCATCCCAGGGATAGTCAACCCAAACATCCTCGATATTCTTACCAACAAATATGTGTTTAACGGGATCTGGAAACTCAGCTTTTTTCGTTTTTAATTTGTTATGCATCACGAACACGCCGATCTCCGCCGGGTTCTCTGCAAGCAGTTCTCCAATTGCAAAAGCAAGCGTCGTACGCTCGTCATCCACTTCGTCAACTAACAGCACCCGCTTATTAGTGATCATATTTTTAACGCCCTCAACCCATTGAATTTTAAATGGGACATCAGATGGTGGTTCGTCTGGATGATAGCGAGCAAGTGAAATGGCGATCAGCGGTTTTTCAACATAGGTCCGGAGGATCCGTGCTGGAATAAAACCGCCACCACCAATTGCCAAAATGACATCGAACTGGAAATCACTGGCAATAATTTCCTGGACGCCATCAGCGATCGTTTGATGAAGGTCTGAATACGAAAAACGAAGACGAGTACTCATGGAATCTATCCTACCAAAACACCAGTTTATCACTGAGTCGCTGAGAGATTCGACTGAGGAATCAAATCCGGGACTTGGCTTAGTTTCGTGACAAGTTCAGCCACGTAATCACGTTGCTGAATCAGATACGCTTTGCGATGTTCATGGGTCTCTCCGCATGGCTAAAAGCTAACGAGCCATTCGGCAGCCTGTCACAAAAAACCATCGATCTGTTGCCGCATCGTTGCTGAGACTGTGTCTCGAAAAAAACAGACTATCGGTAAAATCTTTGAGCTTACTCATTTGGTAGGTAATTTCCGAAAAAAGCCGTTCTTCAATTTTTGACTCACTTGCGAGTAAAAACATCAACAGGATGGATCCATCGACAAGCGCAAGGCCAAAAACAACACACATTTGGCGAATCGATATCCATTATCCTCTTAACTAATTTGCCAAGTGCGTTACACTACCTCAAACACACCCCACCACAGATTGGGTATCATTTCTATGTCGAAGGATCTTCGTGAAGCGGCGTTGCGGTATCACCGTGCTGAGCCTGCCGGAAAATTAGAGATCGCAGCAACTAAACCGATGGCGACCCAACGGGATTTAGCACTGGCATACAGCCCAGGCGTCGCGTATGCATGTACAGAAATCGCAGATGATCCCAATAAGGCTGCTGAATTAACTGCTCGAGGCAACATGGTTGCTGTGATCACGAATGGAACAGCAGTTCTGGGCCTTGGTGCAATCGGACCACTCGCTTCGAAGCCAGTTATGGAAGGCAAATCAGTACTTTTTAAAAAATTTGCCAACATTAACTCGATCGACATCGAAGTTGACACACCTGATGTAGATCGATTCTGCGACGTGGTATCAGCGCTTGAACCGTCCTTTGGCGGAATCAACCTGGAAGACATCAAAGCACCACAGTGTTTTGAAATCGAGACACGTCTTCGTGAGAAAATGAATATCCCGGTGTTCCATGACGATCAGCATGGGACTGCCATCGTGGTAGGCGCAGGCATGCTCAATGCGATGCGTTACCTCGGCAAGGACATGGGTGAAATCAAACTCGTTTGCTCGGGCGCGGGTGCGGCTGCGCAAGCGTGCTTAAACATGTTGAAGACGCTAGGGGTGAAACAAAATAATATTACGGTGTGCGACCAACACGGTGTTCTGCGTGTTGGCCGTGAAAAGCCGATGGATAAGTATAAGACGCAATATGCGAAAGAAACTGATCTGAAAACACTGAAGGAAGCCATCGTTGGAGCGGACGCGTTCCTGGGTCTGTCTGTACCCGGCGTTATTGATCAAAACGACGTTAAGAAAATGGCGGACCGTCCGGTCATTTTCGCACTGGCGAATCCAACGCCAGAGCTCATGCCAGAGCTTATCAAAGAGGTTCGCCCCGATGCCTTAATAGCAACTGGCCGCTCTGATTACCCAAACCAGGTCAACAACGTTCTCTGCTTCCCGTTCCTATTCCGCGGCGCATTGGATTGTGGCGCCACAGTCATCAATGAAGGGATGAAGGCAGCATGTGCCGAAGCCATTGCAGCGATGGTTCATTCGCCACCATCAGACGAAGTGTTAAATACCTATCAAGGCGAACAGCTTACATTCGGTCCAGAATATTTAATTCCAAAGCCATTCGATCCACGTTTGATCATGGAAATTCCACCCGGAGTCGCTCTTGCTGCGGAAAAATCCGGTGTTGCAACACGCCCTATCGAGGATTTAGAAGCGTACCGTGACGATTTGAGTCGTTTCGTATTCCGCTCAGGCATGTTGATGAAGCCGATGTTTGAAGCGGCACGCGCAACAAAGCGCCGATTGGTGTTGGCTGAAGGCGAAGGCGGAAAAATGCTTCAAGCTTGCCAGCTGATCGTTTCAGAAAATCTTGCTGATGTGACACTCGTTGGCCGTCGCAAAGTGATCATAGACAAAATCAGGTCCATGGGGCTTTCAATAGAAGCGGATAAGGACTTCCATATCATCGACAACTTGGATGATGTAGTCATTACGCCCATCGGTGAAGAATACCACACGCTAACGGCACGTCAGGGCATGACTCCAAAGGCTGCGCAAACACGCGTTCGCGCAAACACCACGGTGCTCGCCTCAATGTTGCTCCATCGCGGCGACGCTGACGCGATGCTCTGTGGAACCTTTGGGAGCTACAGCAAGCACCTTCTGCTTACAGAAGAGATTATTGGACGCAGGAAGGGTTCGCCTGTCGTTGGTGCTCTAACTGTATTGATTTTGCAACAAGGAACGATCTTCCTAACCGACACCCACGTAAATTTTGATCCGACGGCCGAGCAGCTTTGCGAACTAGGGAAACTTGCTGCCGACGAAATCCGGAGGTTTGGCATTCAACCAAAGGCAGCATTCCTCTCACACTCAAATTTTGGCTCCCAGAATACAACTTCTGCAGCTAAGGTTCGTGAAGCTACTGCAATGTTTATGGAGCGTTATCCAGGTATCGAAGCTGACGGTGAAATGCATGCAGATGCAGCGTTGGACGAGAAAGTCCGTCTCGATCTTCTCCCTACCACTAAGCTAACAGGAAAAGCCAATTTGCTGATTTGTCCAAATTTGGACTCAGCCAACATCGCGAGGAATCTACTCAAAGTTTTGGGTAACGGCGTTACCGTCGGGCCACTGTTATTGGGTCTCGATAAGGAAGCGCACGTTGCTACCGCATCCAATTCTCCACGGGGTATCTTTAATATGGCTGCGGTTGCCCTCGCTAATGTCAATCGTACCGACGACTAAACCCCTGTCTTCGCCACTGATAACCCGAGCCCTAGCCACTCGGGTTTTTTTATGCAAGTTCATCAACTAAAAAATCAATCAACGCACGTGTTTTCAGCGGCAAGTGCCGACCATGAGGAAAGACGGCATACAGTTTTCGCTCAGGAAATACCCGGTAGTCTGGCAATACTTCACGTAACCGTCCATCCTCCAGTTCGATCTCTACCATAAACTGAGGAAGCAAAATGAGCCCCTGACCCGCTCGTGCAAAAGACACCATCATTTGATCATTGTTTGTTGACAGCTTCGCTTGTGTCATGACTTGCACTGGCTCCTCATTACCACGTCGGAGTTTTAACCGTTGTACAACGCGCTCCGATGCATAATGAATAAAAGGAATATCAACGAGATCGTCAGGAGTAGTTGGGGTCCCATACTCAGCCAATAAAATCGGAGCACCAACAAGAACCATCGGAACATCTGATAGCCGACGAGCAACCAAAGACGAATCCTCCAAGTGACCAATGCGTATCGCTAAGTCGAACCCCTCGCCAACTAGATCAACAAATCGATCTGACAGCTCGACATGCAAATTAATTCCTGGATGATGCGAGACGAATGCGGTGAGTGGGTCTTTGAGTACGCGCTGAGCGAGCGCGACGGGAGCAGAAATCCGAAGCGAGCCCTCTGGCTTCGCTTTCCGACCAGCGAGCATTTCACCCACCTCCTCGATTCCTTCAACCAAAGGAGCTGAGCGCTCGAAAAGGAATGAGCCTTCGTCAGTTAGACTGAGCTGACGGGTTGTTCGATGGAATAGTCGGACACCGAGATCATTTTCTAAGCGCTGAACTTGTTTGCTTACTGCGGACCCGGTCATTCCTAATCGACGAGCTGCCTCTGCGAAACTTCCATGACGGGCCACAGCGACAAAAATTGGCACGCGCGATAGACGATCCATAAACTCTCCTTTAGATTCCGGATTCTCCCTTCGTCATTAGTTCCAAAAAAGGATTAAACAAGTGTTTTTTCCGTCATTTAATTCCATAAATGTCGTAGTCATTATTTGCTCAACATGAAACACAGGAGACAACCATGTTGAATCAAGCACTTGAACTAACGATTACGCGTATTGCCCTTGGGATGATTTCGTTTGCGCACGGCTACTTTTTAAAGGTCGAGACCTTTACGATTTACGGCACAATTGGATTTTTTGCAACTATTGAACTTCCCGCAATCGCTGCATGCCTTCTTATCGGGGGCGAAATTCTTGGAAGCATCGCCTTAATCCTTAGCGCATTCACTCGCTTAGCGGCATGGGTTTCACTACCAAACCTGATCGGTGCCACTAAGATGCACCTTGGTGATAACTGGGTATTTTCAGCCAAGGAAGGTGGCTGGGAATTTTCCATGCTAATTGTCACGTTGGCTATCGCTGTTGGATTGAGTGGTGCCGGGAAGTATACGATCAATAATTTTGAGTGGATGAAACACTCCAATCTCACCCAATCGACCGTAGAATAATCGACTGCGTTACCCTATGGTATTATTGTTTTGCCGTCCCAGGCTATTACCTGACCTGATCGCTCTGGTGTTAGCTCATTCAGAACATCCCACAGATATCCGGCCGACTGTTCCGTAGTGAATAATCGATGGGGATCAACCCCAGCCTGAAACGGTTTTGAGAGATCAGTATCAACTGTCCCCGGATGTAGGCCGACCACGATCGCATTTGGATTGGTTCTCGAAAGCTCCAAACTCAAATTCTTTGTCAGCATATTTTGTGCAGTTTTACTTGCACGATAACTGTGCCAACCACCCAACCGATTATCGCTAATGGATGCGACTCGAGCTGATAAAGTCGCTATGGTCATTGGGTCTCGATGACGAATCAAACGACCAAGCGCGGCATACCAAAGAAATGGTCCAAAGCAATTCACGGAAAACACCGTTTCCAAATTCGACCGGGTAAGATCTGTGAGTTTTTTTTCGGGCTTTAAACCAAGCGATTCATTTTGCAAAATCCCGGCAGTGGTCACGACTAGATTGAGTTTGTCGATCTGCGATGCAAGTGCTGTCGCTGCATCGACAACTGATTGATCAGATAAAAGGTCAAGTTCGATCGGTATGACACGCGGATCTCTTGAATCGATTTTATGGATGTCACGCCCCGTCACGACAACTTGATCAAACTGATTGGACCGAAGAATCCGGTTCACTAAGGCCCGTCCCAAGCCACCTGAGCCTCCTTGGATCAATGCAGACTGTGTCATTTCATTACCATTTAAAGAGTTTAATACTTAGCGCCATACCAACAGTACAGAACCCGACAAGGATTGCGAGATGAATCGTAATATCAGCCATCCCAGCGTCGTCTAGCATCACAGCACGTGCCGCCTCCAATACATGTGTCAGAGGCAAAACTTGCGCGATTATCTGAACCCAATGGGGTGATCCATCGAGTGAAAACCAAACATCCGATAAGAGTAGCATCGGGAATGTAATGGCATTCAACAATCCATCAGCAAACTCCTTGCTCTCAGTTCGACATGCAATCGCAAGTCCCAAGGTAATCATTGCCAGGCCACCCACCAAAGCGATCAAAAACAAGAGTCCAAGACTCCCGACCATTTTGTAATCTAAAATCAGGTTCGTCCCCACAAACACAATTGCGCTTGCAGTCAAAGTGACCAATAATCGCGAAAGAACCTGAGCTGAGAGGAATTCAAATTTTGTCAGCGGTGTCGCCTTTAAACGTCTTAAATAACCTGATTGTCGATAACGAACAACCACATAGCCAACTCCCCATAACGCGCTATACATCATATTCATCCCGAGAATGCCGGGTACAACCCAGTCCACATATCGAATCGCTTCACCGTCAGTTTCACCACGTTCGAGCGGTCTTGATTCGGTGTATTCGAGAAGGAGCTCCAAAATCGCACCTGAAGCAGAGTTTCCGTTCACCCAATAAAGAACAGAATCCTCAACCACCTCAACGACCAAATCTGTCTGTTGTCGAGACAGCCGATCAAGTGCTTTGCTACGGTCTGAACTGATGGTCTCAATGCCCGGGAAATCGAGAAGGTCAGGGAGGCTATCTGACGTGACTGCGGTAACAATAAATAACGCTCTTGGTGGTCCAGAAAAGACTACAGCCAGTGCAAAAACAATCAATACGGGGAAGACGAGATTCCAGCCAAAACTTGCTCGATCTCTTAGATATTCGAGGTTTCTCGCAAAAAAGACTGCCTTCATTCGTCGCACGGATCGCATAATTGATATCAATCAATCACCTCCTGCGTCTTAACCAGTGTCTCGCCAGTCAATGATAGGAAGAGTGTATCTAAATCTGAAACACCAGCATCGGCAATGAGTTGTTTTGGTGAGCCTTGGAGCAGCGTTTTGCCATGGGACAGAATCACCAGTTCGTCACATAGAATTTCAGCTTCTTCCATATAATGCGTCGTCAAAATCAGCGTGCGGCCGTCCGCTTTCAAAGCAGATACCACATCCCATAAATCGCGACGGGATCGAGGGTCCAGACCCGTGGTTGGCTCATCCAAAAAAACAATTTCTGGATTATGTACAAGGGCTAGAGCGAGCAGTAATCGTTGTCTTTGCCCACCCGAGAGATGTCGTGAGTCTCGATGAAGAAATTCTTGCAACCGGAACTGATCGATCAATTGATCCATCGGGATCGGATCATCGTAAAAACTCGAGAATAACTTGAGATTGTCAAAGGGTGTTAAGAAATCTTGAAGGGCTGTTGCCTGGAACTGAATACCAACCCGGGTTTGATAATCCGGCGGGCGCGGACCGCCATAATATTGAACGGTTCCTTGCGTAGGATCTTCCATCCCCTCGAGCATCGCAAGAGTGGTACTTTTGCCCGCACCATTGGGTCCGAGTAACCCAAAACACTCACCCTTTGCGATCTCAAAATCGAGACCAGCAACCGCTATTACTTCATCATAGGACTTCTCAAGACCGGTGACAGAAAGAATCACTTCAGACATGCATTTTTCCTTTCTGTTTCAGCTCTCCATGATGAATCGTTAATGAGACTTCCTGACCACGGAATGTGTTGATCGAGAGGCTGTAAACGCACTCGATCCAATCACCCAAGTTGAAAGGCGCTGGTTGATGCGGTTCGAGAGCCGAAAACCAAATCGCCCGAACTTGGCGACCTTCAATAAGCAACGACAAGCTCAGGTGCATTTTCTCTTGCCCGACGGGGCGTACCGCGACAACTTGAAAAACTCCGACAAAAACAGGTTGATCAAAGCCTCGTCCGAATGGACCAAGCGCCTCCATTTGTTCGATCCACGTGACGCTGAGTTGCTCGGGGAGTAGTTCTCCATCGATCAAAAAGCGAGGTTTTGGCCCGATATGCGAATAGGTCATTTTATAGATTTCTTGCAATTCACGACTGAAATCAGGAAGCGCGTCTTTACTGATGGTCAGACCACAAGCGCCGGTATGGCCACCATATCGCGACAGAGCCCCTGGTACCTTTGCGTTCACTATATCAAGTAATTTTTTGGCATCGACACCGGGTATCGAGCGCATTGAGCCCGTCAATATTGCCGGCTCATTTCCGGGGGTCAGAACAATTGACGGACGACCTTCTGCCTCGACCAAACGGCTTGCTACGATCCCTTGAACACCTGCGTGACCAGTTTCCAGAACGACGCACAACACCAATCCACCATGTAAATGTTGCCGATGAGCCAGTGGCTTGGCTTGTTCAATCATTTCCTTCTCAATCATACGACGGGTTTTATTGTCCGCATCCAAATCAAGAAATGCATCGGTCGCTTCGGCAAGTGATTCTGCGACAAGATATTCATAGCCTCGAAATGAATGATCAATCCGGCCACGGGCATTCAATCGGGGCGCCAACTGAAATGCTAGGAGATCTGCATTAATCTCTCGGGATGACCGAGTCAATTGTGATGCTGCTACCTGCCAACACGGACGCTGTTGCTTTCGAATTAATGAGAGGCCGGCTTTCACAATCGCTCGATTGGTTTCGCTTGAACCGAGTGAAACACAATCAGCAACAGTACCGAGAGCCACATAGTCGAAGAGATCGCCCAGCTTCGGCGTATCCGCAGCGATCGCTTGCTGATCAATGAGTCCTTGACGAACGTGACTCATCACTAGCCATGATACCATGCAACCAGCAATTGCTTTATCAGGGTAGTGACAATCTGCGCGATTTGGATTGACAACAGCGTAGGCACTCGGAGGTGGACCATGATCAGCAACTTGATGATGATCGGTCACAATGACGTCGATCCCTACAACTTGAAGTCTCGCGATCTGTGCCTCATCAGATGACCCGCAATCCGCCGAGATCAGAAGCTCTGGTAATGGTGTACTGTCCAATAACCGATCAACTAAGGCTTCTGATATTCCATACCCATCGTCAAGCCGATGCCCAATCCAATGTGTGAGCTTTTGTCTCGATACACCAAAGCGGAGCAGTGATTCGATAATCACAGCATGACTTGTTAAGCCGTCTGCATCGTAGTCCGTTAACACGCCAATTCGTTCGTTTTGAAGGATAGCCTGTTGTAACCGCTCTGCGGCAGGATGGATATCCGTCAGTAATGATGGCGGAGCAATATGTCGAAGTTGAGGGGCGAGAATTGCTTCTAACGGAGTGTCACTCGTAATCCGGCCAGCAACAATCCGGCCAATCAAAGGGTCAAGGCCACGAGAACGGGCCTCAGCAAAAACCGAGGCATCAATTGATCGCGACTCGCGCACTAACCCATCACAGAACGAACAAATGATTGAACATCACTTAGGTCGTTCTCGAGAATGGTATAGCGCTCTTCACGCAGGAGTAAATCTTTCATATCAGAGGGTAGTGGTACCTCACCAAAACCAGCTTTTTCAACCGCTTCAGCAAATTTTGCTGGATGCGCTGTCGCCAAAACAACCTTCGTCATTCCATTTGGCGTGACTCGCAGGGCGTCAACGCCTGTCGCTGTATGTGGATCAATCAATTCGCCCGTATCTTCGAAGATTCGAGAGATGGTGGCGCAAGTTTGCTCATCATCAACAGCATGCGCTGAAAAAAGTGCTTTGGCTTGATCGACAACCGAGCTGTCCAACTGCACCGCACCAGCCTGGAATGACTCCATCACCTGCGCCATTTTCAAACCATCACGTCCATGAAAATCGAACAATAAACGTTCGAGATTTGAACTAACAATAATATCCATCGAAGGAGACAATGTCTTTTTCAACGACTTTCTGGATAAATCGCCACCCAACCCTCTCACCAAAGCATCATTTGCGTTAGTAGCGACTGTGAAGTGTGCAATTGGAAATCCCATCTGTTTCGCGAGATACCCGCCAAACACGTCACCAAAGTTGGCCGATGGAACGCTGTACGCGATCTCGTGATCAAGAGCACCTAATCGCAGTCCGGAGTAGATATAGTAAACCGTCTGCGCCATGATTCTTGCAAGGTTGATTGAGTTGACCGCCAAAAGACGATTTGGACTCACGAACGCTTGATCCATAAACGATGCTTTGACGATCGCTTGACAATCATCGAAGTTCCCTCGCACAGCCACGTTGTGTACGTTATCTGACAAAACTGTTGTCATCTGTCGCCGTTGGACTTCACTGACGCGTTGGTATGGATGCAGGATAACCACTTCAAGGTGCTCTGAATGTCGAGCACCTTCAATTGCAGCAGATCCGGTGTCACCAGATGTTGCGCCCATCACAACGCCACGCTCGCCACGCTCGGCCAAGAAATAATCGAGTAATCGCCCTAGTAATTGGAGTGCAAAATCTTTAAAGGCCAGTGTTGGCCCATGGAATAATTCGAGAAGCCAGGTGTCATGGCTGAGTTGTTTTGTCGGCGCAATAGCTGAGTGCCGAAATGAACCGTAGGCATCTTTCACCATCGACTCAAAAGTCTCTCGTGGCATGGATCCGTCAACGAATGGCCACATCACTACGATCGCTAGTTCGTCGTATGCGAGTGATTGCCAATGTCTCAGTGTTGCTTCAGAAATTGTTGGCAGTGATTCCGGTACATAGAGTCCACCATCAGAAGCAAGACCGGTCAGTACAACGTCATCAAAACCTAAGACAGGGGCTTGGCCTCGAGTCGAAACAAACTTCACAAAGCACCCCCTAAAGCCTCACAGCGGAGAACGACAGGACTTCCATCAACGAATGTTTGTTGTTCAATCAAACTAAAGGCCGCCAAGACATCCTTCTCACGGACAGCGTGAGTTAAAAGAATCAACGCGACAGGCTCACCCTCGACTCCGTCTTTCTGGATGATGCTTTCCAATGACACATTCTGATCGGCGAGCGTTCGCGTGATGTGCGCAAGGACTCCAATCTCATCACGAACTGAGAGCCTTATGTAGAACGGACAGATCGTCTCTTCAATTGGCAGGATCGGCAGATCGTTGAGATGACTCGGCTGGAATGCTAAATGCGGAACACGATTGGTCGGATCCGCTGTCAAAACTCGCGCAACATCGACCAAATCCGCGACCACAGCACTGGCCGTCGGCAGCGATCCCGCCCCAGGTCCGTAGTGCAATGTTGAGCCCACCGCATCGCCATGAATCTCCACTGCATTCATCACGCCATTTACATTCGCGAGTAACTGTGATTCAGGAATCAATGTGGGGTGAACTCGCATCTCAATGCCCCGTTCTGTGCGGCGTGCAATACCCAAGTGCTTGATGCGATAACCAAGCTCTTCAGCATAATCAAGATCCATCAAATCGATAGTAGAGATTCCCTGCGTATATACAGCATCAAAATTGAGCGGAATCCCAAATGCGATTGACGCGAGAATGCTCAGCTTATGCGCGGCATCAATACCCTCAACATCGAATGTCGGATCCGCTTCAGCGTAGCCGAGTTCTTGCGCCTCAGCCAAGATGTCCGAAAAATCACGCCCTTTGTCGCGCATCTCAGTCAGGATGAAGTTACCGGTACCATTTATTATTCCAGCAAGCCAATGAATTTGATTCGCCGCTAGACCTTCACGTAATGCCTTGATTACCGGGATTCCACCGGCAACAGACGCTTCAAATGCAATTGTCACACCCTTAGCCTGCGCTTTCTCGAACAACGCATTCCCACACTCTGCGATCAACGCCTTGTTCGCTGTAACGACATGCTTGCCTGACTCGATTGCTGCCTCGATCAATTCACGGGCGTAATCACACCCACCAATTAGTTCGACAAACACTTCAACATCAGGATCTCGGGCAACATCCATTAAGTCTCGGGTTACTTTGATACCTGATAAATTCACGCCGTCGCGGTCTCTCCGCGCACCAATATAGGTGATTTTGATTTCGCGACCGATCCGGCGCGCCAGTTCATCACGATTATTGGCGAGTACATTCAGGGTACCCTGTGCAACAATCCCGAGGCCTACGAGGCCAACAGAAATAGGTTTCAAAATCTATCCTTAGAAAGTCTCTGTCATTGTCGATTCAACGCGGAATAGGCGTTTGATATTACGAAGCGCCTGACGTGTTCGATGTTCGTTTTCAATTAATGCAAAGCGCACATGGTCATCACCGTATTGGCCAAAGCCGATCCCAGGACTCACCGCGACATTGGCATCACGAATTAATTTCTTGGCAAACTCCAACGATCCTATCTCACGGTACTGTTCTGGAATTTTTGCCCACACGAACATGGTTGCTTTCGGCTTTTCGACCGGCCACCCCAGTGCATTTAACCCTTCACACAACACATCGCGACGCGCTTGATACATATCGCGGATTTCATTCACGCACGTTTGATCACCTTCAAGTGCAGCGATAGCAGCCACCTGAATCGGCGTGAATGTTCCATAGTCGAGATATGACTTTATTCGGGCCAAAGCACCAATTAACTCCCTATTCCCAGCGGCAAAACCGACTCGCCATCCAGGCATGTTGTAACTTTTCGAAAGCGAGAAGAACTCCACAGCAATCTCTTTGGCACCGTCAACCTGCAGAATCGACGGAGCGAAATGGCCATCGAATACAATATCAGCATAGGCTAGATCCTGAACGACCCAAATATTATGTTCGCGAGCTATCTCGACCACTTTCTCGAAGAAATCAATTTCGACACACATTGCTGTCGGATTCGCCGGAAAATTCAATACCAACATTTTCGGTCGAGGCCAAGAGGTCTCGATCGCTTTGACCAACTCTGCAAAGAAATCTTCGCCTGTAAGCAGTGGGACGTGGCGAATATCAGCACCTGCTATCACGAATCCATAAGGGTGGATCGGATAGGCGGGATTTGGTACAAGCACCGCGTCCCCGGGGCCCAAGGTTGCTATGGCAAGGTGCGCAAGACCCTCTTTCGATCCGATGGTGGTGATCACCTCAGTCTCTGGGTCCAGGTCAACGTCATAGCGCGTCCGATACCAGTTGGCCATTGCGCGACGCAGGCGTGGGATTCCCTTGGACTGAGAATACCGATGCGTGTCTTCACGATTCGCCGTTTCGACTAACTTTTTGACGATGTGATCCGGGGTTGGCTGATCCGGATTTCCCATCGAAAAATCAATGACATCCTCGCCAGCTGCTCTTGCTTTCTGGCGCATTTCACCAATGACGTTGAAAACATAAGGAGGCAGGCGCTCAATGCGCGGAAATTGTGTGTTCACTTGTTCGTACTCAGTCCGTCCGAGGCCCGCGATTGTAGCTTAAGAACCCTGTTGATTCATACGCTTTAAGAGCTCGTTCCATGGTGCATAGCCTGGCTGCATGTCTCCACTTTCAAAAATGAGCGTGGGAGTGCCAGTGATTCCAAGCTTTTGTCCCAATTGGTATTGCTCTGCAACTGGATTGTCACACGTTGCTGCTTCTGGCGTTTCACCAGCTTTTGCAAGCGTCATCGTTGCATTTCGATCATTCGCACAATATACAGATACATACTTGTTATATGAATCGGAGCCAACTCCCGCACGCGGGAACGCCGCATATCGCACTTCGACACCATTCTCTCGCAGTTGTTCGATTTCACTGTGCATGCGTCGGCAGTAGCCACAATCAATGTCGGTAAATACAAGAAGACGGTGTTTGACTTCGCCTTTTGCTGAAAATATCACCAATTTCGACTCGTCAAGTTGAGCGAGCAGTTCCTGACGATCAGCGCGACGACCAATATCTGTGAGATTTTTTAAGCCACCAATACCGACTCGATACAAATCACCTGCAACAAAATGTGATCCTTTAGCGTCGGTGTAAATCCGCTCACCGGTTTTTAAGGTCACCTCAAAAAATGGCGTATCGTCGACTGCCTTAACAGATTCGATTTGGATTAGTGGATTGATTCCTGTGATGGCTTTTTCAATCTGCACTTGATCAGCGATCGCAGCCACAGAAACCAGTGCGACAATTGATAGAATCCAACGCATAGTTTACCCTCATTCAATAAATCCGGAAGTGTAACTCAAGCGCGCGGATGATGTGCGGAATGCAATTGCTTCAGTCGCTCTCGTGCAACATGTGTGTAAATTTGTGTTGTTGACAGATCCTCATGGCCCAACAACAACTGAACAACGCGAAGATCGGCACCATGATTGACTAGATGGGTGGCGAAGGCATGTCGTAATGTATGCGGACTCAACTCAGTTGAGATCTCCGCGACTTGAGCAATGTGCCTCAATCGATGCCAAAAAGTCTGCCGCGTCATGGGTGTGCCAGATCTTCCCGGAAAGACCGCAGGGCCTCTTGGATCAGGAAATTCTGGGCGCGCCTCTAGAAAATATCGTTGCAACCAATCTCTAGCGGCATCACCCAAAGGAACTAATCGTTCTTTGCTGCCCTTTCCGAGAACACGGACGACACCTTGCTCTAAACTAATGCTTGATCGTTCAAGACCACAGAGTTCGCTGACACGCAGGCCAGATGCATATAGAACCTCTAACATCGTTCGATCTCTCAATCCAATCAATGTATCTGTTTTTGGAGCCTTAAGAAGCTTGGACACGTCGCTTTCCGAAAGAGTCTTTGGTAGAGGTCGACCCTTAGCAGGTCTGTGTATCTGCGCCATTGGATCATCATCGCGATGCCCATATCGGATCTGATATTTATAGAATCCGTGCAGTGCGGACAGTTTTCGCTGAATTGACGTCACTTTTAATCCCTCAGCAAAGAGTAATCCGATAAAATCATTAATCTGGGCATCCGACAACTCGCCGATGGTTTTGTTGAGCGATCGTGCGTAACTATCTGCACTCTCAAGATCGACTCGGTAGGCGCGCAACGTCGGTTCAGATAAACCCCGCTCGAGATAAAGCGCGTCCAAATATGTATCAAGATCTGAACGAACTGCCATCCCCTAAGAGTAGCACGCTCTGAAACGCCTTTTTAATTTTGCAGATCCACGGCCTGCCAAACCAAACTGACGTCAGTAAAGAGACCGGCATCTAAGCCGGTCTTTCGAATGTGGTAGAAGCTCACAGCGATCGGCCGAGGACTTAGCTATTCAACTCTGGCCTCGAACTCTCACCCGGCTTATTTAGTATCCAACTTTTCCTTAATACGCGCTGCCTTACCAGATAATTCACGGAGGTGATAGAGCTTCGCTTTGCGCACATCCCCACGACGCTTCACTTGAATTGAATCGATGAGAGGCGAGTGAAGTTGGAAGGTACGCTCAACGCCAACACCGTGCGAAATTTTTCGCACAATACAGCTCGAATGCAGACCACGATTCGATTTCGCAATCACGACACCTTCGTAGGCCTGAAGACGCTCTCGCGTTCCTTCTTTCACCTTGACCTGAATCACTACCGTGTCACCGGGCGCGAACGCAGGTAAGTCTGTCTTCATTTGCTCATTGTTGAGCGCTTCGATGATCGGATTCATGCTCACGGCTTTGACTCCCTAATAAATTCATCCAACAGTAACTGATCCCCGTCGGACAGTTCCTGTCTCTTCAACATCTCAGACCGACGCAACCATGTCCGTCCCAAGGCCTGCTTTCGACGCCACCTCGCGATTTCGCCATGATGTCCGCTTAAAAGAACATCCGGCACCTTCAAGCCTGCTATTTCCTCGGGCCTCGTGTAGTGCGGACAATCCAGTAACCCATCGCTAAATGAGTCCTCGAGTGCACTACTGGCGTGTCCAAGCACCCCAGGAACCAATCGGCCCACAGCGTCTAATACGGCGATGGCTGCTGGTTCCCCTCCTGAAAGAACAAAGTCTCCAAGAGAAATTTCATGATCAACGTCGAGCTGAATCACTCGTTCATCTATCCCCTCATACCGGCCACACACCAAGATGACTTGTGGTCGTTTAGCCAATGCTTGAACCACTGCTTGTGTTAGAGGTTCACCCTGAGGGCTCAAATAAATCACAGGCGCTTCGGGTAGTTTCTTCTTGGCTTCAGCAATCGAGGCTCTCAGCGTCTCGACTTTCATCAACATCCCAGGGCCACCACCATAGGGCCTGTCATCCACAGTTTGGTGCAGGTCGGTGGCGTATGCCCTTGGATTGAAGGTGATGATATCAACCAATCCACGTTGCATAGCTCTGCCCATTACACCATGTGCCAACGCTTCGGCCACCATGGTCGGAAACAGGGTGATCACGCCCCACTTCATTAAAACTCGGGATCCCAATCAACCCGAATCAAACTCTCAGCCAAACTTACTTCCAAAACCGTTTGACCGACAAACGGAATCAACCGTTCCTTCCGATCAATACTTTCAGCATCCCCTCGGACCACCAATACATCATTAGCGCCTGTCGGCAATACTGATTTTACGACACCCAATACCACTTCGTTGAGTGTCTTAACGCGACACCCTTCGAGATCACGCCAATAGAATTCATCATCACCGAGTTGAGGAAGGTGGTTGTTATCCACTTCAATCAAACAGTTGACCAGCGACTCTACACTGAAACGATCGGGAAAACCGACCAATCTCACCACGTATCCTTTATCTAGCCGCTTCCACACCTCGGGCGCTGTCTCAACACGCTCTATCGCAGGCCGTCCACTGACACGATCACGTGCTCGCTTTAAGATCCAAGGTGTCCACTCGAACACCGAAGCACGGTCGTTGGTAAAACTGTCCATCCAAACCCAGCCCCGCACGCCATAGGGAGATCTAATCCGCCCTACGACCATCCGACCAATCATTAAGCTGCCTGACGCGCGTCCTTAAGTAAGCGTTTTACTCGATCGGAAGTCTTTGCACCCAAACCAATCCAGTGATCTACCCGCTCCAGGTCTACACGCAGCCGTTCGGCATTTCCTCGCGCAATTGGGTTGAAGAAACCAACACGCTCAATGAAGCGACCATCACGCGCATTCCTGTGATCCGTCACCGTGAGGTGATAGAAAGGACGCTTCTTGGAACCGCCGCGAGAAAGACGAATCGTTACCATTTTTCTTTCAATCCTGTTGTATGCTCTCGCAAGAGCCGAATATTCAAAGGCGCGGAATGATAATAACTTTGCGCGCAACTTACAACCGTGACATGCCGCCCGGCGGCATCATCCCAGAGATTCCACGCATCATTTTTTGCATACCGCCTTTTTTGCCGACTTTTTTCATCATTTTTGACATTTGTTTGTGCTGCTTCAGCACTTTATTCACTTCCTGAACGTCAGTGCCTGAACCCGCGGCGATTCGCTTTTTGCGAGAACCATTGATCACCTCAGGATCACGACGCTCAATCGGTGTCATCGAATTAATGACCGCCTCCATACGCACGAATTGTTTGTCGTCCACTTGATTTTGCACTTGCGCGCCCATCTGTCCCATCCCGGGCATCTTCTCCAATAGGGCTTGCATTCCTCCCATATTGCGCATTTGTTGCAACTGATCTCGGAAGTCTTCCAAATCAAACCCTTTCCCTTTCAAGACTTTTTTGGCGACTTTTTCTGCTTTTTCCTTATCGAGTTTTTGCTCCGCTTGTTCAATCAGGCCGAGGATATCGCCCATCCCCAGAATTCTTGATGCAAGACGATCAGGATGAAATGCTTCTAATCCGTCAACAGTCTCACTGACACCCAAAAACTTAATGGGCTGACCTGTGATGGTTTTAACAGACAACGCCGCACCACCACGTGCGTCACCGTCTGCCTTGGTTAAAACCACACCAGTTAAAGGCAGAACATCAGAAAAAGCTTTCGCTGTGTTGGCCGCGTCTTGACCCGTCATTGCATCAACAACAAATAATGTTTCGACTGGATTCAGCGCTTGGTGAAGGCCTGATATTTCTCTCATCATTTCTTCATCGATACCCAATCGACCCGCTGTATCGACAAGCAGTGCATCGTAGGCAGCAGACTCTGCTTTTTGTAAAGCAGCTTGCGCAAGTGCGATGGGATTCTGATTCGGTGTTGATGGGAACACGTCAACTTCAATCTGTTCACCCAGTGTCGCCAGTTGCTCCATCGCAGCAGGGCGGTAAACGTCGACGCTGACCAATAAGACTTTTTTCTTTTCCCGATTGGTGAGAAGTTTAGCCAGTTTGGCAGCTGTTGTCGTTTTACCCGCACCCTGAAGACCAGCCAGTAAAATAATTGCCGGTGGACGTTGGGCAAGGTTCAACGATTCAGACGGACCCCCAAGTACAGCCTCGAGTTCGCTTTGAACAACTTTCAGAAACTGCTGGCCGGGCGTCAGACTTGCGCGCACCTCGCGACCCAGAGCACGGGTACGCACTCGAGAGATAAATTGTTTAACAACAGGCAACGCAACATCTGCTTCCAATAGCGCTTTGCGGACTTCTTTCAGCGTACTCGCTATATTGTCTTCGGTGAGACGGGCCTTTTGGCCCATCGACTGAAGTGTCTTCGAAAGACGTTCACTTAATGAATTAAACATGAGATCTCTTTAGCATGGCGATCGAACACACTATGATAACGAAAAATCGACACAGAGTAGGGTGATGTCTTTATTACTTCCGGGATTACTTGCGACATCAGTACTGTTCGCATCGGGAATCCGCCAGTTCAGTGTATCTAAGAGGGGCGAAGTGCGCGACACGACCTCTCTTTTATTGGGCGTTGCTGGGTTTGTCTTGTCAGTTATCTTGGTAATCCAGGGCTTGGGTGACAATGGTGGGAGACCCACCACTGGGCTGATGGGTACATTGCTGGGTGCGCTTTTGTTGCTTCTTGTCCTTGGTACCAGCTCCAAACACCCCGTTAATGCCCTACTCATTGGTGTCGCGCCACTTACGGGACTCTTTACACTGATCGCGTCAGTATTGAATCCGACCTCGAATCACCTCAATCCGTTAAATTTTGAAACCGCAGTGCACGTTGCAACATCAATTATTGCCTACGGCGCTATTGCCTATTCAGGGACGCTGGCGATTTTGCTGTCGTGGCAACACTCGACACTAAAAGAAAAGCCGTTATCGCCTCTCATCTCTGCCCTCCCCCCATTGGATGCGTTGGAGTACCTCTTTTTACGAACCGTTCAAACGGCATGGGTTGTGCTGACGATCGCTCTGGTCACAGGCATAATCTACGTCGAGGACTTTTGGGCGCAGCAAATCGCACACAAGACGGCGTTATCGGTGCTGGCTTGGTGCGGGATGGCTCTCGCGTTATGGCAACATTTTCAAGATGGTGGCGTGACTCGCACGATGCGGAAAACAGCCATCGCCGCAGCCGCTCTTCTCTGTATTGGCTATCTCGGTAGCAAAGCGGTTCTGGAATTTGTTCTGTGATGGGCCCCGCCTTTGAGTGATATCTCCAACGAAATCCTATTCGGCATTCTTGTTCTGCTAATTTTTTTATCAGGATTCTTTTCAAGCTCAGAAACAGGTCTGATGGCCATAAATCGTGTGCGACTTCAGCATCAGGCTGAGGAAGGTTCAAAAACAGCGAACAGAATTCTGTCCCTCCTCGAACGACCCGATCGGTTAATCGGATTGATTTTAATCGGCAACAACTTCGTCAATATTTTGGCGTCGGCCATCGCCACCGTTCTCGCTGTGCGTATTTTTGGTGACGCTGGCGTTGCGATCGCGACTGGGATTTTAACGCTCGTTATTTTGATCTTTGCCGAAGTCACACCGAAGACGTTCGCAGCACTTCATCCGGAACGGATTGCTCGTCCAGCCAGTTTTATCTTGCTCCCGCTATTGCGAATTACATATCCACTCGTTTGGACAACAAATCTTCTCTCAAACGGCTTACTGAGACTTCTTGGGATCAACACCGAAAATTCCCAGCGAGATCGACTGACGAAAGAAGAGCTACGCACGTTAATGATGCAAAGTGAGCATCGAATCCCAGCGCGGCGCCATGGTATGTTGCTCTCAATTCTTGATCTCGAAAATGTCCAAATTGATGAAATTATGGTACCGCGAGGAGAAATCATTGGACTCGATTTAACTGATGAAGTCGACGAATTAGTCAGCCAACTTCGATCAACGCAACATACGCGCCTCCCCGTGTTTAACGAAGACATTGAGCAGTTGGCTGGAATTTTACATGCGCGGACAGCACTCAAACTTCTTGACAATGCTGAACTCTTAGAGGATGCGCCAGAGTTCAAAAATCGCATCATCGAATTGTGTGAAGAACCCTATTTTGTACCGCAAAGTGCTGCCCTCCATACGCAACTCTACAATTTTCAGAAGGAACGTGAGCGTTTGGCCGTGGTTGTCGATGAGTATGGCGAGATTGAAGGGATGGTTACGCTTGACGACATCTTGGAAGAAATCGTGGGTGAATTCACCACAGACCACATACAAGAAACATCCCCAGATGTGCATCCACAGGATGATGGAACATTTATTATCGATGGATCAGCAACAGTTCGTGATTTAAATCGCATCCTTGAATGGGAACTACCGACAAACGGACCCCGAACAGTGAGCGGAGTCATCGTTGAATTGCTGGAATTTATTCCTGAGAACAGCCTCGGCATCCAATACCTCGAGTACCGGTTGGAAGTTTTGGCAATCCAAGATAATCGCGTTCGCTCTGTTAAGGCATGGAAAGTCGAGTCAGAATCATCCGATCAGCCGAGATTGTCTGGAAAAAATCGTGGACAATGAGCGCCGTCAAGCCCCAAATTTCTTCGTTGTTATAGTGCCATCGCGGCATCCATACCGCTGGTGAACGATGCTGACTGACTTCAAATGTCGGCAGTTGAGAAAAAAACGCCTCCATTGGTATCGAAAATACGCGATCAATTTCCTGATCCCTCGGCTCACCGATCAACCGGTCGTCCGACCAGAACACACAAGGAGTCACTGACAGCTGGTACAAACTTTCGATAGGGTTCAAATAACCCAAGGTGTGCTTTGCTGTCAGTATTAATCCAGTTTCTTCCTCAAGCTCTCTCAACGCCGCAGACATCACTGAGTTGTCCGATAATTCAACTTTACCTCCAGGTAACGACACCTCACCTGCATGTTTTCTCAGATGAGGCGCTTTGACGCAAAGGGTCAAGCTTGGACTGTTCGCATCCGAGATAACAAAGGCCACGGCGGCATTACCACGGCACATTGCAAGGGGTGCTGGTTCTTTGTCTAATAGGTTGCTTCGAACACGCTGTTTCGTCACCTGCATTTCGTTAGTATAAGAAGAAACACGGGAGAGCCATATGAACTTTTGCTCAAATTGTGGTGCAGCAACCATCCGACGCGTTCCAGAGGGCGATAATCGGCCACGAGATGTGTGTGACCAGTGCGGTACGATCCATTATCAAAACCCAAATATCATTGCTGGATGTGTTGTCCTTCAGGGCGACAAAGTTCTTCTCTGTCGACGAGCCATTGAGCCACGTTATGGACTCTGGACGTTACCCGCAGGCTTCATGGAAAACGGTGAAACCGTTGCTCAGGCCGCACTCAGAGAAACTTGGGAGGAGGCTCGCGCAACGCCTGATCTTGAACAGTTATATGTAGTGACCTCTATCCCGACTATCAGCCAGGTTTATATGCTTTATTTAGCGTTTTTGACGAATGATCAATATGGTTCAGGACCAGAGAGTCTAGAAACAAAACTCTTCAGCATGGATGAAATTCCATGGGACGAGTTGGCCTTCCATACAGTGCGGGATGCATTAGCGCAGTTGAAACAGGACCTTGCGACTGGCACGTTTTCCTTACACTGTATCGATCGTGACGTAGCGTCCATTTCAGCGCGTGTTTAGGTGCGTGGAACTGGCTCGATCACACGAATCAGATCAAAAGCAGGCTCCTCGTAAGGATGGTTGGCGTATAACGCGTCAGTGACTGCATCAAGCACGGCATTCGGCACTAATAGTTCGACTCGCCATTCTCGGACTTGCTCAACAATTCCAGGTTGACCGATGTGCGGATTTGCTGACGGTTGTGGTAAAAATTGTCCAATACCAAGGCACTCCCAGGAACAATGACTGTAGGCACCAAGCGCACCCGCACCTGCTTCAAACAAGGCATCTTTCACGCGTTCCTTTGCGTCTTCTGGAATAAATACGATGAGCTTATGCATACATTCTCCTCAGAGCGAAGTCTAGCAGATGCTAAATTGTCCAAGTTTCTACATAAAAAAATGGACAAAATTGAAACAAAACAACATAACCAACAGAAAATTTCAAAAATTTCTTCGAAATTTCACTCAATTAAATCGAAAACAGTTGACGCCCTCAGAAAATCGTAGCAATGTTTAGGACAATACTTGGACAAAAAACCTACGGATAGAGTTGAGAGGTAATCCCATGTTGGTATTAACCCGAAAAATTGGTGAAAAAGTAATGATTGGTGATGATGTATCGGTCACCATTCTTGGACTGTTTGGTAATCACGTGCGACTTGGCATCAGCGCACCAAAGTCAGTTGAGATTCACCGCGAAGAGATTTACGTCAAAATCCAAAATGAAAGCCAAGATTCTGACACCCCACAAATCGCAATCGGTCAGTAACGCTCTGGTCTCGCCGGGGGGCCACGTGTAGTCTTACACGAAATGAAAAAAAGGCTCCCCATGAGACGCTTTTATTTTAAGCCATTCGTAATTGGACTTACTATTTTTAGTGGGGGCGTTGGTGGATTTATTTCGCTGACGAAGTCAAAACCAGTGGCTGCTGTACGGGAAGTACCCGCCACGATCTGGCGGGTCTCGGCCACGCGCATCGACCTCGAGAGGGTGGCACCAGTTTTCAATGGATTCGGTACTATCGAGAATCCTGACACCCAGACCATGAAGGCTCGCATCGCCACCGATGTCTCCAAACTTCTCGTCCGAGAGGGCGACAGAGTTCGGACAAACGACGTCTTAATTGAACTCGATTCAGTCGATGCAGAAATCCAACTTTCACAAGCGAAAGCCAACCTAGCTGATGCAAAAGCAAACCTCATATCACTTGATGCGACTGAAACTAAAGATTTGGAAGCGCTAACGCTCGACCAACAGGCGCTCGATATTCTCGATGGTAAGTTAGCACGTGTACGGGACCTGAAACGACGCAATCTTGCTAGCGAACAAGATCTCGATACCGCTAAACAGGCCGTAGTCAATCAAAAACTACAAATCAATCGGCGTGAGTTGGCGCTAGCCACTGTTGAATCCAAACGAACACAGCTAAGAACGTCAATCCAGCGGTTTGAAGCAGAAGTTCGGGCAGCAAACCGCAACTTCGAATCGACAGTTGTCAAAGCACCAGCTGACGGGCAGGTCATTGAGGTGAACGTGGTTGCTGGTGATCGCGTTCAATCTACTCAAAACTTAGTTGTATTTGCCCCAGATTCTGGTCGTGAAGTCCGTGTTCAAGTACCTGCAACGGTTGGACAGACACTGACACAAGCACTCATGAACTCGATACCGGTCAGCGCTTCGAACGACAAGGACCATCCATTAACATTGACACGAGTAAGTGGGTCGTTGCGCGATAATACAGGGTCTACCGACGCCTTTTTCACATCGACTGATCCGCTACCACCCACAGGGACGGTCATCTCCGTCTCGATTCAACTTATCGCAGAGCCAGATGTCGTGGTGTTACCGACCGATGCACTCTACGGCGG
Organism: uncultured Litorivicinus sp.; assembly: GCA_902558075.1. Taxonomy (GTDB): domain Bacteria; phylum Pseudomonadota; class Gammaproteobacteria; order Pseudomonadales; family Litorivicinaceae; genus HIMB30. Next base: position 27,737 of record CACECO010000003.1, on the reverse strand, counting down.
AAATTTGATTTATCGAGTGACAGAGGCCAGTACTCTGGAGGCGATCACCGTTGAGCGACTTGGTCAGCGTCCCGGCCCAGAAAAGACTGAAGTGCTCGTTCGGGCACCGAATCTTGCTGCCGGTGACCAGATCCTTGTGTCGCGTCTGCCAGCAGCTGTGACAGGATTACAAGTTGAGGTCATTCAGTGATTAGATTTGTGCACATGTTTGCCAAACATCGTGTCGCAGCCAACCTACTGATGGTCATCATGATTATCGCCGGAGCGATCGGCGTTGATCGCTTACGAACACAATTCTTTCCAACGTTCGAACTCGATATAATCACGGTCGCAGTACCGTGGTCTGGAGCGACTGCAGAAGACGTACAAGAAGGACTGACCATACCGATCGAAAATGCAATCGAAGAATTAGCTTTTATTGAATCAGTCGACGCGACCAGTCAGTTTGGATCAGCAAATTTTCGCATCGAGCTCGTTGAGGGAACCAATCTCCCGCAAGCGCTCGATGACATTAGCCAAAGAATCGACCAGAACCTAGTGCTACCCGAGGGCGCCGAAGACCCAATGGTTTCGTCGCTCACGCGTTATGAAGACATTACCAACCTTCTTATTACTGGACCTCTTACACCTTTCGAACTGCAGAAATTGGCGCTTCAAGCAGAACAGGAACTTTTGGCTCGCGGCATTCGAAAAGTCGACTTTCGGGGGTTACCTACCCGCGAGATGCAGATCGAAACGACGGCTGAAACCCTTGCATCCCTTGGACTGACGCTGAATACCCTCGCTGATCGCATTCTCACCCAAGCGCGCGATCTACCCGCCGGCACCGCTGGTCGTGACGATGGTGAACGACAACTGAGAAGCCTCGAACAAGGCCGAACTCAGACAGACATCTCGAACATACTCATTGCGCTCAATGGTAAACGAATCGGCACTCGGCTCGGCGACATCGCAACAGTTCGTGATCGAGTCGATCCCAAAGCTCCCTACCTCACCTTTCGAGGACAGCCGGCTGTCGAAATCATTCCTCAACGGACAGAGAATGACTCGACATTGACCATGGCTGAAGTTACGAATCAATGGATCGCTGAAACGCAACCGCAACTCCCCAGTGGAACTCAACTCATCGTCTTGAACGAGCGTTGGCAATATCTCAATGACCGAATCAATCTATTACTTGAGAATGGACTCACAGGTCTTCTGTTTGTGGTTATGATCCTCTATCTATTTTTGAATCAACGCGTTGCATTTTGGGTGACGCTTGGAATCCCTGTCTCATTTCTCGCAACGCTTGCAATTCTTTGGATGATCGGCGGCACCATCAACATGATCAGCCTGTTTGGCATGATCATGGCGCTTGGAGTTATTGTCGATGATGCGATTGTCGTTGCAGAAGATACTCTATCGCTCTACCAATCGGGTCAAACACCAGTCAACGCTGCGTTAAATGGCTCGGAAAGAATGCTAGCACCCGTTGTCTCGTCGAGTCTCACAACTATCGCCGCTTTTTCGCCACTTCTGATTGTTGGCGGGGTCATTGGCTCGATCCTGAAGGATATTCCGATCATCGTCATTTGCGTGATTATGGCTTCACTCATCGAGTGCTTCCTGATCCTTCCTGGGCACTTGCAGCAGAGCCTCAATCGGGGGCATCGTCATGAAGAAGGGAAGATTAGACAGGCACTGGATCGTGGATTTATCAATTTTCGCGACAACGTATTCAAACCATTGATAGGAGTGATTCTTAAGGCACCGGCGCTCACGCTGGTCACTGCCCTGACACTGTTTATTTTGTCCGTTGGCTTGATTTCCGGCGGCCGCGTTAAATTTACATTTTTCCCCTCAATTGACGGGACCACGCTATGGGCAGGTGCGCAATTCACTACCGGGACGACTCCCCACGAAGTGGATCAATTTCTCAACCATCTTGAGGACACCGTACAAGCAGTAAACGAAGAGTTTAGCGGCCAAGTCATCCGTTACACGGTACAGCAACACCGACAACTCTCCGCCCCGGGAATTCGTGGTGATACTGGTGATCATTATGGAACGCTCAAAGTCATCCTCACAGGCGAGCTTGAAGGCCCACCGAATGACATCATTATTGATGCTTGGCGAGATAGGATTCAATTACCAGGTGGGATCGAGAAGTTCTCAATTCGACAAGCAAAGGGTGGACCACCATCGAAGCCGATCGAGATCAAACTCACTGGTGGTAATGCGGAAACACTAAAAGCGGCTTCGTTAGAGGTACAAAACGCCTTACGACGATATCCGGGTGTTTCAAACATCGATGATGATCTCCCGTTTGGCGCTGAACAACTCGTCGTTAAACTCACCCCTCAAGGGCGCCATTTAGATCTCAGCTCTCAGCAACTTGCACGTCAGTTGCGCGGCGCTTTTGAAGGACGAACACTTCAGACCTTTTATGAAGACGGAATTGAAGTCGATGTCCTACTCTCATTATCTGAAATCGAACGGAATCGCCTCGCCACACTCGATCAACTACCGATCGTGACGCCGAGCGGTGCGATCGTACCATTGCCGGTCGTCGCCTCTTTTGAGGCGAGACGTGGTCTGGATAGATTACGCCGAACTGACGGACAAATGAGTATCGTCGTCAGTGCAGACGTAAATAATCTCACAGCAAATGCTGCTGAAATCTTAACGGATGTGCGGGTAAACGCGTTGCCCGAGGTCACTGCGAAATATGGATTGAAGTCAAATATTCAGGGTCGTGCACAAGACCGTGAAGAAACCTTCGCAGACATGAAAGTAGGTGTGCTGGTGGCACTCACGATGATCTACATTATTCTGGCATGGGTGTTCTCAAGCTACTCTTGGCCGTTTGCTGTTCTTATCGCCATCCCACTAGGCTTGACCGGTGCAATAGGCGGCCATTGGCTGATGGGGCTCGACCTTACAGTCCTATCATTATTCGGCTTTTTTGGTCTTTCTGGCATTGTGATTAACGACTCCATCGTATTAGTCGACACCTATCGCCGCCTGATCCAATCAGGTGAAGATCATATTGAGGCAATTGTTAAAGCCAGTTGCTTGAGATTTCGGGCAGTCTTGGTCACGTCGCTCACAACCATTGCAGGCCTGACACCCATTTTATTTGAAACATCACCACAGGCACAGTTCCTGATACCGATGGCGACGACCATTGTCTTTGGACTTGCTTATGGAACGATTTTAGTTTTGATGATCGTTCCGTCGGTACTCAGTTTGATTGAGAGAAATCGTAATCGAACAAGCGATGCGCGTTCTGAGTACTCAGTTGCTGAATAGCCAACTCACTAAAACCTAACACTTCAGCTAAAGCCCCTCCAATTTGTGGTAGATGAACCGGCGATCCATGGCGGTGGCCAACGATTGGTAAATCCGGTGCATCGGTTTCCAGTAGTATCCGTTCTTTAGGAATTGATTGAAAAACCGACGCCACACGAGGCCTGGGTTCCCTCGTGATTAACCCTCCAGCACTCAGATATCCACCAAGTGACAAATATGTCTGCGCAATGTCTTTGGATCCGGTAAATGCGTGGATAACAAATCGTTCACATCGCACTCTCTTTAACGAAGCGATCACTTCATGATGAGATTTGACGGTATGAATAATCACTGCCCGATCGAGCGACTGGGCGAGTGATAGTTGATTTTCAAATACACGAATTTGCCGATCTGCCTTAGGCATCCCACGTCGAAAATCAAGACCAATTTCACCCACCGCACGCTGTTCATCTCGATGAAGCAGGTCTTCCAGCGTCATCAGCCAATCAGACTCATCAATCACGTAGTGCGGGTGTAGCCCAAATGCAACGTTTGGGGCTCGGCCTTCGAGCCAACGCCACTGCTTTGGATGCGTACCCGTAGCAATATAACCGACATTGGCATTGCGAGCATCCTTGAGCACTTGATCAGGTGGGGCAGACATCAATTCGAGGTGCGTATTAATATCAACCCACATTAATCAATGCTCTCGTGTTTCTAAAAACTGAACGCCCGGCCAACGTTCTTGCATTAATTGCAAATTCGCTCGTGAAGGTGCGAGATAAGTCAAATATCCGCCGCCATCATCGGCTAAATGCTCATAAGCCTTCTTCTTGAAATCACTCAGTATCTTCGGATCGCCACACTTGATCCAACGTGCGGTGTAAACACTGATCTCGTCATACACCGCTTCGGCCAGATATTCGTCTAGCAAGCGAAAAGCAACCACGTCAAATTGCAATATGCCCACTGCACCAACGATCAAATCATTATTTTTGCGCGGCATGAATACCTGAGTTGCACCCTCTTCTGATAATTGAGTCAAGCCTTTTTGAAGTTGCTTTGTCTTCAGAGGATCTTTGAGTCGCACCCGACGAAATAATTCAGGGGCGAAGTGCGGAATTCCGGTGAACTGCAAATCTTCACCCTCGGTAAATGTATCACCAATCTGAATCGTGCCATGGTTATGAAGACCTAAGATGTCCCCTGGATAAGCCTCTTGTGTAGAAGCACGATCGCCTGCCAAAAATGTCACCGCATCCGAAATACGCACATCCTTTCCAATGCGGGTGTGCTTGATCTTCATCCCTTTCCTATAGGCACCAGAACAAACACGCAGAAACGCAATTCTGTCTCGATGCTTAGGATCCATGTTGGCCTGAATTTTAAAGACAAAGCCTGAAAATTTTTCTTCGGACGGATCAATAGCCCGTGTTTCTGTCTCACGAACAATCGGCTTTGGTGCGTGCTCAACAAAGTCATCCAACATCTCGCGAACCCCAAAGTTACCCATGGCAGTGCCAAAAAATAATGGGGTTAATTCACCCGCCAGGAATCGCTCGGAATCAAATTTAGGAGTGGCTTCACGAACAAGCTCAACTTGATCTGCGAAGTCTTGCCACTCAGATCCGAGCAGTTCACGAGCGTCCTCCGAATCAAGTCCTTGGATCTTCACATCATCAGGGATTCGATCACCTTGCCCTTTGCCATAGACATGAATCGTATCAGTTCTCAAGTGATAGACACCCTTAAAATGGGGGCCCATTCCAATCGGCCAAGTGACAGGAGTTACTTGAATTTTTAAGACGTCTTCAACTTCATCCATTAATTCGATCGGATCGCGAATTTCACGGTCCAACTTGTTCACAAAAGAAATGATCGGCGTGGTCCGCAGACGGCATACTTGCATCAACTTGATGGTTCGGTCCTCAACTCCTTTTGCACCATCAAGTACCATTAGCGCTGAATCGACTGCGGTCAATGTTCGATAGGTATCTTCAGAAAAGTCCTCGTGACCGGGCGTATCCAAGAGATTGACCACTCGATCCTTGTAGGGAAACTGCATAACTGAGGTTGTTACCGAGATCCCTCGCTCCTGCTCCATCTGCATCCAATCTGACGTCGCATGGCGCGCTGCCTTACGAGCCTTGACCGTGCCGGCGACAGAGATGGCATTCCCGAACAACAACAACTTCTCTGTCATCGTAGTTTTACCCGCATCGGGGTGGGAGATAATTGCAAATGTGCGGCGGATCGCGCCTTCCCGTTCAATTTGGTTCACAGTAATTCTCGATCAACCTTCGATGCGCGCGAAGTGTATAGGAGTGTCGCAAAAAGACAAAACTAAGGCTGTTTGACATACCGCCCGGGGGCAGCTTCAATTACGGGTCGCAGGCCACCACCGGGCTGAGGTGGAAGTACGATGGGTCCCGCTCGAGGTAGGAGAAATTGGTTCCACGACACCCACCAACTACCTAGACGCTTTTCAGCTGTTTGTTTATTAGACAGGTTCGCTAAACTAAGAATGTAATGGTCATGACGATTTTTGGTTGGTGGCGTAATTACGCCGGCATTATGGCCACCTTCACCAAGAACGCAGATCGGTGTATTCGTAAACTGTCTAGCTACCATCATAACACTTTGCCATGGACTAATATCGTCGCTCTCTGCGCCAAAAAGAAAGATGGGGCAAGTGATGGATGCGACATCAATTGACTGACCGGCAAGCTCTATCGGAGCCCCACCGATCAACCGATTGTTCAGATACAGCTCCTCTAGAATCCACAAAATCAATGATGCCGGGGTCCGAGTTCCATCGCCTAACCAATGCAACAATGGAAATGGCTTTCCACGCTGACCCAAAACATAAGAAGTCAAGACACGACCGAACAACAGATCATGGGGACGCAAGCTCGCAAAGGTCCTCAGCATCAGCTCAGCCGGCATATAGCCCATATTCGTTAGTGGCTGACGAATCGCATCGATACTGTCTTCAGAGACCAAATGTCCCAACGGTCCTGGTTCTTGGTAATCAAGCAAGGTAGTCACCAGGGATAGTGATGCGATGCGATTCTCTCCACGTGCTTCTAACAAAGCAGCGAGGATTGTCGCAATGATTCCACCTGCGCAATATCCCATCACCTGTGTCTTCACTCGAGGTAATATGCGTTCGACCTGATCAAGTGCGGCGAGTGCCCCATCCAAGACATAGTGTGTCATATCGTAAGACGCAAGCATTTCTGTTGGATTAACCCAACTGATCAAGAAAACGGTATGACCCTGATCGACTAACCAGCGTACCATCGAGCATTCATCGGACAGATCAAGGATGTAGAAGCGATTGACGAAGGCTGGAATCATTAACATGGGATTTTCGTACACTGTGTCTGTGCACGGACAATATTGAATCAACTGAAATAGCTGATTCTCAAACACCACATCGCCTGGAGTTGCCGCCATATTTTGCCCGAGAGAAAATGCATCGGGTCGAATGGTGTCAGGAAGTATCGCTCCAGCAAGGATATCTTGACGCCAATTATCGAGACCTTGCTCTATATTGATTTGTCCTGACTCAATCGTTTTTCTCAATTTGGGGATAAATTCACTAGCCGCTTGCACCTGTCGAATCAACCAAAGAATTTTCGCGCGATCAAGGCCCTCAACCTCAGGGAAAGATACCGTAACCTCGTCGAATAACGTGTTCCAGAATAAGTCATCGGATTCAGAATCGATGAGCGCTTGAATAACTTTAGGCAGCAAATCCGTTGCAAAAACGCGGAATCGGTCGGGATCTTCAACCGATAGCGAAGCCAAAAAATGACCGAGTTCATTGATGCCAGTCGGTTCAAAGAAATTGAGTAACTGGCTCTCGGCATTAAGCCTAGAAAGCCATGCTTGAATCCATTCACGTTGTGACGGGTCTAAGCCCTGTAATCCCTGCAAACAAAGCCCCTCAAACTTTTTGCGCTCGCATCAATTTGTGAGTATGGTTCATGATAATAATTCACGGAAGCAGGCATTCACATGCGCACACTGAAGAAATATCCCAACCGTCGCCTCTATGATACGTCTCAGAGCTGCTACGTTACCATTGATAACGTCAGGGATTTAGTCCTTGGTCATGAACGCTTTCGTGTGGTTGACTCCAAATCAAGTGAAGACCTGACTCGTGCGATTCTATTGCAGATCATCATCGAGCAAGAAAACGATTCAGGCGAACATGTACTGACCAATGAAGTGCTACAACATCTGATTCGTTTCTACGGGTCAGGCTTGCAAACCAACATGGCCCACTTCCTCGAGCAATCGATTTCATTTTTCCTGAATCAACAGGAAGTGATGCAAGATCAAGTTCGATCTGTAATTGGCGGAAACTCACCGATCGGCGTTTTCCAGAAAATGACTGAAGACAACATGAAACTATGGGAATCAATGTCTCAAACGATGCTCGGCCGAAAGCCTTCAACCAAAGATGAATAACTTTTTTGATGCAACGCACAAAAAAGTTGTTGACGTTGCGTTGCAACATGGTATCTTTTAATCAAATGTTGTGCGACGCACAAAACTTTTGAAAAGGGGAAGGACTATGTATGCAAAAATGATCGAAGATATGCAGGCGAATATGAAGCAAGCGTTTGACGTGAGATCATACGAAGTTGTAATGAAGCCAATGACTGACTTATTCGAAGTAAACAAATCGACTGTTGAAGCATTGGCTGAACAGCAAACTGCACTTGCTAAGGAACTCGTTGAGGGTGCGATGGAGCAAGCCAAAGCGCTATCAACTGAAAAAGATATGGCTGCTGCTGTTGAATCACAGAAGTCTTACCTTCAGGGTCTTCAAGCTCGCCTAATCGACGCGGCTAAAGCGTCACAGGAAACTCTTGTAAAGAGTCGTGACGAGGCGACCAATATCGTTAAGGGTGCGATCGAGACAGCAACTAAGCACTAAATGCTTCGCTTCTCGAGAAAAAGAGGAACTTCGGTTCCTCTTTTTTTTTGTGTGAAACACACTAACATTAGGAAGTTAAAACAAGGATATTCCCATGATATACTTCCGAGCATTGCGCCTACACAAAACCGACTCTGCAGCGCCAGACATTGCCATCGAACAATTGACCACAGACGATCTGTCAACGGGCAATGTTGTTATTACTAATGAATTCAGCTCTCTCAATTACAAAGACGCACTCGCTGTAACAGGGAAGGGTAAAATCATACGCGAATTTCCGATGATTCCAGGCATTGACGCTGCCGGTATCGTCCTTGAATCAAGCGATCCAAATTTTCGAGAAGGTGAACATGTCATTCTCACAGGGCATGGAGTCGGTGAGACACACACCGGAGGCATGTCGGAACAAGTCAGGGTCCCTGGGTCATACTTGGTCAAAACACCGAAGGCGCTGGACAGTCGTCAAGCAATGCAATTTGGCACCGGTGGTCTGACTGGAATGCTTTGTGTCCTTGCACTCCTTGATTCGGGCTTGAAACCCGTTGATGGCCCAATTGCTGTGTCTGGTGCTGGAGGGGGCGTTGGTGGCATCGCAACGACAGTACTATCGACACTTGGATATGAAGTCCACGCAATCACAGGTCGAGAATCAGAGCACGCGAGATTGACAGAGCTCGGCGCAACCAAGATCCTCAATCGAACAGACTTCGCACGTGATCCAAAGCCGCTAGAAAGTACTCGCTTTGCCGGGGCAATCGATACGGTGGGCGGCCAAGTGCTTGCGACTCTCATTCCACAAATCATGTACAACGGCATTATTGCAGCTACCGGTAACGCCGGTGGATTCCAATTCTCAACGACAGTGTTCCCGTTTATTTTGAGGAATATCCGCTTGCAAGGTGTCGATTCTGTTCATGCACCGTCTGAAATCAGGGGGCGCGCCTGGGAATTACTGTCTGAGAGCGTTACTACCGATCAGTTGGAGGCAAGTACTCGCACAATCGGCTTAGAGCAGGTACTTGATACGGCTGAGCAACTGATCAAAAACGAAGTCTCTGGACGCATCCTAATCGACGTGCGCGCCTAATATTTTAATTGCGGGGGCTTACGCAATCGCGCGAGTCATCACTCGGATATTAGTTCTATCAGTCTGTCAACACAATTTCAATCGAACGAAATATTCAATGGGTTACGAATATAACCGGGTAGTCGTTTCTGCCAGCGAGATATCGCGTGCGGTGACATCTTTTGTGTCGTGCGACCACCAGTCAATGCGAACCCGACCCCAACTCACTGTGATTTCCGGATGGTGGTCTGCTGCATCGGCCGCTTCGCCAACACGCGAGGCAAATGCCATCGCTTGAGTAAAGTCATCAAATTGAAAGGTTCGAGTCAACACATACACTCCATTCTTGAGTTCTCGACTCCAACCTTGAGGGGTGCGCTCCATCATCACTTCTCTAAAAATTATTACCAGATTGGGAGAGTATCACGGTAGTTTAAGTCTTTAAACGACTGCCAAGGGTAAATCCAAATTAGCCCGCACGATCAGCCGAGATTCTTCACTAGGATTTTGTGAGCCCATTCTTTGGGCCCAGTCTGGTGCACGCTGGTTCCTTGTGAGTCCACTGCAACTGTTACCGGCATGTCCTCAACGACAAACTCATGGATCGCTTCCATTCCAAGATCATCAAAGGCAATGATCCGTGACGACTTGATTGCTTGAGCAACCAGATATGCAGCACCCCCGACAGCCATCAAATAAGCCGCTTGGTGCCTTTTAATTGCTTCGATCGCACTAGGACCACGCTCAGCTTTACCAACCATGGCAAACAGACCGGTTTGCTCAAGCACTTGATCCGTAAACTTATCCATGCGTGTCGATGTTGTAGGGCCTGCCGGTCCAACGATTTCATCTCGAACGGGATCTACAGGTCCGACATAGTAGATAACTTTTCCCTTGAGATTGACAGGTAATTCCTCACCTTGATTTAACATATCCACAATTCGCTTATGCGCAGCATCACGACCGGTCAACATGACACCATTCAATAATAAAGTTTCCCCTGGTTGCCATGACCTCACCTCGTCATGCGTCAACGTATCCAGATTTACCCGCCGAGCACTTGGGCCGACATCCCAGGTAATCGCTGGCCAATCAGACAACGATGGAGCCTTTTGGAGTGCTGGGCCTGACCCATCCAGAACAAAATGTGCATGACGTGTCGCTGCACAATTTGGAATCATCGCGACAGGTTTTGAAGCTGCATGCGTTGGATAGTCTTTTACCTTGACGTCTAACACGGTCGTTAAGCCGCCAAGTCCTTGAGCGCCAATTCCCAAATTATTAACTGCATCAAAAATCTCGAGTCTCAACTCTTCAGCCCGTGTTTGAGGACCTCGATCTTTCAATTCGTGAATATTGATTGGATCCATTAACGATTCTTTAGCCATCACAGCCGCTTTTTCAGCAGTACCGCCGATCCCAATACCGAGTATCCCTGGCGGGCACCAGCCTGCACCCATTATCGGTACTGTTTTAACAACCCAATCCACTATAGAGTCCGACGGATTTAACATCACCATCTTCGATTTGTTCTCAGAACCACCACCCTTGGCTGCAACCTGAACATCGACAGTGTCACCCTCGACAATTTCATAGTGAATGACAGCTGGCGTATTATCTTCGGAGTTCTTCCGAGCACCATCTGGATCCTCGAGAATCGAAGCCCGTAGCACATTGTCGGGGTGCGTATATGCCCGACGCACCCCCTCATTGATCATTTTAGAAACCGACATGGTAGAACCTTTCCAAGACACATCCATCCCAATTTTAACGAACACCGTCACGATCCCAGTATCCTGACAAAGCGGACGACGGCCGGTCGCAGACATCCTTGAATTAATCAGGATTTGCGCCAGCGCATCTCTCGCTGCCGGTGACTCTTCATGCTCGTACGCGAGATTCACTGCCTGAATAAAATCCACTGGGTGGTAATAGGAAATAAACTGCAGTGCATCTGCGACACTCTCGATCAAATCATCCTGACGAATCACCGTCATCGCATCATCCTTTATTTCTGAGATGGCTCTGAAGCCTACCAGAAGTACCTGAAAAACGTATGCTCATTAAGACGTAGGTCGGTCTAGTCCATGCAAAATATGCACTTCATTCAGACTCAGGCGTTGTTTCTGGTACACTCGGAATGAGAGTAAATACCGCCGGCGAGGCTACGAGGATTAATGCAAACCCAGTACAACCGAGATGAACTATTAGCCTGCGCCCAAGGTGAATTATTTGGCGAGGGCAATGCCAAATTACCAGCGCCTGATATGCTAATGATGGATCGCATACTCACAATCACCGAATACGGCGGCCAATTTGGTAAAGGGCATATGCTTGCTGAACTCGATATCGATCCGAGTCTTTGGTTTTTTAGCTGTCATTTCCCTGGTGACCCAGTTATGCCTGGATGTCTCGGTCTTGATGCGATGTGGCAACTGGTCGGATTTTTCTTAGGATGGAGCGGACATCCTGGAAAAGGACGCGCACTTGGTGTCGGCGAAGTTAAATTTACCGGACAGATTTTGCCCACATCCACAAAAGTAACATACGAAATCGACATGAAACGTGTCATTGCCCGATCATTAGTGATGGGATTAGGGGACGGGGTCGTCCGCGTCGATGATCGCGCGATCTATCACGCCACTGACCTGAAGGTCGGTTTATTTATGTCGACCGACGGGTTTTAATCAAACGCACGACACTAAAGGAGTCGGAATGCGTAGAGTAGTCATCACCGGTCTGGGTATTACATCTTGCCTAGGTCTAGATGCAGCATCGGTCACCAAAAGCCTAAGGCAAGGACGTTCGGGGATATCATCAAACCCGACGTACGCTGAATTAGGCATGCGTAGTCAGGTTTCAGGATCAATCGATCTTGATCTCTCTGAACAAATCGATCGTAAACTGCTTCGATTTATGGGTAACGCCGCTGCATATGCTTATCTGTCATTGCAGCAAGCAATCAATGATGCCGGTCTCGAAGCATCCGATGTGAGCAATCCCCGAACAGGTCTGATCATGGGTTCTGGCGGCGCATCATCACAAAGCCAAGTTGAAGCCGCAGATATCCTTCGGGAACGTGGCGTCAAGCGAGTCGGTCCATACCGAGTGACGCAAACAATGGGCTCAACAGTTTCAGCAAATCTGGCGACCGCATTTCAAATCAAAGGGATTAATTACTCGATGTCATCTGCGTGCTCGACGAGCTTGCATTGCATGGGCAGTGCCGTGGAGCAAATCCAGCTTGGAAAACAAGATATTGTTTTCGCGGGTGGTGGTGAGGAAGAAGATTGGACCCTGTCATGTCTATTCGACGCAATGGGTGCTCTTTCCTCGAAATACAACGAAACACCTGACAAAGCATCACGTGCATATGATGCAAATCGCGATGGCTTTGTGATCGCCGGAGGTGGTGGCGCACTGGTCCTCGAGGAATACGAACATGCGAAAGCACGGGGCGCAAAAATTTATGCTGAAATCGTGGGCTATGGCGCAACAAGTGATGGCGCAGACATGGTCGCTCCATCGGGAGAAGGCGCTGTTCGCTGCATGCAACTCGCGACTGAAGGCGTTGAAGGCCCTATCGACTACATCAATGCTCACGGCACATCCACACCTGCTGGCGATATCGTGGAGCTCAACGCGATTAAAACTGTATTTGGTCAAAGCGCGCCGATCATTGGATCAACCAAATCACTATCCGGTCACTCACTCGGGGCGGCCGGAGTTCAAGAGGCCATCTATTCAATCTTAATGATGCAAAATGATTTCATCGCCGCATCAGCCAATATAGAAATGCTTGATCCGGGCGCTGACGGAATGCCAATTGCACTTCATCGCGTCGATCAACCGATCAATACCATCTTATCGAACTCATTTGGATTTGGCGGAACGAATGCTTGCATGACGTTCCAGAAATTCGTTTGATGAAATTGTATTCATCAGCGCCCTCTCCCTTTGGTCGAAAAGTCAAAATCACAGCCCATCTGACAGGGCTATTTGATCAGATCGAGGTGGTGAATGTTGATGGACATGATCCTCAAAGCGTAGTGCTGAATCCAAACCCACTTAAAAAGATACCGGCTCTAGAACTCGATTCTGGACAGCTTATTGTTGATTCCAAAGTGATCTGTGAACACTTGATCAAACAATCAGAACGCCTTGAGCTCTTGCCAGAAGACCGATGTGTTGAGTTATTAAGCCGAGCAGCATTAGCCGATGGAATCGCTGAAGCAGCTCTTTTGATGGTTTACGAGCGTCGGTTTCGAGCAGAATCACAAATCAATACAGACTGGCTAACCCACCAAAATCAAAAGGTACTTAGTGGCCTTGAGTGGTTTACGGACAATCTCACCGAGGTCATCACCACACCGACGATTGATCAAGTGGGCTTGGCTGTCACACTTGGCTATCTCGATTTTCGTTTCTCTGGTGAATGGCGAACGCAATCTACCGATCTTGCCCTGTGGCTGACTCAATTCCAACAGATGGTTCCTGGATATCAACTGACTGATCCTCAAGCGCATGCTTAGCTTGTAGCATTTTTTCGCGTAAGCTCTGTTGGCGTCGCAAGACAGTTTTTCGCTTTTTCAGCCGCAGCATTCGCTGACGGACCACAGAACTTGAATCAAACCGCCGCATATTTCGCTCCTTCTCATGCATAGTGGCGTTCAATTGTTTCCGCCAACTCTTGCCTCCATGGTCTGGGTTTTATGCCGAAGGTATACAGAAGCTTTCGTGTCGACAATACCAATCGGCGAGGCCGCTCCGCACGGCCATTAATAGATTGTCCCGATATTCCAACAATTTCCTCAACGGCCAAGTCTTCAAACTGACGCGCTTGTGCAATGGCACATTCACCGAGCTCCATCCAGGACGCATCACCTTGGCACCCGACATGATAGACACCGTAGGCACCTGCACCCGCATGTAATTGATCAATCACAGCGCTGATAACTCGGCTGATATCATAAATGGACGTCGGGCAACCACGTTCATCTTGAATCATTGGTAACTCTGACTCAATCCGTGCGCGGTCCAAAAGATTTGTAACAAAACTATTACCACCTGGAGCAAATAGATGAGACACACGCAGAATGATGTGCTGGTCCAGCAGATTCTCGATATCACGCTCTGCCTCGAGACGTGTTTGACCAAATAAATTCAGCGGATTGGGGGCATCGTTCTCAAAATAGGCAATGTCTTTTTGACCGTCAAAAATATAATCGGTCGACAGTTGAATCAGCGTTGCATCAAACTCACGACAGGCAATCGCTAAACTGACAGGTAAATCATGGTTAATTTGTCGGCATTCTGTCGGATCGTTTTCCGCACGATCGACACCTGGCTCGACCATACAATTAATGACGAAATCAGGTCGACGCATACGAATCGCTTCAAAAATCTCTCGGTCATCAGCTAAGTTCATTGAGGTAGGTAGAACAATTCGTTGCTGTCCTCCGCTTGCATCAGTCTCTAAGAATGCTGCGGCCAGACTGGTATCCCCGCCAACAACTAAAACGCGAGCCCTAGGAAAGCGATGATCAGACTCATCGTCGAAGCTCGTAACCTTAGAACGGGATTTCGTCATCGATATTTGGATCAGGCATCGGCTGACTCACAGGTTGCTGAGCAGCCTGTTGCTGAGGGGATAGGGCACTTTGAGAGTGCGACTGGATCGGAGCCTGTGCGCCCATATCAGTCTCACCTCGACCATCTAACATCATCATCTCACGACCAACAATTTCTGTTGCGTAGCGCTTTTGACCATCCTGCTCCCACGAACGAGTTCGCAGACTGCCCTCAATGTAAATACGTGATCCTTTACGCAGATACTGCCCACAAATCTCAGCCAAGCGGTCAAAACAAACAACTCGATGCCACTCGGTACGTTCTTGCATTTCACCACTATTACGATCGCGCCAAGAGTCGGTCGTTGCGATGCTCAAGTTCGCAACCTGACTGCCCGACGGCAGTGCCTTCATTTCCGGATCGTTACCGAGATTTCCAATCAATGTGGCTTTGTTTACCGAACGAGCCATGAATTCTTCCTATGTGAAAAGTACCACTACAAACTATAATGTAGCACGGACGTGTATCTGTCAGCGACCATCGAAGCTATGTATGCGAGAGTTCCAATTTTTCGCATTGAATCGATACATTAAACCCCTATCAAAAGATACACTGGCCTTTTTGTCACAAATATAAGACGGACCGCTGTGGACTCGATACAAATTCGTGGGGCGCGAACCCACAACCTGAAGAATATTCATCTGGATCTCCCGCGCGACCAACTGATTGTGATTACCGGTCTGTCTGGATCAGGTAAGTCTTCGCTTGCCTTTGACACACTCTATGCTGAAGGCCAACGACGCTATGTCGAATCACTGTCTGCGTATGCAAGACAGTTTTTATCGATGATGGAAAAGCCTGACGTTGACCATATCGAGGGCCTCTCCCCAGCAATTTCAATTGAACAGAAATCAACGAGCCATAACCCTCGTTCGACAGTCGGTACGATCACTGAAATCTACGATTATCTAAGACTGCTTTACGCGAGAGCCGGTGAGCCTCGTTGTCCAGATCATGATTTAAGCCTTGAGGCACAAACGGTCAGCCAAATGGTTGATCAGGTACTCGCTCTTCCCGAAGATTCAAAAATTTTAGTGCTTGCACCAATGATTAGTGACCGTAAAGGAGAGCATCTTCACATTTTCCAGGAGCTCAAATCTCAAGGTTTTATTCGCGTTCGTGTGGACGGCCTAGTCGTGGATTTAGATGAAGTTCCCGCACTAGATAAGAAGAAGAAACACTCGATCGATGCCGTTGTTGATCGGTTAAAAGTAAACGATACGCAACGCCTTCGTTTAGCCGAATCCATCGAAACAGGTCTGACGTTGTCCGACGGACAGATAATCATCCGGTCAATGGACGACGCTTTTGAGCCTTTGATGTTTTCGTCAAAGTTTGCGTGCTCACTCTGTGGATACTCGATACCCGAGCTTGAACCACGGGTCTTTTCATTCAACAGTCCATTCGGAGCCTGTCAAACCTGCGATGGTTTAGGCGTGCACCAATATTTTGATCCTGATCGATTGATTGTCGATTCTGAACTCTCATTGTCGTCAGGCGCTATCAAAGGATGGGACCGACGGAGCATGTACTACTACCACTTGCTAAAGTGCATCGCGCGACACTATGGATTTGACGTCGACACCGAATGGCAAGATCTATCTGAATATCACCAACACAAAGTACTTTACGGTTCCGATTCTGAATCAATTGATTTCAGCTACGTATCGGACCGTGGCCGTGAGGTGACTAAGAATCACCCATTTGAGGGTGTGATTCGTAATCTCGAGCGTCGTTACAAAGAAACAGACAGTCAATCGCAACGCGACGAGCTCGCAAAACTCATGACACATGCCCCCTGCCCTGATTGTGGGGGCTCTCGCCTCAATATTGCGGCGCGCAACGTTTTTATTGATCAAACTCGACTACCAGAACTGGTCAAACTACCCATCGGTGAGTGCTATACATTTTTTAACTCCCTGAATCTTCCGGGAAGACGTCAAGAAATTGCAGACAAGATTCTTAAAGAGATCCAGGCTCGCCTTGGCTTTTTGGTCAATGTCGGGCTTGATTATTTATCACTGGATAGGAGTGCTGAGACACTATCCGGTGGAGAAGCACAACGTATTCGGTTAGCCAGTCAAATTGGTGCTGGACTGGTTGGAGTCATGTACATCCTTGACGAGCCATCGATTGGACTCCATCAACGAGACAATGAGCGTCTGCTGAACACACTTTTTCATCTGAGAGATCTGGGCAACACAGTCATTGTGGTTGAACATGATGAAGACGCAATGCGAAGCGCTGACTACCTAGTTGATATTGGTCCTGGCGCAGGGGTCCATGGCGGAGAGATCGTTGCTGCCGGAACACCTCAAGAGGTGATCAAAAATCAGCAGTCAGTAACGGGGCAGTATCTTTCTGGCCGTAAGGAAATTGCGATACCAGCAAAACGTCATACAAAAGGAATTCATCATCTGACGATTGAAGAATGTACGGGAAATAATCTACAGCGTGTCACATTAAATCTTCCGTTAAGCCTATTAACCTGCGTCACAGGAGTCTCTGGCTCTGGAAAATCGACACTAATCAATCGCACCCTTTACCCACATACCGCAAAGGTGTTGAACAAAGCCAATACGTTGAAGTCGGCTCCATTTGAACATTGCCATGGGATTCATGAACTCGACAAAGTCGTCGATATCGATCAAAGTCCAATTGGACGAACACCACGGTCGAACCCTGCAACTTATACGGGACTATTTACGCCAATTCGTGAAATCTTTGCTGAAACCCAGGAAGCACGCTCACGGGGTTACAGTCCGGGCCGTTTTTCGTTTAACGTGAAAGGTGGCCGCTGTGAAACTTGCCAAGGCGATGGACTTATCAAAGTCGAGATGCACTTTCTCCCAGATATTTATGTTCCGTGTGATACCTGTAAAGGTCTTCGGTATAACCGGGAGACCCTAGATATTCTCTATAAGGGCAAATCAATCCACGACATTCTCGAAATGACAGTTGAGGATGCCCGGGAGTTTTTTGACGCCATTCCGACGCTCGCTCGGAAATTACAAACGCTAGTCGATGTTGGACTGTCATACCTTAAGCTCGGACAATCAGCGACCACATTATCAGGTGGCGAAGCCCAGCGTGTTAAATTAGCTCGCGAACTTTCAAAGCGTGATACTGGTAGAACACTCTATATCCTCGATGAGCCGACAACGGGACTTCATTTTGAAGATATCAAGCAACTACTCGCTGTGTTACACCGCCTTCGTGATCATGGCAATACGGTAGTCGTGATTGAGCACAACCTTGACGTCATCAAAACCGCAGATTGGATTATTGATTTAGGCCCTGAGGGTGGCTCTGGCGGTGGGCAAATTATTGCTGAAGGGACCCCTGAGGCAGTGGCTCAATCACCAAACTCGCATACAGGCCGATTCCTCAAACCTCTCCTTGAACGAAGAAAGAGCGCCTAATCGCTCTTTCTATGCATTGAGACGCACAGCGAGTAACGCCGACGCTCGAGTCTGAGATCGCTGAGCGTTAGGAAATTTCTGGACGATCGACAAGCTCGACAATCGCCATTGGGGCTGCGTCACCGGCACGAAAACCGCACTTCAAAATACGCATGTATCCGCCAGGACGTTCCTGATAACGAGGCCCAAGCTCAGCGAACAACTTACCGACCGCTGAATCGTTACGTAATCGGCTAAATGCTAGACGACGATTTGCCACTGAATCGTTCTTTGCCAAAGTAATCAAAGGCTCTGCAACCCGACGGAGTTCTTTCGCTTTTGGTAGTGTCGTCTTGATGACCTCATGCTCAATCAACGAAGCAGTCATGTTCGAGAACATCGCCTTCCGATGGCTGCTTGTACGATTCAGTTTTCTTCCGCTTTTCAAATGACGCATGGTCTATTCTCGCTTCTCAAAGTCACCGTCTCACGACGGGTCGATCTAACTTAGGCGCTTTCTTCGCGCGCAAATCCTGCTGGTGGCCAATTCTCTAGACGCGAGCCCAGCGACAAACCGCGCGAGGCCAACACATCTTTGATCTCTGTTAATGATTTTTTGCCGAGGTTCGGGGTTTTCAATAACTCAACTTCAGTCCGCTGAACAAGATCGCCAATGTAATAAATGTTTTCCGCTTTTAAGCAGTTCGCGGAGCGAACAGTCAACTCGAGATCGTCCACTGGACGCAACAAGATCGGATCAATCTCGTCCTTCTGCTCGTCTTCAGGAGTAGCCTGAAGGCCTTCGAATTCAACGAAAACAGAAAGTTGTTGCTGCAACAAAGTCGCAGCACGACGGATTGCCTCCTCAGCATCCAACGTCCCATCCGTTTCAAGATCGATCACTAATTTATCAAGGTCAGTACGCTGTTCAACTCGAGCGCTTTCAACAACATACGAGACGCGACGAACTGAGCTGTATGTTGCATCCAAACGCAACGAGCCGATCGTACGGGTCTCCTCGTCTTCATCACGCTCGCTTGCCGGTTCGTAGCCTAAACCACGTGCCACAATCGCTTCAATCTGCAAGGAGCCTCGCTCTGACACTGTTGCGATATGCTGTTCCGGGTTCGCTATTTCAACGTTCTGTGGCAATTCGAAGTCGCCAGCGGTGACAACACCTTCACCCGAGTGATTCAGGCGTATTGTTGCCGCACCATCGCGGCCCTCCAGGGCGACTGCAACCTTTTTAAGATTCAAAAGAATCTCGATGACATCTTCCTTAATGCCTTCGATTTCTGAGTACTCGTGGGCAACACCGTCGATTTTTGCCTCGATAATCGCGCATCCTGGCATTGACGACAGCAAGATGCGGCGGAGTGCATTACCCAAGGTGTGGCCATAGCCGCGCTCAAGAGGCTCAAGAATAATTTTTGAGCGTCCGGGAGCTACCTCCTGGACCTGAATCTGACGCGGTGTCAGCAGTTCCAATGACGACATACCGTCTCCTAATAATTTGGTTTACTTCGAGTACAACTCAACAATCAGATTTTCGTTGATGTCCTGCGACAGGTCTTGACGCTCTGGAAACGTCTTGAATGTTCCTTCCATCTTCGATGAATCAACATCAACCCAAGGAACGTCTGCACGCTGACCAGCGAGTTCAAGTGCAGCGCGAACACGCAACTGACCCTTCGCTTTTTCGCGAACGCTGATCAGATCACCCGGCCTCACCTGATAAGAAGGGATATTCAATACTTTGCCATTCACCATAATTGATCGATGGCTGACTATCTGACGCGCTTCCGCGCGTGTTGAGCCAAAGCCCATCCGGTAAACAACGTTGTCTAAACGGCATTCGAGAAGCTTGAGCAGGTTTTCGCCTGTTGAACCACGCAAACGCGACGCTTCTTTATAATAGTTACGGAACTGCTTCTCAAGCACACCATAGATCCTACGCACTTTCTGCTTTTCGCGTAACTGCAGACCATAGTCCGACAAGCGACCACGTGCTGCACCGTGCATCCCTGGTTTGGTTTCCAGGTTGCACTTTGAGTCCATTGAACGGACGCCACTCTTCAAGAACAAATCAGTTCCTTCGCGACGCGCTAACTTACAAGTTGGTCCGATGTAACGTGCCATTGCTCTAACTCTCCTTAGACGCGACGCTTTTTTGGCGGACGACAACCGTTATGAGGGATCGGCGTGACGTCTGTGATATTGGTAACTTTAAGGCCCACTGCATTGAGAGCGCGAACTGCACTCTCGCGACCAGGTCCTGGGCCCTTAACCATGACATCCACCGATTTCAGACCAAATTCCTGAGCAGCCGTTGCAGCTCGTTCGCTGGCAACCTGCGCGGCAAATGGTGTTGATTTACGTGAACCCCGGAAACCAGATCCACCAGCTGTCGCCCATGACAGCGCGTTACCTTGACGATCAGTAATCGTAATAATCGTGTTGTTGAACGAAGCGTGAATATGAACAACGCCCTCAGCAACCTGCTTTTTGACCTTCTTACGCGATGCGTTACGCTGTGTCGCCATCAGAATTCCTTACTTACGAATCGGCTTACGTGGACCCTTGCGGGTCCGCGCGTTTGTCTTGGTACGCTGTCCACGAACTGGCAGACTGCGACGATGACGGATACCACGGAAACAACCGAGATCCATCAGGCGCTTGATATTCATTGACACTTCACGACGAAGGTCACCTTCTACGTCAAATTTTCCAACCTCTGTACGGAGCATTTCCAATTGGTCTTCGGATAACGAAGAGACTCTGGCTGACTCTGCGATCCCCGTTGCTTTACAGATCGCTTGAGCGCGAGTTTGACCAATCCCGAAAACATACTGCAGTGAAATCACTGTGTGCTTGTTGTCTGGGATATTGACGCCGGCAATACGTGCCATTCTTAACTCTCCAAATTCATGAACCGGTCGGACCGACTCTCCTAGATTTCAAGGCGCGAGATTTTATTGATTTAAATGGAAAATCTCAACCCCTTTCTTACATTAACCTTGGCGCTGCTTGTGCCGAGGATCCGTACAAATCACACGGACTACGCCGTTACGACGAATAATTCGACAATTCCGGCACATCTTTTTTACTGATGCACGTACTTTCATTTCAAAACCCCCAATGCCCGTCTAACGGAGTAACCCGCCCGAGCCATATCCTTTCAGATTCGATTTTTTCATCAAAGACTCATATTGCCGGCTCATGAGGTGCGACTGCACTTGCGACATAAAATCCATAACAACAACAACGACGATCAACAGCGATGTGCCGCCAAAATAAAATGGCGCGTTGAAACTGACGACCAAACTTTGTGGCAATAGCGACACTGCTGCAATATAAGCCGCGCCCCAAAACGTCAATCGACTCATCACTTTGTCAATATAGTTGGCTGACTGCTCACCCGGGCGAATCCCTGGAATGAATGCACCAGACTTTTTCAAATTATCTGCCACATCGCGTGGGTTAAATACCAACGCAGTGTAGAAGTAACAGAAGAACACAATACCCACTGTAAACAGCAGATAATACAGCGGTTGCCCAGGACCCAAAGCCAGACTTAAATCTTGCAACCATTCCATCCCTTCGCCTTGACCAAACCACTGCCCAATCGACGCTGGAAACAACAACAAGCTCGACGCGAAGATCGGTGGGATCACGCCAGCCATGTTAATTTTCAATGGTAAATGCGACTGCTGAGCCGCAAAAACTTTATTCCCTTGCTGGCGACGAGCGTAATTCACTGTAATACGGCGTTGCGCACGCTCCATAAAGACAACAAACGCAACAACTCCAACTGCTATAATTGCAATTGCTAACAGACCGAGAATGTTCAAATCACCCTGGCGAGCCGCTTCAGCCGATTGGCCAATCGCTCCCGGCAGACCAGCAACAATACCGGCAAAGATCAACAAGCTAATTCCGTTACCAATACCTTTCTCAGTCACTTGTTCGCCAAGCCACATCAAAAAGACTGATCCAGAAACGAAGGTCATAACAGCCACGAAATGGAAATGAAAATCGTTCGTAAAGGCGATGCCTTGACCGGCAAGGCCCATCGCAACACCAATCGACTGGATCGTTGCAAGAAATACCGTTCCATAACGAGTATACTGGGTGATCTTTCGACGCCCGGCCTCGCCCTCTTTTTTTAGTGCTTCAAGCGAGGGGACGACCGCGGTCAGTAGTTGCATCACAATCGAAGCCGAAATGTAGGGCATGATTCCCAGTGCGAGGATCGACATCCGCTCGAGTGCGCCACCAGAAAACATGTTGAACAGGCTCAGAATCGTGCCTTGCGACTGTTCAAACAAATCGGCCAGTCGATCCGGATTAATTCCCGGAACCGGGATATGAGCACCGATCCGGTATACAATAACCGCAATGACAACGAAGCGGAGCCGAGCCCATAGCTCGGTCAGTCCACCTCCTGAAGCACTTGGAGTGGCCATACTTAAGCTTCGACCTTGCCGCCAGCTGCCTCGACTGCAACCTGGGCACCCTTAGTGATCTTCAAACCCTTAATCGTCATGGCGCGCGTAATTTCCCCGGCGAAGATAATTTTCACATCCTTGATGTTCTCGCCGATCAGCCGCGCCTGACGCAATGCTTCCATTGTGACCTCATCGCCTTGAATCTTGTTCAGCTCAGCCAAACGGATTTCATCCCGAGTCAGGCTCTTTCTGGATGTGAAACCAAATTTTGGCAGACGGCGCTGCAAAGGCATCTGACCACCTTCAAAACCAAGCTTCACTGAACCGCCTGAACGTGACTTCAAGCCTTTGTGACCACGACCACCAGTCTTACCAAGACCAGAACCAATACCACGGCCGACACGCTTTTTCGCAGTGCGTGAACCTCGAGCCGGAGATAAGCCATTCAAACGCATTATGCTTCTCCCTCTACGCGTACAAGGTAGTTGACCTTATTGATCATCCCACGGACGCTCGGTGTATCTTCAACTTCGACAGTCTGATGCATACGCTTCAGGCCAAGACCCTGGACACACAACTTGTGCTTTGGTTTTTGACGGATTGGGCTACGCACCAATGTCACTTTCAACATTTTCTTGTTCGCCATGTCTTTAATCCTTAGCCGAGAATTTCTTCGACAGATTTGCCACGACGAGCCGCAACGTCTTCAGGAGATTGCATCTCTGATAACGCTTTGATCGTTGCGCGAACCACATTTGCTGGATTCGTCGAGCCGTAACACTTCGCCAACACATTCTGGACACCAGCGATTTCAAGAACTGCACGCATCGCACCACCGGCAATAACGCCAGTACCCTGTGAAGCTGGCTGCATATAGACCTTCGCAGATCCGTGGGCCGCTTTGGTTGGGTATTGAATTGTGTCGCCATCGAGCTTCACTGAGACCATGTTGCGACGTGCTGATTCCATCGCTTTTTGGATAGCGGCCGGAACTTCACGCGCCTTACCGCGGCCATACCCAACTCTCCCGTTACCATCGCCCACAACCGTAAGTGCTGTGAAGCTAAAAATCCGGCCACCCTTTACAACCTTTGCTACCCGATTCACCTGAACCAGCTTTTCCTGCAGATCACCCTGCTGCTGTGTTTCTACTTTTGCATTCATCGGATCCCCTTAAAACTCAAGTCCACCCACACGAGCCGCTTCAGCTAGTGCTTTGACACGACCATGATAACGGAAACCGGAACGGTCGAAAGCAACCGCCTTAATTCCTTTTTCCTTCGCACGTTCGGCAATACGCTTACCGACTTCGGCTGCAGCGTCGACATTGCCGCCACTTTTTTCGCGAAGATCCTTATCGAGTGTTGATGCCGTACAAATCACATTTGATCCGTCGCCAGTGATAATCTGGGCGTAAATGTGACGTGGTGTACGATGCACGCACAGACGGTTCGCGTTTAACTCGCGCATTTTCGCGCGTGCACGGCGAGCGCGACGCAACCGGGCTTTTTTCTTGTCCATTATGTCGGCTCTCCTTATTTCTTCTTCGCTTCTTTACGACGTACATACTCATCCGAGTAACGCACACCCTTGCCTTTGTATGGCTCTGGTGGGCGATATGCACGAATCTCTGCAGCAACCTGACCAAGCAATTGCTTATCCGCTGATTTCAGCACAATTTCAGTTTGGCTTGGCGTCTCTGCAGTCACACCCTGTGGCAAGTTGTACACCACTGGATGTGAGAAACCGAGAGTCAAGTTAATCGCTGACCCTTGAACCTGAGCCCGATAACCAACACCGATAAGCGTCAAGTTCTTCTCAAAACCTGAAGCAACACCTATCACCATGTTGTTGACGATTGCACGCGCTGTACCAGCCTGCGCCCAACCATTGGATGCACCCCCACGTGGCTCAAATGTGAGCATATTTTCTGTCTGATTGACGGCAACTACATCGTTCACAGAGATCGACAATGTGCCGTTCTTTCCTTTCACCGTCACGTCCTGACCTGCGATGTCGACATCAACACCAGATGGCAATTCGATCGGAGCTTTTGCAATACGAGACATCGATAACTCCTTAGAATACCGTGCAGAGCACTTCGCCACCGATTCCGGCTTTGCGTGCTTCGCGGTCAGTCATCAAACCTCTTGAGGTCGAGATGATGGCAACACCGAGACCACCCTGAACTTTCGGCAGAGTCTCTTTACCTTCATAGCGACGCAACCCAGGACGGCTTGATCGTTTAATTTCACGGATTACTGGACGTCCTTCGTAGTACCGCAGGTCGACGGTAAGTGTTGATTTGACACCAGCCCCGTTGACCTGAAACCCACCCAAAAACCCTTCGTCAGCGAGTACCCGGGCGAGTGCGATCTTCTGCTTTGAAGAAGGCATCGAAACGACTGTCTTTCCAGCCATTTGCCCGTTGCGGATGCGAGTGAACATATCCGCCAAAGTATCTTGCATACTCATCTTCTAAATCACTCCTTACCAGCTGGCCTTCTTGAGACCAGGAACCTCACCGCGCATCATTGTTTCGCGCAGCTTGATCCGGGACAGGCCAAACTTGCGGTAGACCGCGTGTGGACGACCAGTCGCACGACAACGACGCTGTAGACGTACAGCTGACGCGTCACGTGGCATCTTTTGCAGTTTCTGCTGCGCTTCCCACACTTCTTCATCGGGCGCGTTTGGATTTGCGATCGTCGCTTTTAACTCCGCCCGCTTTGCTGCGAACCGAGCTACCGTCTTTTGACGCTTTAGCTCACGCTCTCTCATTGATTTCTTAGCCACCTAACGCTCCTCAGTTACGGAATGGGAAGTTAAACGCTTTCAAAAGCGCTTTGCCTTCCTCGTCAGTTTCAGCAGATGTGGTAATCGTGATGTCAACACCACGGATTGCATCCACTTTGTCATAATCAATTTCGGGGAACATGATCTGCTCACGCACACCCATCGAGTAGTTACCACGACCGTCGAACGACCTACCGTTCATACCGCGAAAATCTCGGATACGCGGGATCGAAATAGCGATCAGACGATCCAGAAATTCCCACATGTGCTCACCACGCAGAGTGACCTTACAACCGATGGGCCAACCGTCACGGATCTTAAAGCCCGCAATGGATTTACGTGCTTTGGTCACCACGGGCTTTTGACCAGCAATCGCCGTCATATCGCGAACCGCGTTTTCGATCTGCTTCTTATCCGCAACCGCCTCACCAACACCCATGTTTAGGGTGATCTTTTTGACACGTGGCACTTGCATCACGTTTTTATACGCAAACTCTTTTAAAAGTTTGGGTACAACTTTCTTTTTATAGACTTGCTGTAGTCTCGCCATGGCTTATATCTCGCTCCTAGGCGCGGGGGCCTATGCCCCGACTTCCTTACCAGTAGATTTAAACACCCGTACTTTGGTGCCATCCACATTGACACGAAAACCAACGCGCTCTGCCTGATCATTTTCGGGATTGAATAGAGCAACGTTAGAAATATGAAGCGGCGCTTCCTTCTCGACGATGCCACCCTGCTTTCCAAGCATCGGATTTGGCTTCATATGCTTTTTAATCAGGTTTACACCTGACACCAATACGCGGCTATCAGGGCGCACTTGTAATACTTTACCGCGGCGACCCTTATCTTTTCCCGCGATTACCACGACTTCATCATCGCGACGAATCTTTGCTGCCATCGATTTGCCCCTTACAACACTTCAGGTGCAAGTGAGATTATTTTCATAAATCTCTCACTTCGCAATTCACGCGTCACTGGTCCGAAAATACGCGTACCAATTGGCGCTAAGTTTGTATTCAGAAGAACGGCCGCGTTACCATCAAACTTGATCAATGAACCGTCTTGGCGACGTACACCACTCCGAGTGCGCACAACCACTGCGTTCATGACTTGGCCTTTCTTCACCTTGCCGCGAGGAATCGCTTCTTTGACCGTGACTTTTATGATGTCGCCGATCCGGGCATAGCGACGCTTGGAGCCACCGAGTACCTTAATACACATCACGCGACGTGCACCTGAGTTATCGGCTACCTCAAGCATACTTTCTGCTTGAATCATGATTCCCCTCCGTTAAACCTGAACTGCACGCTCAGTGATCTCAACGAGTCGATACGCTTTCGATTTCGAAAGCGGACGACATTCAGAAATAGTAACTGTGTCACCAATCTGACAATCGTTGTTCTCATCATGAGCAGCAATCTTCGAGGAGCGCTTCAGGTACTTGCCGTATAGTGGATGCTTCTCGAAACGCTCTACCAACACACTGATGGTTTTATGGCCTTTGTTCGAGACAACCTTTCCACTCAGGGTACGAACCATTTTTGCTGTTTCGGTCATGCCGCTACCTCCTTCTGCGCGATAACTGTCTTGATACGCGCGATGTCGCGACGGACTTGGGCTAGCAGGTGTGTTTGTGCAAGCTGACCTGTGGCTTTCGCCATGTTCAGATTGAACTGCTCACGACGAAGTGTCAGCAATTCATCCCGCAATTCAGCGACGCTTTTTTCCCGTAACTCTCTTGCTTTCATTACATTACCGTCCGGCTAACGAAAGTGGTCTTAAATGGAAGTTTTGCAGCCGCGAGTGTAAATGCCTCACGCGCAATGTCTTCAGACACCCCTTCAATTTCATACAAAACACGGCCTGGTTGAATCTGACACACCCAGTATTCAACTGAACCCTTACCCTTACCCTGACGCACTTCGAGAGGCTTCTGAGTAATTGGCTTATCAGGAAACACGCGAATCCATAACTTGCCGCCGCGTTTGACGCGACGCGTAATGGTCCGACGGGCTGCCTCAATCTGACGTGCCGTCATGCGACCGCGGCCGGTCGCTTTCAGAGCAAATTCACCAAAGCTCACTTTAGAGCCACGCTCTGCTAGACCACGATTGCGGCCTTTTTGCATCTTGCGGAATTTCGTTCGTTTCGGTTGTAGCATGGTCGTC
>CACECO010000002.1 GCA_902558075.1 uncultured Litorivicinus sp. | reverse complement strand
GGCGAGACGACGTGGAGAGGATGCATGGCAATTTCCCCAAGGTGGCATGAAGGCTGGTGAAACCTCTGAAGAGACCATGTATCGAGAGCTTCATGAAGAGCTAGGTATCTCGAGCAATCAGGTGTTTGTGTTAGGGCAAACCGCAGGCTGGCTTCGTTATCGGCTACCAAAGTCCCTCATTCGACCCCGCGGCAAAAAAACCTGCGTCGGGCAAAAGCAACGTTGGTATTTGCTGGCACTTAATGACGCGCTTATTCAGCCGAATCTTGATGCGACAGATCATCCCGAATTCGATGCCTATCAATGGGTCAGCTATTGGTACCCGCTGGGCCAGGTTATTCCGTTTAAACGGGACGTGTATCGTCGGGCAATGACGGAGCTTGCACCCGCGTTACGTTGGTTCGGTCCGATGGCATGCTAGATATTCTTCGAGGTCTTGTTCAGGCGGTGACCGATGCCGCGACTTTGGATGAGGCGCTCACAATTATCGTGACACGAATTAAGCAGACAATGCAGACCGGTGTGTGCTCAGTGTATTTGCTCGATGAATCCACAAATCGTTGGCTTTTAATGGCAACAGACGGCCTGAAGCCAGAGTCAGTGAGAAGTGCGAGCCTTGCGAAGACAGAGGGTCTTGTTGGTACAGTTGGCAGCCGTGGTGAATTAGTCAATCTTGATGACGCCCCGAATCATCCGGCGTTTCGTTTTTTGCAAGAAACTGGTGAGGAGATTTTTCAATCGTTTTTAGGTGTTCCAATTGTCCATCAGCGTGAAATTCTTGGTGTGTTGGTTGTACAGCAAACAACACAGCGGAAATTTAGTGATGATGAAGAGGCACTGCTCGTCACCGTCGCAGCACAGATCTCAGCGCTGATCGCGCACGCGAAGGTTTCTGGCCGACTGCATCTCAGTACTATTGATGGCGAACAGCCGATCGATGTTCATTTTAAGGGGGTTGCTGGCGTTTCAGGCGTGGCCACTGGGACCGCGTTTGTGCGTCAGCCACCTGCTAATTTACGGAGGGTCAAGGATGCGAAGACTGATAACCCTGAGCACGAATTCGAGGAGTTTCAAACAGCACTGGGTGAGGTCAAAGCAGAGCTTCGCCAGATTAGCGATTCATTGTCTGAGCATTTAGCGCGTAAAGAGACGGTATTGTTTGATACCTATTTAAGGATGTTGGAGGACCACACATTAAGTGGTGAGGTCTGTCAGCGCATTCGCTCAGGGGAAACCGCCCCCACGGCCCTCAAATACGTTGTATCGGATCTGGTTGCACGATTTGAGGCAATGGATGATGCATATCTCAAAGAGCGGGCGACGGACTTGTTGGATCTAGGACGACGCATTTTAGCAAAGTTACTGCACGAGCAATCGGAGTCGCTTGATTATCCGGATGACGTCATTTTAGTTGCTGAAGATGTGACGCCTGTCATGCTTGGGGAAGTCCAAACGCGTTCGCTTAAGGCGATAGTTTCTGTGAAGGGCTCTGCCAATTCGCACGTGGCTATTTTGGCTAGAAGTTTAGGGATTCCTGCAGTCATGGGGGCTGTGGATTTACCTCTGGGTGACATCTCAGGGGCTCACTTGATCGTCGATGGCTGGCGCGGAGAAGTGATTGTCGAACCGTCTGAGCATGTGCTATCTGAATATCAGAGAGCGCTCGATGACGCTGCAATTCTTGAAATGGATCTCGAGCAGATTGCATCTGGGATTTCGGCAACGTCAGATGGCCAGCATGTTCATCTGATGTTTAATGCCGGTCCGTTTGGTGAGTTATCAGAGAGACAGCGAAGCTGGATTGATGGTGTTGGACTTTATCGGACCGAATTTATTTTTCTGGCACGATCTCGATTCCCAACAGAGGATGAGCAGGAGAGTGAATATCGAGCTGAACTTGAGACTTATTCCCCAGCACCAGTCGTGATGAGGACACTCGATATTGGTGGTGATAAAAGCCTTCCTTATTTTTCAATCGAAGAGGAAAACCCGTTTTTGGGGTGGCGCGGTATTCGGGTCACTCTCGATCATCCAGAAATTTTTCTAACCCAGATTCGCGCAATGCTGCGTGCGAATTCAGGATTTGGCAATCTGCGTATTTTATTACCAATGATTACTACCCTTGAGGAGTTGCGGGCATCAAAGGCGCTCATTCAACGCGTCGTTCGAGAATTAACCGCTGAAGGTTACGCCGTTGTGGCTCCACAAGTTGGTGTCATGATTGAAGTTCCAAGTGCTGTTTATATTGCTTCTGAGTTGGCTCAAGAGGCTGATTTTCTCTCAGTGGGTTCAAACGATTTAACCCAATACCTGTTGGCTGTCGATCGAACAAATGCTCGCGTTGCCGACATGTTTGATGGGTTTCATCCAGCCGTCTTGCGCGCGCTTGAGATGACATCTAAGGCGGGTGTTCATGCGAAAATTCCGGTTGCTTTGTGCGGTGAGATGGCAGGAGACCCCCTGGCGGCAGTCTTACTGGTTGGTCTTGGGTTTAATGAATTATCCATGTCGTCTGCCGCGTTGGCTCAGGTGAAACGTGCCTTAAGTGAGTTCAGTTCTGCGGAATGTCGAATGCTCGCTGAGGAGGCATTATCCCGAGAATCTGGCATCCAAGTCCTCCGGATTGTCGCTCAAGCATTTATCGATAAGCACTTAAATCTGTTGGTGCCACCAAATTTACGCGAATCACTCGAAGTGGGAATTGCGTGACGGAAATATTTTTATACCTTCCCTTGGGTGTTTTTGCAGGTATTCTGGCCGGCCTATTTGGTATTGGCGGTGGGATCATTTTTGTGCCCGTTTTACTTTTGGGCTTTGAATTGATTGATATGAATCGTGCCGTACTGGCACATTTGGCCATCGGAACAAGCCTTGCGTGCGTTGTATTCACTGGATTGAGTTCAACCGTTGCGCATCACAAAAGAGGCGCAGTGATGTGGCCGTGGGTCATTTGTATGGGACCTTTCTTGGTCGCTGGTGGCGTGATCGGTGGGTGGACAGCTGATCAGTTACCAGGACACATCTTGATTGTGATACTCGCTACATTTTTGTTAGTGATGTCTTTTCAGTTGTTTATCAAAAACCCGGTTCATTCCGAGGGTGGAACAATTCGGATGCCTTCGATTCCAGTCTTCGCTTTTGCTGGAACATTGACGGGGTGGATTAGTTCAATGATGGGTATTGCTGGCGGTGCTTTTACCGTACCGGTCATGACATCCCATGGCGCGCCGGTAAGAGACGCGATTGGGACAGCTTCAGCATTCGGTATTCCGACAGCATTTGCCGGTGCCATTTCATTTATCGTGGCTGGTCTCGACCATCCAGAACGGCCTGATTGGGCATTTGGCTATGTGTATATGCCCGCACTGATTGGAATTATTGCAACATCCACTGTGTCCGCTCGCTTAGGGGCTAGGCTTGCCCATTCTCTTGACCAAAAGCTGCTTCAACGACTGTTTGCGACTTTTCTTGCTGTATTGTCAGCCCGCTTAATTTGGACGTCTGTGGGATGAGTGATTGGATAATTAATCCAGTTGCTCTCGATCTGGGATTTATTCAGATCCATTGGTATGGGCTGATGTATATTTTCGGTTTTTTGGGTGGGTATGGGCTTGCGATCTATCGGATTGATCGTGGATTTTTTCCAATCAATCGAGCACAGATGTCTGATTTTTTGAGCTGGATCGCGCTCGGTGTGATCGTTGGTGGCCGTGTAGGCTATATGGTCTTTTATCAGCTAGATCGTCTGCTCGATAACCCGCTGTCGTTGTTCTATATCTGGGAAGGCGGTATGGCTTTTCATGGTGGATTAGTTGGCGTGATCGCGCTCACTTGGATCTTTGCTCAAAAGCATAAGGTCGCACCACTTGCTCTTGGTGACGCATTAGCTCCTCTCATTCCGATTGGCTTGGGGCTTGGTCGGCTCGGTAATTTTATCGGTGGCGAGTTGTGGGGTCGACCAACGGATTTACCCTGGGCAATGGTTTTTTCAAAAGCAGATGGGCTGGCACGTCACCCGAGTCAGCTGTATCAGTTTGCACTCGAGGGCGTCCTGCTTTTCGTGGTGTTGTGGTTATTTTCGTCCAAGCCGCGGAGACGCGGCCAAGTGACGGGTTTTTTCTTGTTGGGTTATGGCGTATTTCGTTTTATGGTGGAGTTTGTCCGTGAGCCGGATTCACATCTTGGATTTATTGCACTGACTTGGATGACGATGGGTCAACTACTGACAGTTCCCATGATCGCGATCGGTGTGTGGTTATTGTTCATACGGAAGGAGTCGCCGGGTGCGCGCATATCTTGATTTACTCCAACTTTTATTGGATGAAGGCACCGCAAAGGACGACCGAACTGGCACAGGGACTTTGAGTCGTTTTGGTCATCAGATGCGATTTGATTTGAACGCAGGGTTTCCCCTAGTGACAACCAAGAAGGTCCATTTGAAGTCCGTGATACATGAGCTTCTATGGTTCATGCAGGGTGATACGAACACGCAGTATCTAAGAGATCATGGTGTGTCGATCTGGGATGAGTGGGCGACAGAGGACGGTGATTTAGGCCCCTTATACGGGGCCCAGTGGCGTTCTTGGCCAACTCTCGATGGTCGCACGATTGATCAGCTGACCGAGGTGGTTGAATCAATCAAGATCCGGCCAAACTCCAGACGTCTATTAGTCTCCGCCTGGAATCTGTCGTTATTGCCTGATGAAAGCCAATCGCCGCAAGACAATGTGCGCGCAGGACGGATGGCGCTCGCTCCTTGTCACACTCTCTTTCAGTTTTACGTCGCTGGTTGCCAACTGTCATGTCAGTTGTATCAGCGATCTGCTGATGTGTTTCTCGGGGTACCTTTTAATATTGCAAGCTACGCATTACTGACACATCTGGTTGCTGATCAATGTGGCTTAGATGTGGGCGATTTTATTTGGACCGGTGGTGACGTACATTTGTATCAGAATCATGTCGATCAAGCGCGTGAACAGCTTTCTCGTGAACCTCGGCCGCTACCTAAACTGACTTTGGTACG
Source organism: uncultured Litorivicinus sp. (assembly GCA_902558075.1). Lineage (GTDB taxonomy): Bacteria > Pseudomonadota > Gammaproteobacteria > Pseudomonadales > Litorivicinaceae > HIMB30. The sequence goes on along the minus strand of CACECO010000002.1, from coordinate 146,647 downwards.
AACACCTGATTCGATTCTGGATTACCGCGAAGATGATATTGTGATTGACGGATATGAACCACATCCTCATATCAAAGCACCGGTGGCCATATGATACAAACAGCGTTAATCGTTGCGCGCGCCGATAACGGCGTCATTGGCGTCGATAACCAACTTCCATGGAACCTGCCAAGCGATTTAAAGTACTTCAAGCAAGTCACAATGGGGAAACCCGTTGTGATGGGCCGAAAAACCTTTGAATCGATCGGGCGCCCACTTCCCGGGCGAACCAACGTCGTGATTACGCGCAATGCGGATTGGTCAGCACCAGGGGTTCGGATTGTTGGAAGTTTGGCGGATGCATTGAAGCTTGCAACAGCACAGGCTGACCTTGATGGCGCCGATGAGGTGGTGGTTATTGGTGGAGCCACCTTGTACCGTGAAGCGATTGACCAAGTCGATCGGATGTATGTGACTCAGGTACATGCGTCACCCGATGGGGACGCATTTTTTGAAGCACCTGATCAAGAGAAGTTTGCGCGGACTTCAGTCGAAGACCATGCTGGCGACGACGCGTCACCGGCCCACAGTTACGAGGTTTGGGTCCGGATCTCGCGTTAATTAGTCGCCGTCAGTTACTGCTCCGAGACTGGCGGAAGACACCAAGCGCGCATACTTTGCAAGAACGCCGCGGTTTGGTGTTTCCTTTTCCATTGTCCATGATGCTTTCCGGCGAGCGAACTCTGAATCATCAACATCAACGATTAGAGCGTTTGTTTCAGCGTCGATCGTAATCGTATCTCCGTCTTCGAGAAGTCCAATAGGACCGCCGACTGCAGCTTCCGGCGTCACATGGCCAATCACAAAACCATGAGAACCACCGGAGAAACGACCATCAGTGATTAAGGCAACGTCTTTGCCAAGGCCGGCGCCCATGATGGCACTCGTTGGGGAGAGCATTTCCCGCATACCCGGTCCGCCTTTCGGGCCTTCATAACGAATCACGATGACCGAGCCTTTATCAATTTTTCCATCGAGGACGGCTTGAAGCGCCTTTTCTTCTGAATTAAAGCATCGCGCAGTCCCTGTGAAAGAAAGTCCTTCTTTCCCGGAAATCTTGGCAACCGCGCCTTCGGGCGCTAGATTGCCGTATAGAATTCTAAGATGACTGTCTTTTTTTACCGGGTTTTCGAATGCGCGAACAATGTCTTGTGATTCAGGGTATGGTTGCACATCAGCAAGGTTTTCTGCCATTGTTCGGCCTGTACACGTCATGACATCACCGTGTAATAAACCTCGGTCGAGTAACACCTTCATCAGTGGCTGAATACCACCGATCTCAATAAGCTCACTCATCAGGTATTTACCGGACGGCTTAACGTCTGCCAAAACAGGGACCCGTTCACCGATTATTGTAAAGTCGTCTAGAGTCACATTGATTCCGGCACATTGTGCCATTCCGAGGATGTGAAGAACTGCATTGGTCGAACCTCCCAGCGCAATGACGACGGTAATGGCATTTTCAAATGACTTTCTAGTGACAATATCCGATGGTTTGAGATCCATCTCGATCATTCGCATGACAGTCGCGCCCGCTCTTTCACAATCTTCTTTTTTGTCGCTTGAGACCGCTTCTTGAGCGGATGAGTTTGGCAGTGACAAACCGAGCGCTTCAATTGCGCTTGCCATGGTGTTTGCTGTGTACATTCCACCGCAAGAGCCAGGTCCCGGGATCGCTGTTTTTTCCACGGTAATTAACTGCGAGTCGTCAATCGTCTCAGCTGCGCGTTGCCCGACAGCCTCAAAGACCGACACAATATCTCGACGCTCCTCGCCAGGCTTAATGGTTCCACCATAAACAAATACCGATGGACGGTTCAGTCGAAGCATTGCCATCACGCAAGCAGGCATATTTTTGTCACAACCACCAATGGTGACGATACCATCGAATCCTTGGCCGGCAACAACAGTTTCGATCGAATCACAAATCACTTCGCGGCTGACAAGTGAGTAACGCATGCCGGGTGTTCCCATGCTGATACCATCGCTGACGGTGATGGTATTGAAGATGACAGCCTTTGCGCCGGCCGCATTGGCACCGGCCTCTGCATGATCAGCAAGTTCGTTGATGTGCATATTGCAAGGAGTCACCATGCTCCATGTACTAGCGATACCGATTTGTGGCTTTTTGAAATCGTCATCACCAAAGCCCACCGCACGTAACATGGCGCGCGAGGGAGTTTGTGCTAGTCCATCAACAATAACGGACGAATAAAGGCGACGTTTGTCGGTCATAGTGGGTCCTATAGTTTTTTTTTCAGAATCAGCGAATTCCGCTGAAAATTATATAAAGCCTGTCGATTTTTGGGTAAAGCTTCAATCGATGACATCAAAAAGCCGCGCTCTTTGAACCAGTCGCTTGCTTGTGTTGTTAATATAAAAAGATGTTTGAGTGAGAGCATACGTGCTTGTTCTTCAACATGCTCCAACAATTTGGTGCCGATTTGTTGGTCGGATATCGCATAGTCAACCGCCAAGGCAGCTAGTTCCGCGCTTTGTTGATCGAGCGGATACAGTGCCGCACATGCGAGGATGCGACCATCTTGTTCAATCACATAGAAGTTATCGATCTCTGCCTCCAGTACATCTCGGGACCTCTGCACCAAGGCTCCTCGTTCTTCCATCGGAGACAGTAAATGAATCAACCCAGGCAGGTCGTCAACGCGTGCTTGTCGAACAGGTGCCGCAGGCTGTGAGGCGATCAGGGTGCCGTTTCCATCAGTTGTCATAAGCTCTGTCAGTATTACACCGTCGATTCCTGCACCAAGCAGATGGCACCGTCTCACTCCCCCACGGATGGCGAGCTCAGCAGCGTCAAGTCTGCGTTGCATTTCTTCGTTTTGATGTGCGCGTGTCGTGCCTACTAGTGCAAGCGCTAGTTCAGAGATCCGCTTATTGTGTGCATCAACACAGTGTGGCGTGTTACCCATCAGAATCAGTTTATCGGCATTCAAGGCGATAGCTGTTTCCGCGGCGACCTCCTCGCTTGCAAGGTTATAGAGTTCGCCTGCTGGGGAGTGAGAGAGATGATCAAGATAAACAACTGAGCCGATCTCTAATTGACGACGTATTCCTGAAGTGTCAATCCGCCGAATCGATCCTGTAAATCGATGATTCACACCTTTATGAATACCCAAGGGTTTTGCAGAAACAAAATTTCCTGAGACCAATGAAGATTGGCCGTGATTTCTGTGTTGAGCGCGCATAAACAGACCGCGGAATGTCAGTCGGATTTGACTGACTAATTCGACGATGCGTTCGAGAAGGGCCTGATCTGTGATGCGACGGTGCCCATGATAGGCACACCGTAATCCTTGCTCACTAATGTACGAGTCGATGGCGTGCCGTGTACTCTGTATTAGAACAAGGTGAACGCCCAATGCGTTGAGCAGGACTAAATCTTCCACCAAACGACTCATGGTGGATTCGGTCTGGTCGGAATCTGATAGCAAAACGACAAAGGTTTTGCCCCTGAATTGCTCAATGTAAGGTCCGGCTTCACGAAGCCATGCGACTAACGGCTGTGTTTGAATGGTTAAACTCCTCTTCTCACAGGGAATTGTGCGATGAATCGGGTATCAACTCCAGATACGATTGAACTTGAGCTTAAACTGGGATTGCGAGATTGCGACCCGTCGAAGGTATCTGATGCACTGTATTGCGTTTTGGGCCGAGTGATTCCCAGGCGGACAAATTTGCTACAAAACGTCTACTTTGATCATAAAGGGTTACTACACCGGGCTGGTGTCGCGATTCGCACGCGTTATGTGAATGGATCTCATGAAATGACTGTAAAGATCAGAGAGCCTGACGAAGCAGGTTTATCGCAACGGCGTGAATGGAATTTTCCAATCAATACTTCTTCGCTAGATTATGCCTATCTTGAGAGTTTGGATCTTCCGGTGTCAGTCGTTCCGGTTATACAGGATCGGTCACTTGACGTTGTATTTCAGAATGCCTTTGAGCGCACGGACTGGCATGTCACAGAAGACAATTGTGATGTGATGATGTCCCTGGACCTTGGCGCTGTCCAAGTTGACGGTCGTGAGTCTCAAGTGTCGGAATTGGAGCTTGAACTGGTCTCAGGTGACGTCGAAAAATTAATATTACTTGGCTGTGAGGTATCTGAGCGCTTACCCGCCTTTATGGGTGTTATCTCAAAAGCAGAGCGAGGTGATAGATTGATTCGCAACGCGGACCCGATGGACGACCCTGTCCCTGTTTCTAAAGAGCATTGGCTTCATTGGTTGAGCCGTGCGTTGGATCCGCTATCTGGCCCCGCCCCAGATGAAGCGATTCGGGCATTGGAAGCAGTGGGTGATCACGAGGCAATTGCTCGCTACTACGATTGCTTAAAACGTGGGGATCTTCCAAAAGGACTTGCCCGCTGGATGATCGTGCAATCGTTGGAGTCAATGAATGAAACCAGTTGAGTACTCACAGGTTTTAAAACATTGGGTTGAGAAGTATGATCCTGAACAGGCATGGTTGGGAGACTCTGGCGCAACCCCGCCAACGGCCTCTGAAATTCAGGCTTCCTGGCAACAGCTGGTTACTGTCGGCTCACACGAATTCGATCGTGAGGCTCGTTTATTGAGAAATCAGATGCAAGCTGGGCTGATTAATCGATTATTAAATGGCGTTGACTTATTTGAGGACACAGTCCGAGTAACAACTCAAATGGCTGAGGCTGCCTTGGATGCCAGTCTTGCACATCATCGAGTAGTTCTTGAACAGGCCTTTGGTGTTCCGTCAAATCCAGCGTTTACCATTTTGGGTTTGGGTAAGTTAGGTGGACGGGAGCTGAACTTATCGTCTGACATCGATATTTTTTGCGTCTTCGGAGAAGACGGCAAAACATTTGGTCCACGCGTACGGGATCACGGCGAATACTTCACTCATCTGACCAAACAATTGGCAAAATCACTCGATGCACTGACTGTTGATGGATTTGTCGAACGGGTCGATCAACGTCTGAGACCTTGGGGTTCCGCGGGCCAGCTTGCGATCTCAGTCGGTGCTTGTGAGGACTATTACGAAGTGCATGGTCGGGAGTGGGAACGATTTGCGCTTCTCAAAGCTCGACCTGTCGCTGGTGATCTGGACTTGGGTCATAAGCTTTTAAGATCGCTCGCGCCATTTTTGTATCGGAAATACCCCGATTTTGGTGTGTTTGAATCAATTCGCGACCTTAAATCGAAAATTGAGTCAGAAGTGCGTCGTCACGGCCGCGATAAAAATGTCAAAGTTGGCCGCGGTGGTATCCGTGAAATGGAATTTATTGTTCAAGCGATGCAGTTGTTGCGCGGAGGTCAGATCCCGAGTTTGCAAGTAACTGGATTTCTCGATGCCTTATCGACTCTTATGACAGAGGCCATCATCAGTGAGAATGACGGCTTGCAATTCAAACAAGACTATTTGTGGCTTCGCCACGTCGAACATGTGATTCAAGCTGAAAAAGACATGCAAACACAGGAACTACCAACCGATTGTGGGCCTTTGGCTACTGTGATGGGCTTTGAGTCAGCCCACAGCTTTGAACAAAAACGTCTAGAGGTCACTGATCGAGTTCATGAGGCATTTGTCTCATTTATGCGGGTCGAGAAGTCGCAAGCGATGGCTGAGGCTTCGATCAAAGTTGAGGTCCAAGAGTGTTTGGATGCATTCCTCGAAGATCCAGTGTGCAATCGCCTCGAACCGATTGCGCGCTCCCGACTGACAACACTTTTAGATCAACTAGGACCTGAATTAAGTACTTATCCGATTGATGTGGCAGAACGGATGCTTCGATTCATCTCGACCTGTATCCGACGAAGCGTGTATTTATCACTGTTATCTGAGAATCCAGCAACACGTGCGCGCATGCTCGACGTTTTGAATCGATCATCCTGGGTCACTGAGCGTCTGATCGAGATGCCCGCTTTGTTGGATGAGTTACTCACGCTCGATGCGGTTGACGCCGAGATGTCACGTGAGGCAATTGGTCAAGAATTATCAATGCGCGTGCAAAGAGTCGATCCAGGTGACCCTGAACGCTTGAACGAAGTGCTCGTGCACTTCGCTCGCGGTCTAGCATTCCGAGTCGCAGTATTGGAGATCCGCGGTGAAATTCCATTAATGCGCGTATCCGATCAATTGACCTGGATTGCCGAGGCAATGGTTTCAGAAGTGCTGCATCATGCCTACCGAGAAGTTGCCAACAAGCATGGTCATCCGGTGGTCCATGCAAGTGAAGGTGACAATTGGTTCGGTTTGTCGGTTCTTGGGTACGGCAAATTAGGCGGCTTGGAAATGAGCTATGACTCAGATCTCGACCTGGTGTTTGTCCATGGTATCGATCCCAATCAGATGACAGACGGCGATGTCGCAATTGAGGGTGGTCTTTTCGTTAATCGCGTCGTACGCCGTGTCATTGCCCTGATCGAGACGAATACACGATTTGGGCGCTTATATGAAATCGACATGCGACTCAGACCATCCGGTCGCTCCGGCTTGATGGTCGTCGGCTTTGACGCGCTAAAGAAATATCTCGATGAGTCTGCTTGGACCTGGGAGTTACAGGCGTTTGTCAGAGCGCGGCCTGTTGCCGGAGATCGATTCCTGAATACAAAACTAGAGACACTTCGTATCGAGATTTTACGAACTGCCCGCGAGCCAACCGAATTGTTAAAAGATGTTGTTGAAATGCGTGAAAAAATGCTTGCGCATCTTGTTAGCAAAGCGGGTGATGCCGGTTTTGATTTAAAGCACGATCGGGGAGGTATCGTTGATATCGAATTTATGGTGCAATATCAGATTCTAGCACATGCGGAAACACATCCAGAGCTTGCGACTTATACGGATAATATCAGACAGCTCGATGGACTTTCAAAGGCAGGGTGTGTTTCGACAGCAGATGCAGATGCGCTGAAAATAGCTTATGTCCGCTATCGGACGTTGCACCATGAGGCAATCTTAGCCGGTCGCAAAGGCCGTACTGAATTTGCAGAGGTTGAGAACGAACGGCAGCTGGTTGAAGGTCTGTGGGCGCAGTGGATGTCTTCTTGAATTGATTGGAAATAAAAATGCAGCCGAACTTTGCTGATCGCGATGGATTAATTTGGTTTGATGGCGAACTCAAGCCATGGCGGGATTGCACGACACATGTCCTTACACACACTTTGCATTACGGCCTAGGGTGTTTCGAGGGGGTTCGTGCCTATCAAACAGTTGAGGGTGCGGCGATCTTCCGTTTGCATGATCACACCCGCCGACTCTTTGATTCCGCAAAAATTCTCGGGATGAATATTCCGTTTTCGATGGAGGAAATTGATGCGGCACAGAGAGCCGCTGTTGCCTCAAACGATTTGGAACATGCTTATTTGAGACCAATGGTTTTCTATGGCTCCGAAGGAATGGGATTACGCGCAGATTTACTCAAGACTCACGTTATCGTAGCTGCTTGGGCGTGGGGCTCGTACATGGGTGAAGAGAATCTGAAGCGTGGGATTAAGGTCCGGACTTCGAGCTACATGCGCCATCATGTAAATATCACGATGACAAAAGCAAAAGCGAATGGGAACTACATGAACTCAATGCTTGCATTGCAAGAGGCGCTGACTGGCGGTGCAGATGAGGCACTGTTATTGGATCCAGAAGGTTATGTTGCTGAGGGATCCGGTGAGAATTTCTTTATCGTTCGTGATGGTGTGATTTATACCCCTGAGCTGACCAGCTGTTTGGATGGGATAACGCGTAAAACCATCCTCGCTCTCGCTCAAGACCACGGTCTTGATGTTGTTGAAAAACGGATCACGCGTGATGAAGTCTTGATCGCAGACGAGGCGTTTTTTACGGGGACCGCAGCCGAGGTAACCCCGATTCGAGAGCTTGACTCGCGGCCGATCGGTGCTGGGTCTCGAGGACCAATTACAGAAACGTTACAGTCAGATTATTTCGATGTCGTCCACGGCCGGAATGAAAAGTTCAGCGAGTGGGTCACACTTGTTAAGGACTGAGTGATGCCAACCTTAGTGGTTGGCCCGAATTGGGTCGGCGACATGATCATGGCGCACGGGTTGATTTCATTTTTGAAGTCAAAGAGGCCAGATGATCCGATTCATATGCTTGCACCCCGTTGGAGCTTGGAGGTCGCACGGAGAATGCCTGAAGTTGATCAGGTCATTGAGCTTCCATTCGATCACGGTGAGCTAAAGTTGAAGGAACGGTGGGCATTCGCTCGAAAGCTTCGTTTTTCTCGCTATCATCGTTCGTTCGTTCTTCCTAATTCTTTCAAATCAGCACTGATTCCAGCGATGGCCGGTATTCCTCGCCGAATCGGATGGCGAGGTGAGTATCGATACAAGTTACTGACCGATCTACGAATTCTGCACGAGGCTCGATTCCCCCGAATGATTGATAGGTATATGGCACTCGGCTTTCCGGCAAATCTTGCGCTGTCAGCCAATCAATTACCTGAAGCTCCCTTATTTCCGCGTTTGACCACAGACCAAGCTTCACAGGATCGTCTGGTAACTGCGCACGGGCTGGACTGCTCTCGGCTAGTTGCTATTTGTCCTGGAGCCGAGTTTGGACCTGCCAAGCAATGGCCCATTGATCATTTTTCCGATCTGGTGACACGCTTAATTGATGATGGGTACCAGATTGTCTTGTTGGGCTCGCCTAATGATGCAGACGATATGCGGCGATTAATCGACCAAATTGAGAAATCGAAACGAAAAAGCATCGTCAATCTCGCAGGCTTGACATCGATCCCTGAGGCGGTTGACGTCATCGCGTCATCAAAAGCCGTTGTGACACATGATTCCGGCTTGATGCATGTGGCTGCAGCTACAGGTCGTCCATTAGTTGCATTGTTTGGACCGTCTTCACCGGTGCATACGCCGCCCCTCAGTGAGATGGCAGTGACGTTGACGCATCCTGTACCCTGCCATCCATGCTTCGAAAGAGAGTGTCCCTTAAAGCATCAGGCATGCTTGTCTGAGCTCTCGGTTGATGAGGTATTCGACGCGTTATCGCAACAAATTCAGCGGATTGCCTAATGCGTGTTTTGGTCGTGAAAACATCCTCTATGGGTGACTTAGTTCACACGTTACCAGCACTCACGGACGCAACACGAGCACTTGGCAACATTCGATTTGATTGGGTGTGTGAGCCAATCTTTGCGGAAATTCCGCACTGGCATCCGTCTGTGGGGGATGTTTTGGCGATTCCATTAAGACGCTGGAAAGGAAAGCTGTATCGCCTGCTGGTCTCGAATGATTTCGCTGCATACAAACAAGCCCTCGGTGCGCAGCGATACGATGCCGTGATTGATGCTCAAGGGTTACTGAAGAGCGCATTTTTAATTACCCGTTTTACCGATGGGCTAAAGCATGGATTTGATCGTCGGTCAGCAAAAGAACGTTTGGCAGCGAGTGTTTATGATGTGAGGCATCGCGTGGCTCGCTCAAAACACGCCATATCGAGGATACGTGAACTTTTCGCTCGTTCGCTAGGGTACACCCTTCCAGAGACGGAGCCAGACGCGTCAATTGACCTGAGTCGACTACACGAGCCCGCAGATTGTCTCGTGCTCGTGACTCAGACAAGTCGGCAGGCCAAGTGTTGGACAATTGATGGATGGAAAGCCGTCATCGAGGATGCACTTCCACGGTTTTCTGACATTGTCCTTCCAGTTGGTGGTGATGTTGAATTTGAAGCAGTATCAGCAATGACTGAGGGATTGCCGGTACGGATTTTGAATCAAGCCTCGTTGAATGACGTTGCGTTTGAGATTTCGAATGCCCGCGCAGTGGTTTCGGTTGACACTGGTCTTGCGCATGTTGCTGATGCATTGAGTATTCCCACTCTCGCGCTGTACGGGCCGACGAAGCCGGATCTTGTGGGGCCCGTTTCTGAGACGTCGAAGATTCTAAAGAGCTCGACAGGACAAATGTCTGATCTCGGTGCATCTGAAGTGATGGAATGGGTTAGTCAGATTGATACAGTGTCTGCCGCGTTAGGTCTGGATTTGTCTTAAATCGTTTGTGCATCCAAATGTATTGGGACGGATGCTTTTTCAGGGCGTCTTCAATGCGTTGATTGAGTACGCGCGCATTTTTGACTTCATCCTCATCCGGGTAATTATTGGGCATCGGGATAAATGAGACTTGATAGAGACCATTGTCGTCGCGGTGGAGGTCAAGAAAAATGCTGACTGCGCCAGACATTCGAGCGAGTCTAGCTGGTGTTGTCACGGTACAGGCAGGCCTGCCAAAAAACGGAGCGAAGACAGAGCCTTTTGGCCCCATGTCTTGATCGGGCCCAAACCAAACCAAGTCGCCTTGTTTCAAGTGTTTTGCGATATCGCGTAATGCGCGGACGTCGACCAATTCGGCATAGCGTGCGCGTCCACGACACACAGCTTTATCAAAAATCGGATTATCATTGGGGCGATAACTCACCACAAATCTTCCGGCGACGGCGTACATGAGCGGAGCGACCAAGTCCAGCATACTGTAGTGTGGACACAGTAACAAAACGCCTCGACCCTCGGTGTTTGCCTGTTCGAGAAGCTCCTGTCCTGATAAACGAATTTTGTCATTGACAAAATTGATTGGTCGATGCCAAGACCATGCGGTCTCCGTTAATCCAATTCCATTTTGCTCAAAGCATGCTTTGACAAGATTACGTTGTTGGGACGGTCCCAACTCTGGGAAGCAGACAGCAATATTTCGTTCACAGACAAGACGCCGATTCTTCGCTGTGTGGAACAGCAACGTTCCAATCAGGCGACCGATAGCCATTCCCAGCCTTGGTGGCAGTGCGGCTAAGAATCGAATGAAGCCAAGTCCCAGCTGAACGAGAGAGTTGCCCATGAGTAATCCGGTTGGGTTCATTGATGAAGCTCGGTACTATAACAAGCTTCGAATCATTAGAGAGATCTTCTGTGTCATATATCTTTTCCGCATCGCGAGTTTTAGTTGTTGGAGATGTCATGCTTGATCGGTACTGGCATGGCGATGCAGGCCGGATCTCCCCCGAGGCTCCTGTTCCAGTTGTTCGGGTCACTCATGATGAAGCACGTCCAGGCGGGGCTGCAAACGTTGCTTTGAATTTATCGTCACTAGGTGCTCACGTGACTTGTGCTGGCCTTGTGGGCCTTGACTTGGACGCAGAGCTACTGGAACAGATGCTGGCAAACCATAATGTGAGACCACTGTTAACACGCGTTGACCACAGGACCATTACAAAACTGCGGGTTTTAAGCCAAGCACATCAAATGATTCGTCTGGATTTTGAGACACCCTTTGATGCATCCCATGCACAGTCGCTCGCTCAGTCGATGTCTCTTGACGGTATCACGGCAGTTGTTTTAAGTGACTATGCAAAAGGCAGCCTAGAGCCTAGTTTACTCATTCAAAAAGCACGTGCGTTCAAGATTCCCGTCGTTGTCGATCCGAAGGGCGCCAACTTTGAGAGATACCGAGGGGCGACTTTGTTGACGCCGAATCGCGCAGAATTTGAGGCGGTTTGTGGTACCTGGGCTAACGATCAGGAGCTGGCTGAAAAAGCCCGGAATCTCATTAATGAACTGGATATCGACACAATCTTGGTTACGCGCTCTGAACAGGGAATTACGCTGGTTGAGCGTGATGGATCTGTGCATCAATTTGCGGCGACAGCTCGTGAAGTCGCTGACGTCACAGGCGCTGGTGACACCGTAATCGCGACTGTTGCTGCAGGGCTTGGTTCGGGAATGAGCATGACTGAATCTGCCGAATTGGCAAATCGAGCGGCTGGACTCGTTGTGTCAAAACTTGGGACGGCAACTGTCAGTGGTGGAGAGCTGGAAAGAGCTTTGTCGGTTGATCATGACATTTTCGATCACGCAGACGATGCAGCTGCTTGGGCCGCGCGATGCCGTGCTCAAGGTGAAAAAGTCGTGATGACCAACGGCTGCTTTGATATCTTGCATGCTGGACACGTCACGTATTTGAAAGAAGCTGCTTCGCTTGGCGATCGATTGATTGTTGCTGTGAATTCAGACGCGTCAGTGGCCCGTTTGAAAGGGCCTGAGCGTCCCGTGAATACCATCGAACGGCGTCTGAAGGTACTTGCGGGCCTCGGTGCTGTAGATGCCGTGATTGCATTTGCGGATGATACGCCGATTCCATTAATTGATTTGGTTCGACCCGATGTACTTGTGAAGGGCGGTGACTACAAATCGATCGAGGAAGTGGTTGGCTACGCGCACGTATTGGACTATGGCGGGGAAGTCAAAGTCCTCGGTGAAGTGTCTAACTTGTCGACAAGCCACTTAATTGCGAAAATTCGTCAGACGGATTCCGACTCAACCAATTGACAGAGAGTGTGCATCATTAAAATGTGGCACTCCTGGATACGTGCCGTGTTAGTCGATGGTGCGGCCAAGACGTAATCAGCCATTGCTTGCACCTCGCCGTCTGGCTTGTCGCCAACTAATGCGACTGTGCGAATGCTTTTGCTTCGAGCAACTTCCATTGCTTTGACGACATTCTTTGAATTGCCACTTGTTGAGATGCCAATGAGTAAATCACCGGATTGCCCGAGGCCTTCAATTTGTCTTGAGAACACTTGATCGTAGCCATAATCGTTACTGATGGCTGTGAGAGCAGATGTATCGGTCGTGAGCGCAAACGCGGCCATTGACTGACGTTCTTTTTCGAAGCGACCGATCAGCTCTGCCGCGATATGTTGGCTGTCGGCCGCTGATCCCCCGTTACCGCAGAGCATGATCTTATGGCCTGCTTTAATCGTTGATGAAGCGACGCCTGCGACTTCAAGCAGTTCTTCCAAGCGTTTGGTATCGTTAATTAAGGCTTGCTTGGTATCAATGCTTGCCTGAAAGGTGGCTTTGATTGCGTCTAGGCTCATAGTTGAATCTCCGTTGGGAGTGCAAGACAGTTATTGCGCAGATGCACAGGATTAATGGTGCCAACAATAGCGGAAGTGATGTTTGGGTGCGCGAACAAGTCTTTAAAAATTTCAGGGATGGATGTTGTTAGATGGCCGCTTCCAAAGGCTTTCTTGACCAATAAACCCGCACCAAAACGTTGCGCTTCGTCGATAAGGGGTTTTTCATCTTGAATCTCAGGGTTTAGTGTAATCATCAGGCAATCTGCTCCCTGATCCAGAGCTTGCAGCCCACCATCCACTGTTTTACCTGATAATCCGACTGCCTGAATCAGTCCTTGGTCTCGCGCTTTGATCAAGGTTTGGAGCGCACCGTGATTCAGGTGTTCGATATCCTTTCCATCAGAATGCAGTAAGACCACATCTAAACGGTCACGGTTCAAGCGTTGAAGACTTCGTTCTAGGCTCGCGAGAATCGCGGTCTCTGAAAAGTCGTAATGACTTCCTGTGTCAGGATCGTAGGTTTCGCCGACTTTTGTGATGATACGAAAGTCGAGGGCGATTTCCGGTAGTAATTCACCGAGCCGAGCTTCCGAGCTGCCATAGGCAGGCGCTGTATCAAGACAGTTGATGCCTAACTCTGAGGCAAGGGTGAGGAGTTGAATGATCTCGTGGTCGCTCGGTAATTCAAAATCAGTCGCATATTTCACATCTGTATTCCGGCCAATTTTTACAGTACCCAAGCCGATTGGACTGAGCTCGAGCCCTGTTTGTCCGAGTGATCGATGAATCATACCCATGGGTAGTGTCCTTCTGGCGCTTTTGACCAAACGGGAAGTGTTGCAGGTTTTGAATCTCCATTAAGAAGCGGCAGGATTTGGTCGGCAAGTGCAGGTGCAAGTGCTAGCTTGGTTGGCCACGCCACAATCAGGTTATTTGATTGATAGACGAATGCGGTATCGGGCCGATTTCCCTCACGTGTGCTTGGCTCTGCTCGATTGACTCGAAAAACGTGCGTTGATTCCACGTTCAGTTCAAGCCAGGAAAGTGCTACCGATAAAGCGCGTTTTGCATTTGAGCACGCCGTGTTGTCATCTTGTGTGACTCCATCTTCAGCAAGTTGTCCGCCCAAATACAGATACTGCGCCCCATCAAAATCATGGGTTGAGACGGTTAGTTTGGGCTTGCTACCACTTCCGAGTTGGTGACCGAATACTTTTGGAATGGGTTGCGCAAGTTTGCAGACTACCATTGCAAGCGGACGCCGTTGCATTGCTGGATAGGTTCCAGGAAGCTCGGATAAAAGCGCTTCCGTTCCTTCGCCAGCAGTCAAAATGACGTCCCCATGGATCTGACCAGCAGTTGTTTCGATGCCGACGACCTTGTTTTTTTGCATAAGAAGCTGGGTGACCTCAGTTTGGAAGATCTGTCCATCTAAGATCTCTGCAAATGCATACACCAACGTATCGAGCTTCAACACTGGCTCTGCCAATCGATAGAGGTGGCCTTTGAAATTAGGATGATTAAACGCCTCCTCGAATTGCGGGTCAATGCGCTCCATCCGAGATCGCATGGCTTGGCTTGCGAAGAATCCCAAAAGGTTCGCAGCAATTGATTCTACAGACCATAACAACTGATCTTCTCGTTCGAGTTGAACGTAGCTTAAATCAACCGTTCCTTTGCCTTTCAGAGCCTGTTTCCAGCGTGCGGGCATAGCACCAATTTCACTGGCTGCTTTGGTTAATGATCCATCAAGTGCATACTTAGTCCCGCCATGAATCATGCCTTGGCTTGCTAGGGTTTGACCCTGGCCAAGAGCGTTTTTTTCGATAACACAGCATAGAATATTGCGAGCTTTCAGTTCAGCTGCCAGCCATAGACCTGAAATCCCGCCACCGACGATGATTTTCATGTAGGCATGCTAGCATCTTCAATTATGGGACGACATCTGTATTCACTGCTCTTGCTACTTTGCACACCACTTCTATTTGCGCATGTGGTTTGGAAGTATCGTCGAGAACATCAAGACCCGATGATTAGTCATAGACTCGGGGCGCACGTACCCGATCAGATGGACGGCTGTGTCTGGATTCATGCGTGTAGTCTTGGTGAGGCCAAAGTTGGAGTAGAGCTTGCGCGATTGATCATCAAACATGACGCATCACTTCACATCTTCATGACGGCGACGACACCTTCTGGTCTTGATTTCTTGGCTCAGAGTGAATTCGCCAGACATGTGTTTCCTTGGGACTTTTCGCAGATTTGGACTCGCTGGTTATCCAAACTTCGCCCGAGGGCATTGATCGTTATTGAGACCGAACTTTGGCCCAATTTAGTTGCTGCATGCCATCGGACTGCTGTTCCAGTGATTCTTGCGAATGGACGGTTGAGTGATCAATCAGTTCGCGGATATCAGCGGTTTAGTTGGGTATCGCGGCCGATGTGGTCTCAGGTGTCATGCGCGCTCATGCAATTTGAGCGTGATGCTCATCATGCGCACAGTCTCGGGGTGCCGGCCCATGCGATTTCAGAAGTTGGATCCATTAAGCTTGACCAATCTGCTCCTCAAATACCTCGGGAACGAGCGAATCAAATCAATAAATGGAAACGAGGCCATGTTTTAGTCTGCCTGATGAGTAGTCACGCAGATGATGACGCTCTCTTTGTCTCCTGGGCTCGGCAACACCCTGAATTACGGTTATTGATTGTGCCTCGACATCCCGTTCGAGGATCTGAGATCAAGACGTTGGCTGATGCTCAAGGTCTTTATGCATCGCAAGTTTCCGGTGAGATTCAAGAAGAGGCTCAGATCCTGATCGGTGACACTTTTGGAGATATGGGAGCGTATCTTTCTGAGTCTGATATCATAGCGATTGGTGGCAGTTTTTCCGGAAAGGGCGGTCAAAACCCGATTGAGGCCGCGCTGATGAGTAAGCCGCTCGTTGCAGGGCCATCCATGCATAACTTTCAGTCGATCAGCGCTGGTTTAGAAGCCGCGGGTGCTCTGCTTCGTACAGATGCTGAGTATCTCTCAGCATCCATTCACAAGGCACATGTAAAAGCTGATGCAATGGGGCAGGCCGCAAGTGCTTGGGTTGAAGCGAATCGTGGTTCTACAAAGCTTCAAGTCCAAGCGATTTTGGAAGCAATCACTGTACGTTAGCGGGCAGCTAAACGCGCTTTCGCCCGAGCTGCTGCTGCCTTCACCTGATTGGGCGCTGTTCCACCAATATGGTCACGGGCATTCACGGAGCCTTCGACAGTCAACACTTCAAATACATCATCATGGATTAGAGCACTGAAGGCCTGGAGTTCTGAAAGATCCATCTCTGTGAGATCGCGCTTGGTTTGCACGCCAAGGGCAACCGCCTGTCCTACGACTTCATGGGCATCACGGAACGGTAAGCCCTTGCGTACCAGGTAATCAGCGAGATCTGTGGCTGTTGAAAACCCACGGATTGCAGCTTTTTTTAAAATGTCTGGATTGACCAGTAATGACGGCATCATATCGGCAAAGGCACGCAGTGATCCAAGTAAAGTGTCGGCTGCATCGTAAAGAGGCACTTTGTCTTCCTGATTGTCTTTGTTGTAGGCGAGTGGTTGCCCTTTCATCAAAGTGAGTAAGCTCATGAGGTGGCCGAACATACGACCTGATTTGCCTCGGACAAGTTCAGGCACGTCGGGATTTTTTTTCTGTGGCATTATCGAACTACCAGTACAAAACTTGTCAGGTAGGTCGACAAATTGCCACGTGGTCGAGTTCCAGTTGATGAGTTCTTCTGAAAACCGTGACAGGTGCATCATGACGATGCTTGCGGCGCTTAAAAATTCGATACCGAAGTCGCGATCAGACACAGAGTCAAGACTGTTTTCTGTTGGT
Organism: uncultured Litorivicinus sp.; assembly: GCA_902558075.1. Taxonomy (GTDB): domain Bacteria; phylum Pseudomonadota; class Gammaproteobacteria; order Pseudomonadales; family Litorivicinaceae; genus HIMB30. The sequence goes on along the minus strand of CACECO010000002.1, from coordinate 129,852 downwards.
TTATCAAATCCAAGGAGCTCGGCTGTGCGTTCGCGATTAATGGGATAGCTGGTGCCGGCAAGTGCTGCTGCACCGAGCGGACACAGGTTCATCCGCTGTCTGCAATCAAGCAAGCGACCGGCATCGCGCTCGAGCATTTCATTCCATGCGAGAATGTGGTGCCCAAAGGTAATGGGCTGTGCTGCTTGAAGGTGTGAGAAACCAGGCATGATGGTGTCTGCTTCACGCTCAGCTAATGCGATCAAACCAGTTTGGAGGCGAGACAGCTCAGCTAGGGCGTGATCAATAGTTCCTCGCAGCCAAAGTCGAATGTCGGTGGCGACTTGGTCATTCCGAGAACGGCCGGTATGGAGCTTTTTTCCAGTATCGCCGATTAAGTCGATGAGTCGTGATTCGACATTCATGTGGACGTCCTCACGCGCGATGGACCAAGTGAATTGCTCTGATTCAACTTCAGCTTCGATCTGGCGCAGGCCTTCGATGATCCTCTGAAGTTCCTCGTCGGTCAGGATTCCCTGTTCAGCAAGCATTGTGGCGTGCGCGATCGATCCTTGAATATCCTCGTATGCCATACGTTGGTCGAATTCGACGGATGCAGTGAATGCTTGGACGAACGCATCGGTGGATTCCGAAAAACGGCCGCCCCATAGCGCTTTGGGCGTTTCCTGACTCATAGAGACTCCTCCTGTGAGCATCCAGTATACTTGGTGTAACAAAGGACCACACATGCAAAAAACATTAACTATCGCAACGAGGAAGAGTCCATTGGCTCTTTGGCAGGCTTATCACGTTCGTGATCGTCTTCAAGCGAGTTTTTCCGAGTTGACAATTGAGCTTTTGGAAATGACTACGCAGGGTGATGAGCGGCTCGATGTGTCGTTGACCAAAATTGGAGGTAAGGGTGTCTTCGTTAAAGAATTAGAGACTGCGCTGTATGACGGGCGCGCCGATCTTGCTGTCCATTCTTTGAAAGATGTACCTATGGAGCTTCCCGCTGGTCTAACCTTGTCTTGTTTAACGGCGCGTGAAACACCAACGGATGCTATGGTTAACCGCGCTGAGACTCAACCTTGGGCTGGTTTTGCTGATATTCCTCAAGGTGCACATCTTGGCACGTCGAGTTTGAGGCGTATCGCCCAAATTCGTGCATTACGACCCGATCTGAAACTATCGCCAATCCGGGGCAATTTGGGGACACGCTTGAAGAAACTCGATTCGGGTGAATTTGATGGGCTTGTGCTGGCGTCGGCTGGTCTAAAACGCCTTGAGTTAGGTGATCGTATCGCATTTGAGACGGCGCCAGAGGAGATCCTACCTGCATGTGGCCAAGGTATTCTTGGAATTGAGATCCGCGAAGATGATTCGGCAACCCGAGACATTGTTATGACACTACAAGACGCCGAAGGTGAAACTGCTGGGCGGGCAGAACGTGCGTTGAATCGTCATTTGAACGGTGGTTGTCAGGTGCCGATTGCGGCCTATGCAATTAAGCGTGACGGACAGCTATGGTTACGCGCATTGGTGGGTTCAGCTGATTGTGGAATGCTACTTAAAGCAGAGGGTGTCGGTGAGCTCGATGATGCTGAGAGTCTCGGTATTCGTGTTGCAGAGGATCTGGTTTCGCAAGGTGCGAGAGAGCTTCTCGCTCAAGCGGGTTTGTAATTGAAACTTTGGTTAAATCGGCTCCCATCTGCGTTTCCGCGAGTCGCTGTTGCCTTCGTAGATAGCGGATTTGAGGTGATTGCACTTCCCTGTGTCCAGTCATATCCGTTGGATGTCTCGTTGCACTCTGCGATTGTCGATTTTGACCGCTTTGATCATGTCGTTGTGACATCTCCTGAATCGGCTCGATTGTTGATCGATGCAGTGGCCTCACGTTGGGCACAGTGGCCAGCTAAGCAACAGCTTTGGGCAGTGGGTGTTGGAACATCGGAGTTACTCAAGGATGAATTTCATACAGTGAGGACAGCATCGAGCCCAGGCTCTAAATCACTGATGCATTTGATGCGTTCTGAGATTCTGCTAGAGAGTCGACTTTTAATTGCCAGTGCCAAAGGTTCTGGGCGTCAATTTGACCAACTAAATTCCGTGTTAATGGATCCGGTCACGCATCTGGAGCTATTTGAATTGGTTCCTGATTTCGATCTTGAAAATACATACATCGATGAAGTTGATGGAGTCGTTCACGGTTCTGCACGCCTCGTGCGCGCTTTTTTGGAAATTGCAGAGACGCATGATCTGAGTGTGTTGGATTACCTGCATTTTGTGACAAGTGCTGACGCGAAAGCACAATTACCCGCGGGAAGCCGGTATCATCAAATCCAATCACCGACACCAGAGGGCGTTCGATTGGCGATACAAGGAGATCCGAGTGTCAAAGACTAAAGAGACAACACCCGAGGTCGCTGAGGAGGCTGTTGCCGACCCACAGATAGAGTCGTTTGATACGGCTACTGAGCCTCAAGAACGTCCGGCGGCTACGGTTTCAACTGCTTGGATTGCTATCCTTTTCAGCGGTATCGCGTGCGCTACCCTTGGTTTTGTAACTTGGTATGGTTGGCAAGAGTTTCAATCGTTCACGCGATTAACTGGGTCATTAGGTGCTTCTGTCCAAGCAATGAGCACACAGGTTTCGCAACTCGAAAATTTAAAGACGGCGACTCAAAATCTTGATCGGCAAATGCAAAGATTGGAATCGGAGATTGACCGTGCCGACGCCCGCAATCAGTCAGTGATCGATCGTGTTGAGATGGTTGCTGAACGGCTTGCAAAAGCGCAGGTAGATACACGAAGTAGCTATGTATTGGCTGAAGCTGAATATCTTTTGAAGCTCGCCGATCAACGACTGCTAATTGAACGCAACCTAGAAACTGCGGTGACTTTAATGCGCACAGCACAAGCGCTTTTGGGCCAACTACAAGATGGTCGTTTGTTATCAGTGAGAGAGCGTTTAGCGCAGGATTTACAGTCACTATCCACGGTTCAATCTATTGATATTTTGGGTATACAGGCTGAGCTACTTGCTCTTGACCCCGTATTGGATGATTTGCAGCTACCTGTGCGTCGCTTAGCTCCTGAGGAAGAGTCGGCAGCGACGGTCGATGTGAAACAATGGCTTGGAGAATTGTCTGAGTTTATTCGAATTCGTGAAGTGAACGAACCGATCACACCATTGGTTTCTGCGTCAGATGCGGGTCGAGCGCGAGAAGTTCTCCGCTTGAGTCTAGAGCAAATCAAGCTCGCATTGATTCGTGAAGATCAAGCATTATTCGACGCGGGACTGGCCCAGGCAAAACGCTTATCGATGCACTTCTTCGATGTAACGGAAGGTGCTGGACTGAAAGTGATCAAAGTCCTCGGATCATTGGAAGGCACACAAATCACACGTGAAATTCCGGATGCGGCCGAAGGGCTTCGAGCTCTCAAAGTGTATCGTGATGCACTAAATCAAGAGCGCATTTCTAGCGCAGAGGTTAAACAGTGAGTCGTGCCGTTAGAATCACGATCTGGATCACAGGTTTGGGTGCGCTACTCGCACTTGGTTTATACCTTGGAGATCGAGTCAAAGCTGATTCAGGCTACGTGCTGTTCGCTTACAGTGGCTACACAGTAGAGATGTCACTCTGGGCATTTATAGTTCTTTTTCTGGTAGCCAGCGCGATTCTCTGGATTGTATTTGGTTTGGGCGGTGCTTTGGGGCGTCTTCCGCAGAATGCGTGGAAGGCCTGGGGTCGCATGCGTCATCGAAAAGCCGATTCGCGGCTCATTGAGGGTGCATTATGGTTGCGTCGCGATGAACCTGAGCGTGCTTTGTCGGTATTAAAAAAAGATGCGAGCTCTGAATCGTTGCCAGCACTGCATTGGTTACTGGCATCGGAAGCTGCGAGACGGCTTGAACAACTGGATGAATCGGAGCGTTATTTGGAATCAGCAGAGCGATTGATGGCGAATATTCCAAAAGCAATCAAACATGATCGCAGTCCATCCGAATTCAAACCGCTGATGAAAGCGTTGAAAAAGGAGTGGCGTGAGGACTGGGCGCTGGCCCTTGAGACGATTGGTGATGACGATGCCTTGTCGCGGTTGGCAACCCTCAATTCCTTAGCGAAGGCCCACACTGATTCGGTTGCATTGGAGATTGTGCAAGCGCGATTGGCAATGGCGGCTGGTCTTGATGCTGAAGCGAACCACCATATCAATCGAGCAAATCAGCTTGATTCTGATCATCCTTTGGTGCATTTGTTGAGTATTGAAGCGGAGTCTGGAAGAACAGCGGCTCTTGAGCAACTCAGACGCCGCCTGATCGAAGACGCTTCTTAGCGCTTCTTCATCGATTGGAAGAATTCTTCGTTCGTCGTCGTGGTTTTCATGCGATCGACCAAGAACTCGATTGCTTGAAGATCTTCCATAGAGTCGAGCAGCTTTCTTAAAATCCACATGCGCTGCAATTCTTCCTCTGTGGTGAGTAAGTCCTCACGGCGCGTTCCAGATTTACGGATATTGATCGCTGGGAAGATACGCTTCTCAGCGGCTCGTCTCTCCAAGTTCAGTTCTGAGTTACCAGTTCCTTTAAACTCCTCAAAGATCACTTCATCCATTTTCGAACCGGTATCAACCAATGCGGTTGCAATAATGGACAAACTGCCGCCTTCTTCGATATTCCGAGCAGCACCAAAGAAGCGCTTTGGCCGTTCGAGTGCGTGCGCATCGACCCCACCCGTCAATACCTTGCCCGACGATGGCTGGACTGTATTGTAAGCTCGTGCAAGTCGAGTGATGGAATCGAGCAAGATGATCACGTCGCGCTTGTGTTCGGTCAGCCGCTTGGCTTTTTCAATCACCATCTCAGCAACTTGTACATGGCGCGCCGGTGGTTCGTCAAAAGTCGACGCGACTACTTCGCCGCGGACCGTGCGTTGCATTTCGGTGACTTCTTCCGGACGTTCATCGATCAGAAGGACAATCAAATAACACTCTGGATTGTTTCGCACGATACTGTTGGCAATGTTTTGCAACATGAGCGTTTTACCTGCTTTAGGTGGTGAAACGATCAACGCGCGTTGGCCTTTGCCAATTGGGCAAACTAAATCAATGATTCGTGCTGTTAAATCTTCGGTTGAACCATTGCCTTGTTCCATGGTGAGACGTTCTTGCGGGAATAGCGGCGTTAGGTTTTCGAACAAGATTTTATTTTTCGCATTCTCTGGCTTATCAAAGTTGATCTCGTCAACCTTCAACAATGCAAAGTAGCGCTCACTGTCTTTCGGCGGACGGATTTTGCCAGCAATGGAGTCTCCTTTGCGAAGATTGAACCGTCGAATCTGACTTGGCGAGACATAGATGTCATCAGGGCCTGCGAGATAACTTGAGTCAGCGGACCTTAGGAATCCGAAACCGTCTGATAATATCTCCAAGACACCATCACCATAAATATCTTCCCCACTCTTCGCATGCGCTTTAAGGATCGAGAAAATAACATCCTGTTTGCGAGACCGTGCGAGATTTTCGAGGTTCATACTTTCTGCAATTTCAAGGAGTTGCGGCATTGATTTTTTTTTAAGTTCTGTGAGGTTCATGAGTTCTCTGGATTACTCGGGTGCGGACCCCGAGCGGTATTTGGGTTGGTCAAACTGTAATTTATGAAACACAAAGGGAGTTGCGAAGAGTATCCACACAATAAGCTTAGGCGCTTTCGGTGGTCTCGTCTAGTCTTTTAAATGTTTGAATCGAGAAATGCGGCGAGTTGACTCTTGGACAGAGCGCCAACTTTGGTCGCTTCAGGCTCCCCATTTTTAAATAAGATTAGCGTGGGAATTCCTCGGATACTGAATTTTTCAGTTGCTTCGCGGTGATCGTCCACATTTAGCTTTGCAATTTTGAGGCGGCCTGCATATTCGGTGGCGAGTTCTTCCAAGACGGGTGCGATCATTTTGCATGGCCCGCACCACTCTGCCCAGAAATCCACCAGTACAGGCGTTTGCGCATCCTTGATTATTGAATCAAAGTTGTCATTTGTAAGAGTCGTAATTTGATCGCTCATTGTGTCCTCGTCATGTTTCTTCTGTTAAGCGGTGAGGTTTTCGGCCGCATCAATTGCGGAGTAAGTCAGTATACAGTCTGATCCCGCACGCACCATCGATTCCAAACTTTCCATTATGACAGCTTTGCCGTCAATCCATCCGTTTTGATGTGCCGCCTGAATCATCGCGTATTCGCCGCTGACTTGATAGGCAGCAACTGGAACTTTAAATGTTGTTTTGATGCGTTGGACGATATCAAGATAGGGAAGGCCCGGCTTGATCATGATGATATCCGCACCTTCATAGAGGTCTTCGGCAACTTCATTCAGTGCTTCATCACTGTTGGATGGATCCATTTGGTAGGTTCGCTTATCTTTTTTTCCTAAATTTGCGCCTGAACCAACGGCATCACGGAATGGACCATAAAATGAACTCGCATATTTAGCAGAGTAAGCGAGAATACGGGTATGGATATGATCCTCATCTTCTAAAGCGTCACGGATAAGACCAATGCGCCCATCCATCATATCGCTCGGTGCCACGATGTCGGCACCTGCTTCTGCGTGAGACAACGCTTGTTGCACTAACACGTCACAGGTTTCATCGTTCAACACATATCCTGAGGCATCAATTAGACCGTCCTGTCCGTGAGTTGTGTATGGGTCAAGTGCGACGTCTGTAATAATACCCAGCTCCGGTAGTTCGGCTTTTAGCGCGCGGACTGCTCGTTGCACCAATCCATCCGGATTGTGGGCTTCACGACCGTCCTCTGATTTGTTGTCACGAACAACTGGAAATAATGCAATTGCTGGAATACCAAGCGTGTGCGCGCGTTCGGCTTGCTTGAGCATTAAGTCGATTGATAATCGCTCGACACCAGGCATTGAGCTGACAGCTTCACGTTCGCTGTGCCCTTCGAGAACGAACATCGGGTAAATCAAATGCGATGTGGTCAATGTATTTTCTCGAACCAGCGCTCGAGAAAAGGCGTCACGTCGATTGCGACGTAATCGTCGCGTTGGATAGCCAACAGGAACAATTGCTGTCATCGTGGACCTCTTCGGATGAAATCTATTGCACGAGCCATAGAGTATCTGAATTACTATTGGGTTTCGCGTCAAACAGAGCAGTGGTTTTCGAAAATTTGAGTACAATTTCTGTGAAACGAATCAAATGGGTCATGAGTGTGGCCGGCATTGTTCTGGTCATTTGGTTTGCTAATGATTTGTTACAAACAACTCACCTGTTCTCGCGTTATTCGGAATTTAAACTCATGATACAAAACCACTATGTGTGGTCTGTGGGGATTTTCTGTCTCATCTATGTGGTAGCAGTCGGTTTGTCGTTGCCGGTGGCATCGCTACTGACATTGATGGGGGCCGCATTATTTGGCTGGATTTCGTTACCCTTGATTGTCTCGGCGGCTACCGCGGGTTCGCTTGTGGTTTTTCTTTTGGCTTCAACCATTGCTCGTGAGTTTTTTTCGCAGCGTGCCGGCGGCGCTATTGATTCAATTCAAACAGCATTTCATCGAAGCCCAATACGCTGGCTGTTGACGATGCGATTCATTCCATTTTTTCCATTTTGGTTAGTGAATATTGTTCCCGCAGTATTACAGATGAAAATGCGTGATTATGTATTTGCGACAGCAGTCGGTATCATCCCAGGGACAGTGATTTATGTGAGTGTGGGTCGTGGGTTCGATACCTTGATGGAGCAGGGCTTGAAGCCCCAGTGGAATTTAATTGAGCATCCACAGGTCTGGTTACCATTGGTTTTACTTGGTGTTTTTTCGGGTGTATCTGCTTTCGTTTCGAATCATTATAAGGATAAAGTGCATTCATGATTTCTCGATTGATCTTTGCGCTCAGTTTATTTGTGAGTGCCCAGCCCGGCCAAGCGGTTGACTGGCAGGCAATAGAGGCCAATGCGAAAGGCCAGACTATTTATTTTTATGCATGGGGTGGTTCGTCAACGATCAATCAATATATCGAGCGCTGGGCGTCAATCGCTCAAGAGCGACACAATGTTACTGTCGAGCATGTCAAAGTCGATGATATCTCCATTGCGATACAGGGCATACAAACAGCTAGACGTGTCGGCCGATCGGATCAGGGTTCAGTCGATGTTATGTGGATTAACGGAGAGAATTTTGCTCGGATGAAGCGTGATAGGTTGCTGGGCGCTCCGTTTGTTGCTGATCTTCCGTCATCGAGTGGAATTAATTTAGCTGAGCCGACGATTGCCGCTGACTTTTCGGTTCCGACAGACGGATTAGAGGCTCCGTGGGGTCGTGCTCAATTGGTATTTATTGTCGATCAGGCGCGACTCGCTGAACCACCGAAGTCAATGGCTGCACTGCTCGACTACGCGAAAGATAATATTGGACGCGTGACTTACCCTGAGCCACCCAATTTTCACGGAACCACGTTCTTAAAGCAGGTCCTTTGGGAAACCACGCGATACCCTGATTGGCTGACAGAGCCTTATTCAGAAGAGCGGTTCAAGCCAGTGACCCTGCCGATGTGGGAATACCTTGATGCATTGCACCCCAATCTATGGCGTAACGGGAGAGAATTCCCTGACTCGGCAGAAGTCATGATGGATTTGTTTTCTGATGGCATTTTAGATATTGCGCTGAGCTTTAATCCAAATGACGCTTCACAGCGGATTTTGGATGGTCGTTTTGCGCCTTCTGTGCGTACCTATGTTCATGAAATTGGCACGGTTGGTAATACGCATTTTTTGGCGATCCCGTTCAATGCGCAATCACGTGATGCAGCGCTCGTTTGGATCAACCTTCTCTTGAGCCCCGAGGCACAAGCCGAGAAAGCAGATCCGTCGATTTGGGGTGATCCGACAGTGATCGATTTGTCGCGATTGCGTTCTGCGGATCGAACACTTTTTCAGACTATTGACTTAGGACCGGCGACACTGACCTCGCAGGATCGTGGTATTCCATTATCAGAGCCGCATGCAAGTTGGGTCGAGCCTTTAGAGCGCGCCTGGAAAGACCGCTATTTTGGAAAGGCTAAGTGAATTGGGTTGAGCGATGTTTCGTTCTCATTCTGATTCTTCCCATCCTTGGCTTACTGGATGATGCCATTGGTCGGTATTCAGATGCTTCTTGGGCGCAAGGTTGGCACCGACTATCGAATGAGCCGGCCCTTGTTCATTCCTTAGGAATCTCGCTTTGGGTCGCGACCGTTTCGCTTATCATTTCATTATTTATTGCACGCACTCTTTCTGCTAGAGCATTGCGACTGAGTGATTTCCAATTGTGGCGGAGTTTGTTGCTTGCCATGCCACATGGCGCACTTGCCATTGGTTTAGTGCTCGCATTGTCCGCTGGTGGTGTTGGTTGGCGGTGGATCTCTGTTATTTTTGAGTTTCCAATCGAACATCAATATTTATTTCCCAGAGATCCATGGGGCGTCGGAGCAATCCTATCGCTCGTTATTAAAGAGAGTGCATTTTTAGCTGCCATTGCGATTCCAATGACCAAACGGCTGCCACTTCAATCCTATCGGGTCATCGCCAGACAAGCAGGGATGACTGATACGGGGTGCCATCATCAACTGATTTGGCCACAGGTCCTTCAATTAATGGGACCGGCAATATTTGTGGTGTTTGTCTTTGGGTTGACCAATCTTGAGGTCAGTTTGATCTTGGGGCCAGACCAACCACAGCTAATCGGTGTTCGATTGCTGCAATTACTCACCGACCCAGACGCCACTAATCGACAAGCGGGCGCGCAGGGGTTACTCATTTTGTTGATTGGACTCGGTGTGGTTTGGGTTTTATTTCGGCCACTGCTTCGCTCGCATGCAAAAAATCAGCTGCCGGTTGTTTGGGCATTCACTCGTTTAGCCACTTTATTGCGATGGACGTTGGTTGCCATCACCTGTCTATCGATTGTAAGTCTGCTGATTTGGTCGGTGACTCTTCGATGGAGTGTATTTGAGCCATTACCGCATATTTCGTTGACGGCTTTACAAGACTTGGACACCTTAGCCTCCCCATTTTGGACGTCGTTATTGATCGGTCTTATCACTGGCTTGATTTCGATCGTTTTGGCAGTCGGTATCCTTGAGTATTTGGTGTCAAAAGGACAGAAAAGATTACACTGGGTCTGGTGGGCATTTCTCTGGTTACCCGGACTCCCAATGGCGTCAGGCCTGCTTGCCTGGTTATATTTCCTGGGTGGAAGTCCAGGTCTCTTGCCTGTCATTTTTGGTCATACACTCATTGCGCTGCCGTACGTCATGATTGTCATCAGTGATAGCTGGTTTGAACGTGATGTGCGTCATGAAATGCTTTTGCGACAGTCGGGCTTGTCGATTGCTAGACGGATATTATTGATTTGGTTACCCCGAAACAGCCGATTATTGCTTTTGGCTATGGCGCTGGCGTTTGCAGTGAGTTGCGCGCTCTACACCCAAACAATCTTGCTTGGTGGTGGTCGAATTGAAACCTTGATGACCGAATTGATGGTCACTGTTGGGAGTGAGCGACGATCTGCCGCTCTAACAGGACTTGTGAATCTGCTCTTGCCCTTGATCGCATTTGTGCTTGCGATGTATCTCAACCGAATTGCCTGGAGACATCGTACTGGGATGCAAGGAGAAGGTTATGCTGATTTTCGATGACGTGTTTGTGAGACGAGCTGGTCGTGAACTCTTTCGACCGGTTTCATTCGCACTCCAACCGGGAGAAATCATGACACTTCATGGCGAGTCTGGTCTTGGCAAGTCGACGTTATTGAATGCGTTAATAGCTCAGGAGCCGGGAGTTGAATTCATGGGCCAGATCACACTCGATGGTCATCAGATGGATGCTGACGCTCGGCTGAGTACTGAGTCGCAAACCGTGTTTCAAGAGCCATTACTCTTTCCTCATTTATCCATTGGCGCAAATATCGAACTATCCATGCATCAATGTGCAGGAATCGCTCGTAAGGCCCGTGTGGATGAGTTACTAGATCAGCTGGGTCTTCAAGGAATGGCTACACAGGATCCGTTTCAATTGTCTCGCGGTCAAATGATGCGTGTGGCTGTCGCCCGCGCTTTAGCACCACATCCTCGTGTACTCCTGCTTGACGAGCCATTGAGCGCACTTGATACAGAGACCCGAGAAAAAGTGAAACAAGTCATTTATGAGCAAGCACGACATGATGGAGGCTATGGAATTTTGGTAACACATTATCCAGACGATCGGCCGATAGGTGGAGACATGATATGTTTGACGCGTTGATTGTGAAGCGGTTGAAGGCGCCGTTAGGCTCTGCAGTCCTACCGCTCGATCGGGCAGGATTAACGGCGACCCAACTGACGGTGATTGGTGCTGTCGTTGGGTTACTGGCGGCAACTGCGATCATGCTTGATGCATTGATTACTGCGGCGATTTTATTCGGCTCGAACCGTTTGTTGGATGGTTTAGATGGAGCTTTGGCTCGCGTTCAAGGCCCAACTGAACAGGGTGCTTTTCTTGATATTACCTGTGATTTTTTGGTCTATAGCGCGATTCCTTTGGCCTTTGCAATCCGCGATCCGAACGTGGCTTTGGCCGCTGCATTTCTGCTCTTCAGTTTTGTTGGAACAGGCTCTAGTTTCCTTGCGTTCTCAATTTTTGCTACGCGTCATCGTTTGCAGAATCAGGCTTTGAAAGAAAAGTCCATTTACTATCTGCAAGGTTTGACCGAAGGCTTTGAAACGGCAGTTGTTTTATTGTTGATGTGTCTTATTCCGGACTGGTTTGAATGGCTTGCGTGGGTATTTGGCATGTTGTGTTTGGTGACAACGGCATCACGTATTATTGAGGGAAATCGAGCCCTACGTGGCATTTCAACCCCAGAGCCTGATAGGCTTTCCGAAACTAATTAAGGAGTATTTATGAAATTAATGTTTCGGGGCGCAATCATGGCGTCTTTGTTCGCGACTCCGGCGCTTGCGAATGAACCTTCAACAGATTTAGAAAAATTAAGTTACAGCCTTGGAATCATTCTAGGCGAGCGTATTCAAAATGATTTTGGTGAATTAGACCCTCAGTTCGTATTTGAAGGGCTCAAAGACTCAAAAGATCCGAATAGTTGGAAACTCGATCGTCCAGCAATCAACAAAGCCGTCCAAGATGCACAGACGAAGGTGCGTGCAGAACAACAACGACAGGTAGAAGCAATGTCCGAAGCAAATCTGAAATCAGGTGAAGCCTTTTTGGCTAATAACGCAAACCAAGATGGCGTGACTGTGACCGCTTCAGGACTGCAGTACAAGATCTTGGCCGAAGGCTCAGGAGATTTACCGAAAGCGACCGACACTGTCAAAGTCCACTATGAAGGTCGACTCATTTCAGGCTCTGTATTCGACAGTTCAATCGCACGTGGCGAGCCAGTAAGCTTTCCTCTGAATGGGGTTATTCCTGGTTGGTCTGAAGGCGTTCAGCTTATGAAAGTTGGATCGAAGTTCCAGTTTACCATTCCATCAGCACTGGCTTATGGTCCTGCTGGCACAGGACCAATTCCACCAAACTCAGTGCTCGTGTTTGATGTTGAGTTGTTAGAGATTAATCCAGCCAACTAATCTATGGTTGGTGAATGTATGCATCAACGAAGGCATCAAAGGAGCCCTCGTTTGATGCAGCCATTTGTTGTTCGGTCGTCAGACTTTCTTGCGCTTCCCGCCGCATAGTAGCCAACTTTTCGGGAGTTAAATTTACTGTTTGCCAACTGTCGTGATGCTGATTTGCACGCGTGAGCCCAAGTTCTAAATGCCCGTTTTGGATAACCGTTCGTTCGATTTCTTCAGAGAGTAACGGGCAGGTCCCAATGAGCCTTAAGCGCGCATCTTCGAGTGCACCTGTAAAACTTTCTGTATGAAAAGCAGTATTGAGAGCCTCAGCGACCAGGTCGAGTGATCCGAGGAACTTGAGACCTGCCTGCTTGAACGTCGAGTGTTCATCAAATCGTTGTCCAGGTCTCCGACCAGCCCAACTTGTGCGTGCATTGATGCCATCGATGGCGATGGACTCCTCGGTTGTATTTAGTGGGCTGTCTGCAAGTGCTGATGCGGTCATAAGTAACGTAATCAAAGATGCCTCATGCTCTGAGATTCCGTTGCGAGCAAATGGATTTAAATCGATTGCACGCACCTCAAGATATTCAACGCCGCGATTTATGAGTGCGCGAACAGGTCGTTCTCCAGATCGTTGAATACGCTTTGGCCGGATGCTTGAGTAATACTCATTCTCAATCTGTAACACCGCAGTATTCAGTTGCTTGAATCCATGGTCATCTTTCAGCCCTAAGCCTTCATAGGTTGGCCACGGGTGATGCACTGCATTGGATAATGTATCGCAATAAGTATCCAAACGATTGAAGCAGATATTGATTGATTCTTGCGTTGCAGATTGATAGCCCAGATCGCTCATACGGAGGCTCGTTGCCCCCTCTGCGAGGCGTGTTCGGCCAGTTACCGTAAATCGATCAGTGGCAAGCAAACGAAAGCTTTCATCAACTGATGGGCTTGATCCGGTCAGCAGCATAATTAGCCATTGGATTCGACGAAAATTGCGAATTGTGTGGAAGTATCCATGATCACGAATGAGACGACGATCAGTGCCGTCGGGATGACCGTCGAGTGCAGCTTTCCAAGCCCATAAATCATCACTGAATGACAGATTGAAATGGATCCCAGCTATGGTTTGCATTTGCCTGCCATAGCGAAATCCAAGTCCGCGGCGATACACGGTTTTCAACCGGCCAATGTGGGACTCCCCATAATACGCAAGTGGAATATCGGAGTCCGATTCAGGTAATTGGCACGGCATGGATAGCGGCCAAATACGCTCGTCTTTCAGCACGGAGCTTGCAAATATATGTAGTTCTTCAAGTTCTTGTATCGCTGCGTGTGGCGATTCATGCGTTCCGGTGACAAATTCTAATAGGGCCTCAGAATAATCCGTGGTGATGTGCGGATGCGTGAGTGCAGAACCAAGATCCTTTGGATGTGGGGTTTGTGCCAGGTTACCAGAGACCCGGTCGACACGAAGACCTTCTTTTTCGAGCCCAAATCGCATGCCCGTCAAGAGTTGGCTCAAAACACCGAAGTGGGTTTCTTGCAGGATATGCGGAGAGATCGTCGGTAGTTTTAATTGCACTCAATTTCCAAGGCTTTTAGCCATCGCTGTGGATCTTCGGTCCGCTGTAGTTCATCTGTGATTGCTTGGATCAAATGTGACTCGTTGACATTGTAGTTGCTCGCCTCTGGCCAGCGCTCTCTTGGGTGCCATGGACCCGCAGTTTCCGATTGACCAGCCGGAACTGATAGGCCAAGAGATCCAAATGGCTCCCAATCAGTGCAGTAATACATGCCTGTGATGACCGCACTTTCTTCTGACGTGGACAATGGGTCACCTTGCCCTGCCTGTCCACCATGCCATCCAGCATTCACGAGAAAACATCGCGTATCGTGTGCTGCTAATAAGTTGTCTAAGATAAAGACGTAGTCATCGAGATTTCTCGGTAAAAGCGTATCCATGAAGCCCGGTGTGAACCGAATATCGATCTCGGCCTGCCGTTTTTCCTGGGGGCCTAGGTGATTACCGTATCCTAAAATAAACCAAGCAAGGCATTGCTCTCGTGTGATTTTGGAGAGCGGAGGTAGGACGCCTAAGGGGTCTGTCGCGAGAATGACTAATTGGCTTGGACCTGGCGTATCAGACGCTTGATTGGCGTTGAGTCGCGTCAGAGGAAGAACTAAGTGTGTGGGTATGCGCACTGCTGAGTCAGCCTCGGGATCTGTCAGTAGCGGCTCGCGGTCGTTCCCTAGTGCTAAGTTTTCGGCGATGGTGCCAAATCGTAATGCTTCATCAAGACTAATCGGGAGATTGTGATCCAGGTGCAGTCGACAGCCATCGGCAAGTCGATGCAATCCTGCATTTGACCAAGATAATCCGCGGTCACCAATCAATTGGCCACAACGAAGAGCCCAGGTTGTTTTTTGAGTACCGGCTGGACCTAAGAATAGACTAATTTCTCCATCGCCTTGAGAAGCGGCACCGTGCAAAGGCAGTGTGTCTTTTTCAGGTAGGATCAACCCCAGAAGTGTGAGCAAGGTTCGACGCATTTCACCGGTTGTGAGATCTCCTCCCATCAAAATCCGACGTTTTCCGACGTGGATTAAGACGATACCGCCCTCATGCGTGAGAGTCTCTGCGTCACCAAAACTAGAAATGGGTGCCCAGATCAATTTCCATTCCGGCTTTTCGCGCGGGTTAAACTCTTCGGGGACATGGCACAAATGATGACAGCTCATGGCGTGCCACGCAGTTAAAGTTGTCATTTCGAGTGGAACAGCGATCTCTGCATTGACGCCCATTTGAGCATGGATTCGATAGCGGTCGCGTTCAACAATATCGTCTTTGACGCGTTCCCAAATTGATTTGAAAACTCCGCTATCGAGTAGTTTGAACTGGGCATCTGCCCTAATCACATCGCTCACAGAGGGTTCATTCACAATGAAACGTTGCACTTCAGAGTGACGTTCGGTGGACACGATTAAAGCGCCTTTGGCGGATAATTGACCTTCACCGAGGGTGAGTGCGTGTTCGACCAGTTCGGCTATGGTGAGGTCGTCGTAACGACTTGCCCAATCGGTTTTCATTGTAACGTGTCAGACCTCGGTGGCTGATCAGATAGCAGCCATTCTAAGTCAGCCTGATCATATTGGTATACCTGTCCGCAAAAATGGCAATCGAGCGTGAGTGAAGGCTGTTCTATGAACAGTTGTTTAAGCTCTGTTTCGCCAAGCGCTCTCAGTGCACGGGCGGCTCGTTCCCTAGAGCACGAGCAGCCGAACTCAACGGTCCATGGATCAAAACCCCGAGGATCCAGTTCATGAAATAACTTATAAATCAGAAGTGGACCTGCGTCCGAGGCAAGCTCGTGATCAGTAATAGTGTTGGCGAGTGTCGAGAGTGTCTCCCAGTTTGAGTATCCTTGAAGCGATTGCCCACCTTCTTCTGGGATTCGTTGGATCAATAGCCCTCCAACAGTCAATTGGTTGGTGGCGAGCCACAACTTGGTGTCCAATTGTTCAGAATTCTCAAAATAGTGATTAAGGCAACCCGAGATCGAGCCTGATTCCAATGGAACGATACCTTGGTATCGCTCCCTGTCGCGGATCTACGGTGACTGCTAAATAGCCTGTTCCAACAAGGTCCTCAAAGGTGCTTGCGTTCCCAACTTCAGCCCACTGAGCTGTCGATCGAATGTGGCCTTCGGAGGAGCATTCAGCGACCATCATTGTAATTGGCCCAGAACCTTTAATCGGAAGAATCATTTGGCCATCAAATTTCAGCATATGGGATAGAAGACAGGCTGCTGCAACGAGTTCTTCACACAAAGTTTTGACAACCATAGGCATTTTCTGATGATCAAGCATTTTATTTTTGGTTTTGCCAAGGTGCACGGTCATGAGTCGTGCATCCGGTACTAGGTCACACAGATAACGGCGGACTGAATCTTGGTCATCTGTTAGATCAGTCATTAAAAATTCCTTTTAACTTGGTCATCTGGCGGCGTTCCCGTTTATTTGGACGATGATCTGCCGGCTGGAATCCTGCACGAGAAAACCGATTCAAATCCTTTTTTGTCTCACGCTTTTGAATCGAGTCGGGAGTCTCTTCGTAAAGTAGTTGTGCTTCAGGTGCAGGCCGACGATCTTCACGAACACTGCGTACGATCACAGTCATATCGGTTTGTCCTCTCGAAATTTCAATTTCGAGACCTGGTGTAACTACCTTGGATGGTTTTGCTTTAACATCATCAATGTGGATCTTGCCGCCATCAATGGCATCACGAGCAAGCCTTCGTGTTTTGAAAAAACGAGCTGCCCACAACCACTTATCGAGCCTTACTTCGCTCATTGTTGTCCTAAAGCCAATAATTCAGGTAACAGCGTATCGAAGTCATCAATACCATGTTTCCATCTGGTGCGGGGTGGTTCAGATAAATTGGGGTGCCTAATTTCGACAATTTCTCGGATGCCTGCGCGATCTGCAGCGTCCAAGACTCTTGGCGAATCGTCCATAAATACCGCACGATTTGGATCGATCGAATACTCATCGAATAACGCATTCCAAAAATTTGGGTGCTCTTTGGCAACGCCATATTGATGACTAGAAACAATGCCATCGACCAATGTGCTTAAGGGGATAACATCCAGTTTCAGTTGGACCACGTCAGGGTGCGCGTTAGTGGCGATGATGGTTCTTAGCGGCAAAGGTCGCAATGCCTCGAGAAATTGCTTCGCATGTGGTCGGTACCGAATAAGATGCGCAAGTTGTTTTTTCGCTTCGATAAGGTCGATACCAAAGAACTCTGCCCAACGGTCTGTGCAATACCAAGCAAGTGTCCCCTCGTGCTTTTTCAGTTCTTTTTGAAACCGATCACGGATCTCGGTTTCAGATTCTCCAGTGAAACTTGCGACAATTGAGTACACAGTCTTCAACCAAAATGTTGCGTCATAATGAAGATCGAGGAGTGTACCGTCCATATCAAGTAGGACGTCGTCGATCGTCTGCCAATCAATCTTAAATGGCATAGGGCGCTTCCTTTGGTAAATCAAATAACTGGATCACTGCCTGATAGATTCGGGCAATATCATGTAGGCCGGCATAGCGTCCGCTTGGTCCTCCGTGCCCGGCATTGAGCTCGGTATATAAGAGAAATGGACCACCCTCGGCAATTGCCTGAAGACGATGAATCCATCGTGCGGGCTCCCAATACGTTACTCGCGGATCCGTGAGTCCAGCGGTTGCAAGAATACAAGGATAGGGCCGTTTTTCGACCATCTGTGTTGGCGATAAGTGGCCCAGTCTGCGTTTGGCATCCATTGATTCAATGGGGTTGCCCCACTCCGGCCATTCTGGTGGCGTGAGTGGCAAGTCGGCGTCTAGCATCGTTTCGAGTACATCGACGAAAGGGACGTCTGCGATCACGCCTCTGAACAGCTCAGGTCGGCGCATGACCGTCGTACCCACCAATAAACCGCCAGCGCTGCCGCCATGCAGAATAATGTTTCCAGCGGAAGTCCAGCCATCCCGAATCAATGTTTCGGCGGCGCCAATGAAATCGTTGAAGGATTGATCTTTGTCTGTCATCCGACCAGAACGATACCACTGATATCCATTTTCCATACCGCCACGAACATGGGCTGTGACGTGGATGACTCCCCGTGTCAGCAGCGTGCGTCTGCTCGCACTGAAGCCTGGTGTCAAACTCATTCCGTAGGCGCCATAGCCTGTCAATAGTAAAGGGCTTTCAGAGTGTGGCGTGAGGTCTCGATGATGGACGATTGTCAGTGGAATGTGTTGTCCGTCGCTTGAAATGCCATACGATCGCTGCACGATGTAGTTCGAATTATCATGACCATTGGGCGGAGTAGACACTTTGAGTTGTTTGAAATTTCCAGTCGTCAGATCAATTTCACGCACCTCGGGGGGCATTGCTGGCGTTGAGATCAGCATTCGAATCATATCGCGGTGATATCCAGGTAGCGGATCTAGGTGCGTATCATGAATCGAGGTCGATAACTCGAGTTCTTGGCGGATTTCGAATGCTGTTGGGTTTGGCTCAGCGATCAGATAACGACCGCAGCCTTCCTCTGAGTATTCAATGACCCAGTGATTCTCGAGGACTTCATAATCACTGAATAAGGCACCCTTTTTAGGGATCCAAAGCGTGTCCCAGGCTTCCGGGTTACTCCGAGTTTCCGCTGTCGGTTTTGGCGCCCGGTATAGTGCAAAATCCTCATACCCATGATTACCACGAATAATTAGGTAGGGATCAGCATGTTCAAGTTCGTATTCAAGTCCCTCGATCCAATCCGTGACAGCAATTGGACAGAGGTTATCGAGGTCTGCTGGTAACAAAAAACTCTGGTTGGTTTGATGATCGTGAATGTCGATCGTGATCCAGGCGTCAGAGCTTGTTCTACCCAATCCGATAAAACGACCTGGATGCTCTAATCGATAGACCAGGTGGTCATCTGTTTGCTGTGTACCGATTGTATGGCACCAGACAGTACTCGGGCGCTGGTTCTCATCAAGTCGTGTGTACAGCAACTTGCGACTGTCGGTACTCCATTCGAAATCGCCGCGACAATCCGTGAGAGGGGATTCGATTGGATTCTGACAGCCAGCTTTAAAGAGTGTGAGGGTATAGCGCTCAGAACCTTGCCTATCTTCCGTGACAGCGAACAATTCATGATTCGGAGAGTGATCCGCAGCACCGATATCGTAGTAAGGATGATTAGCTGCTCGATCATCACCGCACAGTAAAATCTCGGGATCACTCTGATGCGTCTGGCGCAGAAAGTCAGGATGTTCCGCACCCTCAATAAACCGTTGCCAATAGCTGTAGTCACCATCTTCGACTGGGACTGAATCGTCACGATCACGAATGGCTGCTTTCAGTTCATCGATGATCCACTGACGCGAGCCAGGACCGCCGAGCCAAGATTCTGCTGTTTCATTCTGCGACTGGAGAAAGCTCCGAATCTCAGGAGGCAGTGACTCTGGGTCATCCAGAACTTCCCTCCAGTTGGCGGCTCTGAGCCAAGCATTGTCTGTCGTTGGGGTTTGCATGTGCCTAGTGTACGCTAGCCGCTTAATATTGTGAGGTCTTATGGCAGTCGCTGACTGGATTCGTATCGCGATCCTCTCGCTGGTGTGGGGTGGATCGTTTTTCTTTGTGGAAGTCATGCTTGAAGCGATGCCCCCGATGACTAGCGTTCTTAGCCGCTTGCTGATTGGGTTGGTGGGTTTGGTTTGTCTATTGAAAGTTCTTGGGTATTCGTTGAAAACTATTTTTGAACAATGGCGATCATTCGCATTCATTGGACTGATCAATAATGCGATTCCTTTCAGTTTAATTAGTTTTGGACAAACTGAGATCACAGGATCTCTGGCATCGATTATTAACGCATCGACCCCAATTTTGACGGCCTTAGTTGCACACCATTTCACCCTCGATGAGCGCTTATCGGTCTCTAAAGTTGTAGGCATTTGCTTTGGATTCTTTGGTGTTTTGGTGTTGTTTGGGCCAGCCGCTTTTGCCGTGGACGCATCATTGCTCGGAATGACAGCAGGCTTAACCGCAACGATTTGCTATGCTTTTGGTTCTGTTTATTCCAAGCGATTGAAAAGTAATCCGCCGATGCTCAACGCAACGGGACAGGTTTTCTACGGGACTTTATGGATATTCCCAGCGGTGATGCTTCTTGACCAGCCATGGACGCTTCCTACGCCTGAGTTGGAACCCTGGTTGGCAATGCTGGGAATTGGTTTCCTATCAACGACGCTCGCATTCTTTCTCTACTTTCGCATTTTGCAGACCGCAGGCGCCAGTAATGTCGTCTTGGTTACTTTCCTAGTTCCCATAAGTGCATCTGGACTTGGTATGGCTTTTCTCGGTGAGGAGCTCGCAGTGCGACACATCATTGCTTATTTGTTGATCGCCTCTGGCCTTGCAGTTATTGATGGACGAATAGTTGCAAAGCTCAGTAGTTTTAGACTAACGTCTTACTTTTAGGGTGAAAAATCGCTAAACGGAGTTTCGATGAAAAAAGCACTCATGACGTTGTGTTGGCTAGCCTCTTCTTCATTACTGGCTGAAACAGAAAAAGCGACATTTGGTGGAGGATGTTTTTGGTGTATGGAGCCGCCATTTGAGTCCATCCATGGGGTGAGTTCTGTTATCTCTGGGTATTCGGGTGGATCGATACCTAACCCAACATACGCGCAGGTCACCACGGGCGATACAGGCCACATTGAAGTAGTCGAAGTGACTTATGATCCGCGAATCGTCGATTATCGAACGTTACTTAATACTTTTTGGAAACAGATAGATCCCACCGATGCTGGCGGACAATTTGTTGACCGTGGTTCGCCATACCGAACAGTGATTTTTACGCATTCAGATGAGCAGAAAGCACTGGCTCTGGAATCAAAAAAGCGTTTGGCCGCCTCAAAAATTTTCGATGCCCCAATCGTCACAGAGATCCTGCCTGCCCCAACTTTTTACCGAGCTGAGGATTATCATCAGGATTACTACAAAAGTAATACACTTCAATATAAATTCTATCGATACCGCTCAGGGCGGGATCAGTTCTTAAACCGAGAGTGGTCAGAAAACGAGGCGTTTCAGGTGTTTAGCGAGACAGGTCCTAAGAAAAGTAACTATCGGAAGCCGAGTGTTAAAGATATTCGTGCGCGACTGTCCCCGCTGCAATATCAAGTGACACAAGAAGATGGCACGGAACCTCCGTTTCAAAATGAGTTTTGGAATCAAAAAGTGGACGGTATTTACGTGGATGTAGTAAGTGGCGAACCGCTGTTCAGCTCGTTGCATAAATACGATTCGGGAACTGGGTGGCCTTCATTTTGGCAGCCGCTTGAGGCGCAACATATCGTCGAAAAAGATGACACAAAGCTATGGATGAAGCGTGTCGAGGTGCGCTCTAAATTTGGCGACTCACATCTTGGCCATGTTTTTCCAGACGGCCCAGAACCAACTGGGTTACGCTACTGTATCAATTCTGCGGCCTTGGAATTTATCCCGGTATCACAGCTACGAGCGCGTGGATATGAAAGATACTTAATACAATTCTCAGCAGCTCGGAATTGAAAAACAGCCAAAAACCGCCACCTGAAGAGTCTTGGTAGGAGGAAATCGATATGACAGTTAAGATCGGATGGCGGGGTGAAATCGTCGATGTCAAAGGAAACCTGCCGGTTGTAGGTGAAAAAGCACCTGAGTTTTTTCTAACTGCAAACGATCTCAGTGAAATTCAACTGGTTGATTTTGTGGGTCAAAATCTTGTTCTAAATATTTTTCCTTCCATCGATACTCCTACATGTGCCACGAGTACTCGCAGATTCAACGAAGAACTAGCATCTTTAAATGATACCGCAGTCTTGTGCGTTAGCGCGGATTTGCCATATGCCCAAAAACGATTTTGTGCCTCAGAGGGCCTAGATAGGGTAACGACAGCTTCCACCTTTAGATCAACGTTTTCTGATGATTACGGAGTAACGGTCCTGACGGGCATCAGACGTGGTCTGACTGCCAGGGCGGTGGTCGTAATTGATCCTGCTGGGATCGTAAAGCATGTTGAGCTGGTTGAAGAGGTATCCACTGAGCCAGATTACGAAGCGGCATTAGCTCCGTTGCAATTATCGTAGCAACGAGGCGATTGATTCGCGGGTAGCTTGGGTTGCGTCTAGTGCCTCTTTGTTGAGACGTTCATAAACCTCAATTATTTGATTCGCCACCTCGGTTAATTCGCTCCCACCACCGGACTGGCCACCAGTATGAGTGATTAATACCGGCTCTCTGAGCGAGTTATTCAATTCTTGGATTAGGAGCCATGCGCGTCGATATGACATGTTAATTGACTTTGCAGCCTTGGAGAGCGAGTGCTCTTTTTGAATCGCTTTGAGGAGGGCTATTTTCCCTGAGCCGAGAAGCGTATCGTTGTCGCTGAGCACTATTGCGAGCTTGAGACGGGGCGTGCGCATTGCTAGCAACCTCTGTGTTCCACCTTTCGGCGTTTTTTACAAGAGTGCGGTAGGTAGCATGTTCCAATTTCATAATCACCTCGTGTCACAAACATGCGATATGGATTGCTTTCAACAATTCCATTTACAGGCGAACCATAGGAGCGCTGTAATGTTGCTGAGACGCCGCCAAGGACCTGTAGTGCACATTTTGTCATTGACCTGTGAGATACACGAGCGCCAACCTCAGCCAGTTTGTAAACGATATCTTTGCAAAATTCTTGGTTGGTATCTGATCGCGTGAAGTCACGAGCAGCGCTTGCGCTCATGCTAAGACAGAAGCAACTGAGGAGGATAACGAGTTTTTTCATGTTGAAAGCCTAACAAGCCTTTCACTGACTGAACAGTATCAAACGGTGATTCTATGTTGCTTTGACCCGTCTGCGTCACTGTGATTCATTAACTGCATCACTTTGATTAAAACCAAAGTCATCACGCCGGCCATTTTGATGACGACTAGAAGGCCGGGCTGCAGTGAAATAAACGTTTCTATATCGATTGCAAACATTGGTTTCCACTCCACGTTTCGATGACACAGGGTTTGACCTGAACAGTGCTGATGAGTTAAGCCATTGATATATCGATTAAATTTGGTTCAATTTGAGCGTTCATCGAGTTCCATGTAACGATAAAACTTAAGCTCAAGATCATTTTGCAAGGCCTGGTAACGTGCACTTTCTGCCGCGGCATGATCCGGATTTGATTGAAAAAATTCAGGGTCAGTCATTGCCTCTTCGAGCGCTTTGATTTTTGCTTCCATCTGCTCGATTTCAGCACTTAACGCCTCATACTCGCGTTTTTCATGAAATGCGAGTTTCTTTTTGCTTGCCGGCTTTGGTATAACGGAAGCGCTTTTCTGCTCAGTTGGTTTTGTTCCCGTTGTATGGTCGCTGGGCCGTTGCCTAAGCCAATCACTGTATCCCCCGACATACTCCCGAAGCATATGATCTGTATCAAAGGACCAAATGCCTGTAACAACTGAATCGAGGAAGTCTCGATCGTGGCTGATGACAATCAAAGTTCCTTGGTAGCTCAGTAACGTATCACGAAGAATATCGAGCGTTTCTAGATCGAGATCGTTCGTTGGTTCATCCATGATCAACAGGTTGGCGGGTTTCAAAAAGAGTCGCGCAAGTAAGAGTCGATTGCGTTCTCCGCCAGACAGCATTCGGGTTGGTCCACGTGCACGATCCGGCGGAAATAAAAAATCTTGCAGATATCCAATGACGTGCTTTTTGCCATCACCGACTTCGACAAAGTCTGAGCCGTGCTGAAGATTGTCTATCACAGAGGCGTCATCATCGAGTGTTTCTCTTAATTGATCGAAAAGTGCGATTTGAAGATTTGTTCCAAGCTTCGCTGTGCCCTCTGTTGGTTCAATCTGACCGAGTAGCGTTTTGATCAGCGTAGTTTTTCCTACTCCGTTCGGCCCAATGACTCCAATTCGATCGCCGCGCAGGACTGTTGTTGCAAAGTCTTCAAACAGCTTTTTATCTCCCAAAGTCAGACTCAACCCCTCCGCTTCGATGACGAGGCGCCCTGATTTTGCTGCATCAATGAGGGTTAAGTCTGCAGTCTGCTGGCGCTCTCGACGCGCTGCACGTTCGCGTCTGAGCTGTTCCAGTGCGCGCACACGACCCTCGTTGCGAGTCCGTCTCGCCTTGATCCCTTGGCGAATCCATTCCTCTTCCTTTGCAAGCTTTTTATCGAAAGCTCCAAATTGATCTGCTTCGGTCGAAAGCTCTTGGTCACGCCTCTCCAAATAGATTTGATAGTTGCATTCATAACTTCTGAGAGTTCCGCGATCGAGTTCAACAATCCGCGTTGCGAGCGCATCGAGAAACCGCCGGTCGTGGGTGATGAAGAGGACGGTGCCCTGAAACAATCGGATTTGGTCTTCCAACCATTCAATCGCTGGAATATCCAAATGATTGGTTGGCTCGTCAAGAAGCAATACATCTGGTTCAACGACAAGAGCCCGAGCTAGCAATACTCGTCGTTTCATACCGCCGGAGAGTGCGTTGTATTGCGCATCAGGATCCAAACCAAATTTCGAGAGCGTTTGTTCAACCATCTGTTCAACTCGCCAACCATTCGCGGCCTCGAGTGCGTGCTGACAAGACTCAAGTGCCTGCATGTTTTTGTCTGAGGGGTCCTTAGAGATCGATTTCAGCATCTTGTGATAGCTTTCAAGTAGTGGTGTTAGATCACCAAGGCCTGAGGCTACGACCTGAAAGATCGTACCCTCCGTTCCCGTCGGCACATCTTGTACAAGTCGAGCAACTTTCAGGCTCGAGCTTTTGTTGATCTCACCGGAATCTGCAAGGATTTCTCCCGCGATCAGCTTCATTAATGTCGATTTGCCCGCACCATTCCGACCGAGTAAGCCGATCCGCTCTTTGGGTTGGATTTTGAGGCTGACGTTCTCGAGAATCGTCGGGCCACCAAAGCTCACTTGAATATTTTTTATCGATAAGACACTCATGCAACGCCTCCCTCGAAGTCTAGTTGGCGCCACGCCTCATAGAGAACAATTGCGACGGAATTTGAAAGGTTTACACTTCGGTTGTTTGGGCACATTGGGATCCGAATGACTTCGGTTACTGCACTATTCTTTCTCACATTTTCGGGGAGTCCGCGTGTCTCAGGCCCAAACAGTAGAA
The DNA here is from genome assembly GCA_902558075.1 of uncultured Litorivicinus sp. Taxonomy (GTDB): domain Bacteria; phylum Pseudomonadota; class Gammaproteobacteria; order Pseudomonadales; family Litorivicinaceae; genus HIMB30. The sequence continues at coordinate 104,552 of CACECO010000002.1, read as the reverse complement.
CATCCTCTGATTGATAAGCGATCGATTCATACGACGCAATACCTTTGGTCGAAAGCGCAAAGATCCGTCTCTGCGGGCCACCAATATAATGGTCCCATGACTCAAATTCTTTAACGCGTGCCAGATCGTGATAATCCAGACCGGATCGCCTGACTGATTTTTCGTCAAGCGAAAAGCCCAGTGGACGAATTAAATGTAATTGACTACCTGTATTTGCACACAAGCGGATGATGTTTCCTGTGTTCGGAGGGATTTCGGGTTGATAGAGGCACACCGTCAGCATGGCGAGACGATACGCGCGTTTATGGAGAAAAGATAGCGTGTATCAGCGGTTCCAAAATGGAATTAATTAAGCATCCGTAAACACCCTTTATTTATCTCGTCATCGCATCGACTGTCAATTTCAGGAGGTGAATGTGCGTCCAGTTGAAACACAGATTATTCCGCGGACATCAGACATTGGTAATCTTGAAGTCAAACGCGCATTACCATCACGAGTAAAACGCGCTGTCGGGTCGTTCGTTTTCTGGGATCAGTTCGGCCCAGGCGAATTAATTCGGGATGTTGGATTGGATGTCCGGCCGCACCCACACATTGGCCTTTCGACATTCAGTTATCTGTTTGCAGGATCTATGCAGCATCGAGATAGTCTCGGTAACGACATGGTCATCAGGCCAGGGTCCGTGAACCTAATGACAGCAGGCTCGGGGATTGTCCACTCTGAGCGATCAGACTCTGAATCTCGGGCAAGCATCTCTCAATTATTCGGCATCCAAAGTTGGTTAGCGCTGCCTCGATCGATGGAAGAGGTGGCGCCAAGTTTTATTCACTACGGTGAGTCAACTCTTGCTCACTTCTCTGACAATGGGGTCGAAGGCCGTGTATTACTTGGTGAATGGTTTGGGCTCAAAAGCTCGGTTTCTTTTCCGTGGTATTCTTTATATGTGGATTTGCAGATATCTCAATGCGGCTCAATCCAGATTCCAAAAGAGTATGAAGAGAGGGCGATTTATAGTGCGCAGGGTGCGCTCGAGGTCGATGGGATTCGATACCCTGAATCAGAACTTTTGATTTTGGCACCAGGTCAAGAAGTCAGAGTCGTTGCTCCGCAGGGTGCACGGGTCTTGGTATTTGGTGGCGAACCGCTCGATGGACCAAGACATCTTTGGTGGAACTTTGTCTCCTCAGATGAGGAACGCATTGAGCAGGCAAAAGTTGATTGGATAGATGGCCGATTTGCTCAAGTACCTGGAGATAGCGAGTTTATTCCGTTACCTGAAAATAGTTGATTTCTGAGCCAATGGGCGAGTGCCTGCGCGGTAATATCCGGAATTTCTTCGTGTTCGATAATTGGCATGATTTCGAACTGGATTGGTTGATCGAGGCGGCGTTTGATTTCGTGCATATATAATCCAAGGCGAAGGGTGAGTGCCGTTCTTGAAGCTTGTTGGAAAAGTTTCGAGTTGGACCCGTCGAATCGGATAGGCAGGATATCGCACCCAGATGCTTTCACGAGTCTCCCAACCAGCGGTTTCCACGTGTCATCTTCAACTGGTGCGCCACGCTGCTGAGACCAAGAGACGGCACCCGCAGGGAAAAGCGCAACTACGCCTCCAGATTTGAGCATTTGAATCGCTTGCCGTCGAGTCTCGATATTGATTTTGGTTGCTTGTCGACTCTGTTGAAATTCGACAGGTAAGATATTTGCATTCAATGAAGGTTCTTGTCTCAAAACCCCGTTGGCAATTACACGGAAATTGGGATCGAGCCGCGATGCGATCCAGGCTAAGGTCACTCCGTCTGTAACGCCGAAAGGATGATTGGCGATTAACAACAGGCCTTGGTTTGTCCGTCGCCGTGGGATTTCGATCTGCTCTGTCGACGGTCCGCGACAGCCTAAATGATCCATGGCCATGTCCCAGACCTCAGGCGTTTGAAACGGACTGGATGCTAATTGGAATGCGCGATAGCGTCTCATCAGGCGTCCACGGCCCGTAAGTGTCTCTATTGTTTTGATCAGGAGCCGTTGTTGGATCGGCATCCAATCCTCTGCGTAGGAAATAGGTTGCGGTTTCAGCATCAGATCACCAAACGTCAAGACAATGCAATAAAACCTTCATAGACTAATGAAATCAAGTAGGAGGCACGAATGAGGCATTTAACAGATACGCATGCGCATACGGTGGCGAGTACACATGCTTATTCTACGGTCGAAGAATATTTTCGAGCCGCTTCGGACAAAGGGCTCCAGCTGTTCAGTATTACAGATCATGGTCCGGAGATGCCCGACTCACCCCATCCGTGGCATTTTGGAAATATGCGGATATTGCCTCGCATTCGTTATGGCGTGGCAATGCTTAGGGGAGTTGAGGCGAACATTCTTCCTGCCGAACATCAGCCACTCGATGTTAATCACACACTCATGAGTTTTGTGGATTTTGGGATAGCGAGTTTCCACGAACCCGTTTTCCCACCATCGGATCGTCGAACGCATACGCAAGCAATGATTGCAGCAATGGAAACAGGTCTGATACAAATCCTTGGACATCCGGGTAATCCAAATTACCCGATCAACATTGAAGAGGTTGTTCGTGCCGCCCGCGACAATAACGTCCTGATCGAAGTTAACAACTCATCCTTTGTCAGTTCGCGGCTCGGCAGTGAGCCGTACTGCATTGAGATCCTTGAGACTGTAAAGGCCTTGGATTGGAAGGTGGCTTTATCAAGTGATTCTCATGTGCATTACACGATCGGTGACGTCGATGTTGCTCTTCAGAAAATTGATCAAACTGCATTTCCTGAAAGCAATATTGTGACGTTGAATGCTCGACGATTTATCGAGTTTTTGGCTGAGCACGGAAAGTCGGTCGCCCAAGATTTATCAGAATGGTTAGCTGACTTAGAGAGACCGGAGATAATTGAACGTTAATCTTCAACCTCATTCTGATCATTCAATTTATTTTGAGTTCCTCCCTGCGACGCGTATGCTCGCGCTTTGATCAATGGATCGCTCATCATGGAATTTGCCGGTTTTGAAATCGTTATTCTCATTTTTGTGGCCTTACTAGCCGGCGCGATCAACACAGTGGCTGGTGGTGGCTCAAATCTTGTGCTTCCAACCTTAATGATCATGGGTATGCCGCCTGAGGTTGCTAATGCGACCAACCGGGTCGGTATTTTTGTTGAATCCGTGGTCGCAGTCTCCGAGTTTAAACGGCATAAAAAGTTAGAGACTTCTGATCTCAAAGCGATTCTTATCCCGATGGCTATTGGTGGTCTCTTTGGTTCATTGGCGGCTGCTTTCGCACCCTCTGCTATTCTGAAGCCGCTTTTGATTGGGACGATGATCTGTATGTCTCTCTTGGTCCTTTTCAGACCGGCGGTTGTCTCGCCACCAATCGGAACAGCAGTGCGTCGAGTGAGTGAGACTCCGTCTGCGTTGATCGGTCTACTAGCCGCTGGTTTTTATGGTGGATTTATTCAGGCGGGTGTTGGGTTTTTGCTCTTAGCATCGATTGCCGGTACGTTGCGTTATGACATTGTTCGAGCGAATGCGATCAAACTGGTTTGTACGTTCGTTTTTACGCTTGTCTCTCTCGCGATCTTTGTTTGGCAGGACCAGGTCGCTTGGATGGATGGTTTCATCCTATCAATCGGATACGTTGCTGGCGCTTTTTTGGGCGTCAAGTTTGCTGTCTACACCGATCCTAGAGTGCTGAGATGGTTCTTATTCGCAGCGACACTGCTCGCCGGGGGAGCGGCAATGGTTTCTTGATGCGACCGAGGGTCGTATAGGTCCTCGTACTAGTCGCCAAGGGCAAGGTAAAGCACAACAGCAATGATCACTGCGCCAACGATGTATTTGACTGTTGGGCCCTCTTGCTCATCGTCATTTGATCTCGGCGTGGGTTTTGGTTCAGCTTGTTGAGTTTCAGAGGGGACTGGTTTTTCCTCGACTATAGTGCCTTTCGCCTCGGTTGATTCCACCTCAACCACCGGTTGGGGCTCTGGTTTTGGTTTTTTCTTCGCGGCCGCAGTTCTTTGGGCACCTTGTCCTTTTAGCTTTGCTTCAACAGCCGCACCGCTTCGGTCTATCGTTTTGCCGATTTCGGCAAATGATGCGCCATCACTCAACATTTTATTTGCTGTATCTAGCTCGTCTGTAGTCCAACGACGTGGGGGCATTGATTGTATCTCCTTGCTTCTTCAGAGGATATCACCATTAAAACGACGGTCAGTGATCGGTTTTTTAACGTCATTTGGATTATGCTACTGAATTGGAGAGGTTAAGTTCAATCATTTGATGGTTTACATTCAAAGGAATCAAACTACTAACTATCCGATTAATTAATTAAATTAGGTGAGAAGACTGAATGGCAGATGAAGATCGGATTAAGGAGTTTGTGAAACTACAAAAGCAAATCAAGCAGGACCCGAGACGTATTGCTGCGGTAATCAAACGATGGATGGCTGAAGATACCAAGCCGAATAAACGACCGAAGAAGTAGGAGTGCTTTTGGTGGAGAAACATTCGCCTGTTCAGAAAGTCTGGTGGTGGGTCGTCACGCTCTTTTACTTGACCCGTGATATTGACTTAGCGATAGAAAGACTACAGGCGCGACAAGCTTGTGCCAGAAGGCAATGTGGGTTGCCAAACGTGGCTGATAGGAAGCATCGGTGAATCGGTCGGATATATCGAATTGATATCGGGAGAACCGTTTTGGTTTTGTATCGCGTAACTGGAAAGTCTCAGATTTGGATCCCGTCATCTATGAACAATGCCGCTATGGAATTATGTCTTCATTCTCCATGATCTACAGGCAATACCCTTGAGAGTACCGATAATGCATGCGCTAAAAAGAAGATTTCAATTTGTACAATTCACCGCTAACCATCAGTAAATTGAGATGAAAATGTGATCCCATGGCTGTTGTGAGAAGCGATTGGTTAGCTTTAGATTTCAACCAATCTTGAGATTTTTTTGGATATCTTTTGGTCTTGAAAACGAGATCAAGACTCTGAAATCAAGAATAATGAGCATTGAGGTGTAGTGTGTCGAAAACGCAATGTGAAGTCGAAATCCTGGTTCGTGGAGCTCACGATCAAATTGTCACTGGCCTGATGAAACTCGATATCGAGCAGTTGCGTAAAGGCCTCGAATGGAGCCGAACAAATTACGGGAAACTTGATGTTGAACGATTATTGGAGATGGCGATTGAATTGCATGAAAATGCAAACTTCTAGAGATATTAGATTTTCAGGAAAGCCTTTTTGGATTCGGTAACGCAGGCGGTTCTTGGTGGTGCAGTTAGCTATGCAATATTAGGTCAGCACATCGGAAAGCGTGCCGCTTTGTATGGTGCTGCGTTCGGCACCTTGCCTGATTTTGATGTGCTCATCGATTTCGGTGGACCAATTGAAAATATGACTTACCATCGCGGCTTTTCTCATTCGTTCTTGATTCAAGCTTTCGTGGCGCCTGTTTTTGCTTGGATGATGACTCGTCCGAAGCAATTCACCGATATAGTGTTCCTCAAGTGGTGGCTAGCAATTTTCTTGTGTTTCGTCACTCACAGCTTGGCAGACTTATTTACGGTTTATGGCACACAGGTTTTATGGCCATGGTCAGCACATCCATTTTCACATTCCTTGTTATTCATTATTGATCCGCTATATACCCTGCCTTTGGTCATTGCATTTGTTTGCGCATTAGTTAGTCGGAATACCCGCCGCACACTACAAATCAATCATTTTATGTTGATCGTCTCGACCGCCTATTTAGTTTGGAGTGCGATCGCTAAAGTGTTTATCGATGAAAAAGCAATGTCTGCTCTGAATTTGCGCGGCATCTCTCCTAGCGTCTATGAATCGACTCCCGCACCGTTCAACACACTGTTGTGGAGAAGTGTGGCCATAGCGGGTGATCGCAATTACGAAATTTGGACATCGGTTTTTGATGAGATCGACGACGTACAGATTGTCGGTTATCCGAGAAATTTGGAATTATTGGAGCCAGTCGCCAATCATCCAAGCGTTCAACGATTGCAATGGTTCACAAAAGGGCAGTACAAAGCTTGGGAGTCCGACGACCAAATTTTTCTAAGTGATTTGAGAATGGGTATCGAAGGCTCTTACATATTCAATTTCGAGGTTGCCAAAAGGGAAAATGATGGGATGGTTACTGGGAGCTTTGCGCAACTTGAGCAACGACCACAGCTCAGCCGGATGACGGAGATTTGGCAACGGATTTTTGATCCGTCGGTTGGATTATCGAGGTTCTCGGATCGGAATTTAAAGTGAACTCATGAGTGTCTTGTGAAATACCGCACTTACAGATCTACTGTCTGAGTGTGTGCGTTTTGCATAGCGCGTGAACCGATTTTGGTATCCGAGTGGCGCATACGGGCCAACGAATGCCTCGAATTATTTTTGCCACAGCGTTTTTGGCAACCATCAAAACGCTAAAGAGAGAAACGGGTATGAACCTAGAACTGGGACTCCTTACCCTGAAAGCCTAGGTTCATTCATCATATACGCCCGGATAGTATCCTTTGCCGACACTGGACAGGGTACAGGATTGCCTGGGATATACAACCAACAATTCAATCTGTCGCATGCTAGGTTGCACTGGTCGTGATGTCAGGCAAAGAGGCTTGATCCTAAAGGATGCCAGGATTCCGATAGTGCCTAGCGATACGCTCTGTTAGTTTGCGACCATATCAGTGCCACAACATTGTGGGCTCTTAATTTTTCCTTCGCATTCTGGGCATTTTGAGATTTGAACAACCGTTCCGTCATCAAGGGTCAATGAACCATCGACTAGTGGAGAATCACACTTTGCGCATGATGCGTTCACCGCCATTCCACATGCGTCACATTCGTAAGTAGCCATTATTGTTCCCTCTTTCGTTTTTCTGGTATGAGAGTGCTTTAGCTTTTCGATTAAGCGACGCTACTCGATTCTTTACCAAGAAACGCAACCGAATCAAACAAGTCGATTCTGTTTTCAAATGTGAGTCACTTCAACCTTGAACCGCAGACTCGGTCTCCCCACTAACAATATGTTGCTGTAGCTTGGAGAAACATAATGAAAACAACCGGTCCATTCCTACTTTGGCGAGGTATCGCTTTGTTTGGAGCGCTGGCGATCGCAGACACTGGGAGACAAGACTGATGTGTGGCGGAGTTTATGAGGATGAATTGAAGGACGAGGCAGACACTGTTGTTGCACAACAACCCATCACTAAGGCGCCGGAAAGCCCGTCCAAGCCGGAGGAAGATGACGGATACTATTATCCAGGAAGTGATCCGCAAGAGTGAAAAAACCAGATCGTGTAGCAGATAACAAATCGACTATGCCCTATGGTGATAGCGTTGCCGCGCCTGCAATAACTGAGGTGGATACGACCGGCTATCGCCAAATGAAGTCGAAAGAGGCATCTGCTAAGCTTCGCGGTCGTTACGAGGAGCTGCAAGAAGAATTTCGTCAACTCGTTGCGACCTCGGAAGATACGAAACGGATGTACGATGCCGCGGTTAGCTTTGTCCCAATCATTGGTCATATTTACCATCTATACCGACGGGAAAATGGGGAGGAGTGGGTCAGCATGATTGCCCCAGAGGAATTTGGTACTTACTATCACGAATATATTGGAAGCTATCGTCTCGCGACCGATTCTGTTTGGATCCGGGTGTGACGGCTGGGAATGACAGGTATTCATTGCTTGTGAATGTGAACTCAAACCCAGAAAAAGACAAACACGTGCCGTTATATCAACGGGTTACACATAGGGAGGTGTGCTGATAATGGTGGTCAGAGAGTGGACAGATGCTTACCTAAGGCTTAACAGACCACTGGTGTCTACCTAGAATCAAAGACCTACACATCATCGTTCATTTAAATCAGCACTGTTTTTTATTGCTCCTAGGCCACTCCCCCAGCTACCCACCGAGGGCCGGTGGATTACTTTGTGCAACCAGTACCACCCTGCCAAGTTTGGCTAAAGAGCGCGTTTGGAAAAGGAAAATGATGCAGCCGGCTAATTTGAAATTACTTCTGAGAAAATGCCTCAGTATGTTGCTTCTGAATTTCTTCTGGCCACTGAGATTTTATGAAAGCTAATACATTCCAAATTTGTTCATCACTTAATTTTCCTTCATATGCTGGCATTGCCGATTTGTAGTCAGCTCCTGCATATCTCTGTGGCCCATATTTGGTAAATTCAAAAAGCATCTGGTCTGGATGATGCCAAGTGTGTCCTGTTTCATCATGGGGTGGTGCAGGGAGGTATCCGGTTGAGCTCCGTTTTTGCCAGTTCGGTTGACCCTCCAAAGCGACTCCATGACAGGATGCACAATTACTGTCGTACAAGATCTTTCCTGCAAAAATCTTCTGCTTATCAAGGTATGGGATTCCTTCGGCAGTTGCTTCGCAGCCAGAAAGAGCTACGCAACAGATTAGAGACATTAATAGAGGGAAGTCGCAATTTGGCCTCATGGACTCATCCTGGTGTGATTTCAATTACTCGTATAGTGGATTCGTTTTTAACAAATTCTAGATCATCTGCCTTGGTTTGCTAAAGATTGCTCGTTAATAGTTCAATATCACGAATAGCGATAAAAATGGATGCGTAGTAACGGATCAGCAATTAAAAAAAGTAGCGCTCGCGATACTTTACCTATTAAAAGCAGGATTTTTCTTGGTTCTTCTGCTAACGATCAGACAAGGCGCTGAACTTTTTCATGAGATTTCAAAAGCGCCCTTTAGCAGACCTAGGCGGGTGGTAATGGTTACACAAAAATGCTCCACCGATCCTCGGTGGGTCTAAATAGCCCATTCTGGCTACGACAGAAGGCTAGGGAGCTATGCAGTCTGAACAGTAGACAATTGAGTAGACAAAACAGTGCTGTTGTAGATGAATTGATGGTGTGTAAGTCTTTAGTTCTAGGTAGACATCAGTGGTCTATGGAGCCTAATGTATCTATCCGGTCTCTGGCCACCATTAGAATCTCTGCAGACTCTGCAAGTTACTGGAATGTCTACACAAACCTACTCAGGCTGTGATGGGGGTAAACAATGCGACTCACTCAAAAATTCGCAATAGGCATTAAAGTTATAGCGCTCACGATTATGGTCACACTAGTTGGATGTGTCGATTTAAAACAGTCCATTGAGATTGGCGATGGTGTGGCTAGCTACCAAATGGAAATGCGCGTGAGTGCGGCTCTTGCTCAGTTGGATGCAGAGAATCTTAGTACTTTTTGTGAATCTAATGATGATTTACAAATAGAAGTCTCAGGAAGTCTCAAGAGAACTGTGAAGCAATTATATGAAGGTGAAGATATAGTTTGTCGTATGCGGATCGTTGGACCTATTCAAGAGTTTGGGAAACAGATGACTGATATACCAAAAGGTGATCTGACTAAGATGCTAAATTTCCAAATGATAGATGAAACAACCCTCAGAATCGAAAGTGTTTTTGAGAGCAGTGAAGACATGACTGCATCAGCGGCTGAAGAAAAAGCGATGATAGCGGCGATGATGCAGGGGAGAGTTTTGAGTTGGTCTGTCAAAGCTCCACGTATTGTTGAGAGTAACGGTGAAATTTCTGCTGATTCGACTCAAGTAGATTGGTCGGTGCCGATGGCGATGGCCGTGCAATCACCGCATACGTTTACCGCAATAGTTAAGGTCGCATTACCTTGGTATCAACCGGTACTTGATTTATTTATCTAGTCACAATTTTGTTTTAAGCAGTTATGTTGGGTGACTAAAGGATGAGCATCGCCATACCCTTACCCAACACTCTGCGAATTCCAACTACCTAGCTGGTCAATCAGATCTGTTGGTGCTGATACGCTCTGAGATTATCTTTAAAATTTTCTCAGGTTATGATGGTGTTAGACGATGATTTATCTTCACAAACTATTACCTCTAGTTGCTTCACCAATCGGTCTAATAATTGGCCTGATGCTCCTTGCGCTTGTCTTGAGACGTCAATGGCCTGTGTACTGGGCTTTGTTTATTCTCTTGGTTTGCTCTTTCCCACTGACAGCACGTTTTATCTGGGTGGGTTTGGAGTCAGAATATCAATACCAAGCTCCGACCACAGTTCCAAAAGCGGACGCTGTGTTGGTTCTTAGTGGTATGCTAGGAGGGTTTGAGTCTGAAGACGGGTATGTCACAGAGTGGGGTGATCCAGACAGGTTCTTTGTAGGTCTGCAGTTAGTCAAAATGGGTAAAGCTGATCGACTAATTTTCACACGTGGAAAAATGCCCTGGAGTGAGAGTCCGCCTGAAGGAGAGTTGCTTAAGCAAAAGGCTTTGGAAATGGGTATATTTCCAGAACAAATATTGCTTACTTCAATAGTGTCGAATACGGCGGAGGAGTCCGTAGCGGTTAAAGACTTAATGGCTGAGCGTCAACTGAAAAAGATTATTTTGGTCACTTCAAGTTTCCATATGCCAAGAGCCAAACTTTTATTCGACCAAGTCGGTGTGGAAACCTATCCTTACCCAACAGACTTTAAGGCTGCGAGCAGAAACATGACTTGGCTTCATTTTATTCCTAGTGCAGATGCGTTAAGAAACACATCTAGCGGTATAAGAGAGTACTTAGGCAGAATTTATTACCGGCTTAAATACGCATAAAAACCCGATGCATAGCGTCTAAGCTGTAACCCTCACTACACCCATGTCCACCACCATCATACTCTGAGTAGCTTTCTGTAGACTTCTCTGTAGCTTGCAGTGTCTGCAGATGTACTAGTGGTGGCCAGAGAGGGAATCGAACCCCCGACACGAGGATTTTCAGTCCTCTGCTCTACCAACTGAGCTATCTGGCCTATCAGAGTAGGTCGCGTATTGAACAGAAATACTGCAACGCTGTCAACTTGAAGGCGGAACATACCCGTCTGGTTTCGCGTATTCTTGGCTATCAAAAAAACGATACATTTCGTGCGTCAGAAATTTCCGAGCATCCGGATCCATTAAGCTGAGCCGGTGTTCATTGATAAGCATTGTTTGGTTGTTCTGCCACTCTTTCCATGCTTTAGCTGAGATGTTTTCAAAAATATCGAGTCCGACTGCGCCAGGAAGAGGAGGCACAGGCAAACCTGGCAAATCCTGTTGGTATTTGCGGCACAGCACTAGTCTCGTCATACAACACCCTTAGCCATTTAACAGTTTGTTGATGGGGGCTGGAACTCCATTTTGGAAGCTATCAATTGGGAACCACATACCGATCTCCGCAATATCTTGCGAGTGAACTTTTAACTTATAATGTTCCAAGCGTACTCTAAAGTGGCTAAACGCGTGTGTCAGTTCACCCTGATATTCAGCATCAAGTACATCAACAGACTTAAGTATTTCGCTAATTTTAGATAGCGATGAATCAATGTGGGGTGCATAGAGCCCACCCCAAATCCCTTCGAGTGGCCTTCGTAGAAATAGAGTTTCATCTCGCTCATTTTCGAGTTGCAGAACGACCCAAGTTTCATCAGGTCGTTGTTTTACACGTTTTGGTTCGGGAAAGCGTGATACTTCTCCACGTTTATGCGCTTGGCAGTCAACAGCGAATGGGCAAAACTGGCATGTCGGCTTGCTCCGCCGACAAACTATAGATCCCAGATCCATCATGGCTTGGGTGTGGACGCACGCATCAAGCCCCGACTTTGGCGTCAGTTGGTCGGCAAGTTTCCACAATGTTTTCTGGGCGGTGGCCTTTGATAGGTCGCCATGAATACAGAACAAGCGAGACAACACGCGTCGAACATTGCCATCTTGTATGACACCACGTAATCCGAAGCCGAGCGATAGGATGGCCCCTGCTGTTGACCGTCCGATCCCTGGGAGCTGAATCAATAAATCGAGATCTTTTGGGATCTCACTATGGTGGTCACTGACAATAATTTTGGCCGCTTTATGCAAATTCCGAGCTCTCGAGTAATACCCGAGGCCAGCCCAGTGAGCTAGTACTGAATCTAGCGAAGCGCTCGCAAGATCACTGATGGTCGGAAATTCTTTTATGAATTTTTGAAAATACGGCACAACCACCTGAACCTGAGTCTGCTGTAGCATAATTTCTGCGACCCACGTTGCATAACCTCCCTGCCGCTGCCACGGTAGCTCATGGCGACCGTATTGTTTTTGCCAAACGGCTAGGCGCTGTGAAAAATTTTCGATCATCGATTCAAAAGATTTTTCAGCGAATTAGAGTCTTCGGTATCGAGTTTCTTCTTGATTACCTCTTCAACAGACAATTTCAATTGTTGCTCAGCGGCTTTTAATTTTTTATCCGCTTGTTTTGTCAATTCTTTCTGAGCTGCTTTGGCGATCAATTGATTCAGTGCCTTCTCATCTACGGAGCACTGAAGCGACTCGTTCTGCAATTGACCTCGACAAGAAAGAGGAAGCGATACACCGTTAAGTACCTTGGGTGCCGTGCATGAACCGATTGCACCATCATTGGGTATCTCAATCGATCCTTGGATATTTGATGCAGTAGAAACGAGGCTAATTCGCCCTTTTCCTTGGATGGCGACATTCGCAACGGTCGCTTTAATCGACTCGATTACGGCAATCCCTTCTTGAAAATCAGCCTTCAGAGCAAGCTTATCAGCGGTGTTTGCGCTTAAATTCCGCTCTGACGCGACAGTTTGACAAATGACATCTGAAACATTCAGTGGTGCCAAAAACGCATTTGCTATTTTTGCGCGTACAGGTCCAGACACAGATGTTATCATTTCATCTTTAGTTCGGCCTGCCGCTCTCAAGTCAAAGGTCGTCTGTAATGATCCGGATAGAGTATCTAGGGGCCTCGCGAATTGAAACTGCGACAGCTGAACTCCGTTGATTGTACCGGTCAAATTTGTAATTTGTGGGGCAATCAGATGGGTACCAGCAGCGCGGAGTTCGCCACCAAATAAGCTGGCATCCAAGCGCCCGAGTGTGATCTCGTCCGTGCCGATTCCAAGATCTACACCAACGTCAGTCAATTCACGTTGGTTGACGATCAGTGAGCCAAGATCAATTTTGTAAGTGCCAAGTAAACCTGGTGACAGATCTGACTGTCCTGAGTTTGCATCGGACTCAGTCGTTAAATAGTGATCTAAATTGAGCATATCTGCCAAGAGCTCCAGATCGATAGCGAGTGGATTCAATTGCAAGTCAACACGTCCATCAATTGATGTCTCATCCAGCACCAGAGCAAACGGTCGGAGACTGACGAAGTCGGTAGACACTTTGAGTCCGGTGTTTAATTGGAAGCGGTTAAACCGATCCAATTCATTTGTCTTTGGAACGGCAAAATTACTTGCTCTAAGCCATTGTCGCAGGGATAACTCAGCGACAGACAGTTGGCCCTCCCCACTGAATTGTCCTGATTTGGATGCACTGAGGTAGCCAGCATAGTCAAGATTTAAATCGCGGGACTGCAACTTAAGGTCTCGAATGGTCAGGCCATCGAAGGTGGCGGTTGGAATGATTTGTGCGTTGATCTTCAAAGGCGCTTGTTTCTCGTCCCATTCAATATAGGTCTCGAGTTCAAAACGGCTGGCCGTCGCGGGGCTGAGAGAATCGACCGATAAATTCAATCGATTGAGCGTTAGCCCAGGATACAAACCCTCAATCGCCCCACTTTGAATCGCTAATTGCCGGATCAATACGGTCCTGTTTGAGATTTCTGAGGACTCTTCTGCGGAAGAGTCAGCGTTTGAAGATTTGCTCAGATCAACTCTGACTCTAGGAGACATTGCAGTCAGTTCGTCGATGAAGATGGTGTCAGACAAAATTGATAAAATTGAAAGAGAACCTTCCAATCGATCTGCTTCAAAGGTCCAATTTGCCGAGTTCGCTCGAACATTTTCTACTGTAATTCCAAACCACGGCCAGAAAGTCCAAGCAATATTTCCGTCTAACTTTAGAAAAATTTGTTGCTTTTCTGCGGTTTCGATTAACGTGGGCTTCAGGTCATTTGGGTCGAGAACCTGTGTGATGTAGGCCGCTGAACCCGCCACAGCGACAATGGAAACCGTCACCAGTATGAGAAGAGCTTTGAAAATTCGCATGACACCCTCTGTCGTCAGTCAGACCTTGGCCCGTTATACTACGGTGTTTATAACGGCTTAAGGAACAGGCCATGACAGATCGTATTGCTTCCGTCGAACGAAATACATTAGAAACACAGATTCGAATCAACCTAAATCTTGATGGAACCGGTGTCGGGGAGTTTAAAACAGGCATTCCGTTTTTTGAGCATATGCTCGATCAAGTCTCACGGCACGGACTAGTTGATGTATCGATTCAGGCGACTGGGGATTTAGAGATAGATGACCATCACACTGTTGAAGATGTTGGGATAACGCTTGGACAGGCCTTTGCTGAAGCCGTTGGCGATAAAAAAGGGATGACGCGTTACGGGCATGCCTATGTGCCGCTCGATGAGGCACTCAGCCGAGTTGTGATCGATTTTTCCGGTCGACCGGGCCTGTTCTACGATATACCTTTCACCCGCTCAGCTGTTGGAGGTTTCGATGTTGATTTGTTCCGCGAGTTCTTCCAGGGATTTGTGAATCATGCGCAGGTGACTTTGCATATCGATAATCTCAAAGGTGATAATTCTCATCATCAAATTGAAACAGTCTTTAAAGCTTTTGGCCGTGCTCTGCGGATGGCATTGAACCCCGATCCTCGGATGGGAGGAATGATTCCGTCGACGAAAGGATCGCTGTAAATGACGCAAACAGTCGCCGTGATTGATTACGGCTCTGGGAATTTGCATAGTGTTGCCAAAGCGGTTGAGCGTGCGGGACAGAGCCGTGTGCTCGTCACTGCCGACGCTAAAGAAATTCAGTCTGCCGATCGTGTCGTGCTGCCTGGTGTGGGTGCGATGGGTGACTGCATGCAAGGTCTTCATGAACGAGGGCTCGATTTAGTTGTGCTCAGGGTCATTCACGAAAAACCACTCATGGGCGTTTGTGTCGGCATGCAAATCCTGACCGAGTCTGGTGAGGAGAGCGCAGGTGTTGATGCGTTAGGCGTGTTTCCTGGGCGGATTACGCTATTCCCTAAATCGATGAAAAATCGGAAGGGACATGCGTTGAAAGTTCCGCACATGGGCTGGAACGAGGTAGAACAACGTCAGCATCCAATGTGGAATGGGATAGCCGATCGGACACGTTTTTATTTCGTGCATAGTTATCGCTATGCCGATGCCACTGCAGAGTTTGCAGTTGGGATCTGTAAGCATGGTACGCCGTTTGCAGCAGCACTTTCGAAGCCCAATGTCTTTGCGGTGCAATTCCATCCTGAAAAATCGCATGATGCTGGCATTCATCTTTATCGAAACTTTTTGACTTGGGACGGGGCATGCTGATTATTCCGGCGATTGATTTGAAAAATGGAACCTGTGTACGGTTACGTCAGGGCCGTATGGCTGACGCGACGGTCTATTCCGATGATCCAGTGGCGACAGCGTCGCGTTGGGTTGAAGCAGGTGCTGAAAGTTTGCATGTGGTCGATCTCGATGGTGCGTTTGCAGGAAAGCCCGAAAATAAAGAGGCGGTTGCAGGCATTATTGCAAAGTTTCCACAATTACCTGTTCAGCTTGGTGGAGGAGTTCGCGACCTTGCCACTATTGAAGACTACCTCGACCTCGGTTTGTCATGGGTGATTATCGGAACTCAAGCCGTTAAAGAACCTGATTTTGTGACCGAGGCGTGTCAGCAATTTCCGGGTCATATCATCGTTGGCGTTGATGCCAAAGATGGCTGGGTTGCAACCGAGGGTTGGGCAGAGGCAAGTACCCTATCAGCGACTGAGGTTGTGAAACGCTTTGCTAACGTTGGCGTCTCTTCTGTCGTTTATACCGATATTGGCCGTGATGGTATGTTGTCTGGGGTCAATATTGATGCAACTGCGTTACTCGCGAGAGAGACAGGATGTCCGGTCATCGCGTCGGGTGGGTTAAAAGGTTTAAGTGATGTGACTGCTTTATTGGCAGTTGAGTCCGATGGTGTGATCGGTGCAATTACTGGCCGTGCGATCTATGAAGGTACATTGGATTTGGCTGAAGCAATCGCGTTAACGGAGTCCAACTAAGTGGGCCTTGCCAAGCGTATCATCCCTTGTCTTGATGTTGATCAGGGTCGAGTCGTCAAAGGTGTTCAATTCGAGGATATCCGTGATGCGGGCGATCCTGTTGAAGTCAGTCGCCGATATAATCAAGAGGGTGCCGATGAGATTACCTTTTTGGATATCACGGCCAGTAACGAAAACCGAGCAACGACATTTGAGACGGTGTCTCGCATAGCGAGTGAAGTGTTTATTCCCTTAACTGTCGGTGGTGGCATCAGGAATACAGGTAATATTCGTGATTTATTATTGGCTGGAGCCGATAAGGTTTCTATTAACACCGCGGCTGTTTTTGAGCCTGAATTGGTCAGAAAAGCAGCGGAAAAGTTTGGATCACAGTGCATTGTGGTTGCAATTGACGCAAAGCAAGTTGAGCAAGGCCATTGGGAAATTTTTACTCATGGTGGCCGAAAGCCAACGGGACTCGACGCTGTCGAGTGGGCCGCGCGAATGGTCTCTTACGGCGCAGGCGAAATTCTCTTGACGTCGATGGATCGAGATGGGACACGCGATGGTTTTGATTTGGGCTTAACGCGATCTGTAGCAGATGCTGTGACTGTCCCTGTGGTTGCATCTGGCGGTGTTGGTAATCTCAATCACTTGGTCGATGGTGTCGTTCAAGGCCACGCTGAAGCTGTTCTAGCAGCGAGTATTTTTCATTTCGCACAGTACACGATTGGTGAAGCAAAAGAGGTAATGGCGGCTGCGGGGATTGAAGTTCGCCTCTAACGAATCAACAACTGCGAACCGCGTAGTAGGTTGTAAGCGTGAAGCAGTTGATTGTCTTCAGTCAGCCGATCGACGATTTTGTCACTGCCTCCAGATTGCTCGCTGACATTTTCCAAATGCTTCGGCAAATCTGCTTCACGAATCCGGGTATCGGTCTCAATTAATGCCTCTCCTTCGGATACCTGAATTGTTGGTTGAATGCCTGTGGCCTGAATTGATCGGCCATTTGGCGTGTAATAAAGCGCCGTCGTGAGTTTGAGCGCGTATTCGTTCTCGAGCGCTAAGATTGTTTGGACAGAGCCTTTCCCGAACGAAGGAGTTCCGATCAGCACAGCACGCTCGTGATCTTGTAATGCGCCAGCAACAATTTCGGCTGCGGATGCTGAGCCGCCATTGATTAAAACAACAATTGGTTGATCGGCTAGGATCGTCTCACTAGTCGCCTCATATTTCGAATCTAAAAACTCATCACGGCCTTTCGTGCTAACGATCAACCCCCCATTGATGAACGCATCGGTAACCTCGATTGCGGCAGATAAAACTCCGCCAGGGTTATTTCTTAAATCAAGAATTAAGCCATTGAATTCACCCTGAGATTGGAAATTGCTAATCGCTTTGATCAAATCTGGACCTGTCCGATTTTGAAACTGCGAGATTCGCAGATAGCCGATACCGTGAGGTAGCATTTCATGTTTAACACTCGTGACTCGGATGACTGCACGCTCTAGCGATACGATCACTTCCTGAGGCTCGCCTTCGACCTCCCTGAGAATTCCAAGAGTGACAGCTGATCCGATAGGACCGCGTAAGATTTCAATGGCTCCTTGAAGGCTAAGATCTCGCACAGGTTCGTCGTCAACGTGAGTAATAACGTCTTTTGCAAGAATCCCTGCACGTGAGGCGGGAGAGTCATCTATTGGTGCAATTACCTTGATGAGACCATCGATCACATCCATTTCGATCCCGATTCCGCCAAATGAACCAGATGTTGAGTCCCGAAGACTCGAAACTTCGCGTGGTTTGAGGTAACCCGAATGCGGGTCAAGCTTAGTTAACATTCCATTAATGGCATCATTCAGTAATGTTTGGTCATCAATTTCTTCAACATACTCGCCTTTAATATGCTCATAGACTTCAATGAAGGCACGTAGCGTATCTAATGATTCGACGTCAGATGACTGCTCTGTGGCCTGAGCGGCCACAGGGATGACAAGAAGAAAGCTCAGAATGCTTCGAATGTTTTTCATCATTTTCTTAATTTAACCATGAGCTTGGGTTGACTGGCTTTCCATTTCGAGTGACTCCAAAATATAACGCAGTGATGGGCAGACTACCTGTATTTCCGGCAATCGCAATCACTTGCCTCGCTAAAACGGTTTGACCGGTTTCAACTGTTAAGCGTTGGTTATGGCCATAAATCGTCGCGTGACCATCGTTGTGGGCAATCACCACGACCAGGCCATAGCCAAGCAGATATCCGGCGTAAGCCACTTTGCCGGCTTGTACAGCCTTCACTTCGCTATTATCCGTCGTGCTGATCACAAGCCCCTGCCAATTGCCAAAGCCATCTTGCCGGTTTTGTCCGAATCGTCTGAGTACGCGACCGTCAACGGGCCATCCCATTTTCCCTTTGAGAGATTTAAGCCCTGCGCTACCAGATTGAAGTTGTAGCGACTTAATGCGGCGATCGAGAGATTGAAGATCTGAGTTCAACGCATCTTCACGCTGTTGTTTCG
Organism: uncultured Litorivicinus sp.; assembly: GCA_902558075.1. Lineage (GTDB taxonomy): Bacteria > Pseudomonadota > Gammaproteobacteria > Pseudomonadales > Litorivicinaceae > HIMB30. Next base: position 85,955 of record CACECO010000002.1, on the reverse strand, counting down.
TTTCCAGTTTGCGATTAATACTCGCCAGCAGTTGTCGTTGGTCCCGGGTTTTTTGTGATAGCGCATCCCGTGTATCGGTCAGGTCGAGCAATGTTTTCTGTGCAATTTGCGTCTGTAGCTCTTGTTCTGCAAGCAGGGAGCGGAGATTGTCGGCTTTTTGCTCAATTGCACGAGCATTATTTTGGCGTGCATTGAGAAGAAATGGAAGGTAGTCCGCCAGTTTATTGTCAGCCGCCGCATTTGATCGCATTGTTGATCCAGTGATGTAGTAAGCAACCAACTCTGTCCGGTATTGTTCAATCAGATCTTTTAATTCGTTAATAACCCCGTTGATACTTTCTTCAGTCGTTTTCCGTGTTTCGGTTAACTCGCGAAGTAATTTTTCAGAGAAGGCAATTTCGCGGGTGAGTCTTTTTGAATCCAAGTTCAGACGAATAAGTTCAGACTCGATGACCTTCAGTTTTTTCGTATCAAGCTGAACATCTTGCTTCAGCGTTTTTAGTTGGTGCTCAGCCTTCTGACGTTGAGTCTCTGCGTCACGAATTTCGTTCGCCTGGCTCTGAGTGCTCCAGAAAGCGATCAACAACCAGAGGATCCGATGCATCAGAATTTCAGGAGTGACTGACCGGTCATTTCTGTGGGTTGATCCACGCCAAGAAGTGCAAGTAGTGTCGGAGCGACGTCACGTAAGGCTCCTGCCGAAAGGCCTGATGCGTTCACAGGATTTGCTCCTAACCAAATCGGTACGGGTCCAGTCGTGTGTGCTGTAAGTGGTTGTCCGTTGTCCGGATCGATCATTTGCTCCGCATTTCCATGATCAGCGGTAATGAGGCAAGCACCTCCGACTGAATTACATGCCTGCAGTACGCGCTCAACCGCCTGATCAAGCGCTTCAACTGCCTTGACGGTTGCATCGAAATTCCCGGTATGGCCAACCATATCGCCATTTGCGTAGTTGCACACGATGAAATCAAATTTCTGCGATGAGATGGTATCGACGAGATAATCTGTCACTTCAGGAGCACTCATTTCGGGCTGCAAATCATAAGTCGCAACTTTTGGAGAGGGAATGAGTTCGCGGTGCTCTCCACTCACGAGGGCTTCTCGGCCGCCACTAAAGAAAAAGGTGACGTGGGCATATTTCTCTGTTTCGGCGATTCGTAGCTGCGACAATCCAGCATTTGCGACAACGTCGCCAAGCGTGTTAGTCAGCGTTTCTGGGGGAAAGGCGACGCGTACGCCGAGATCGTCTGCATACTGTGTCAGTGTCGAAACAGAGACTTCTTGAATCCAGCTTGGTCGACTGAGCTCGGGAAGTGAATGTGCCGTAAGCGTTTTGGTAATTTGTCTCGCTCGATCGGCTCTGAAGTTCATAACGATGACGACATCCTCAGGTCGCATTTCCCAAGATTCACCGAGGCGTGTCGCCTTCAGAAATTCATCTGTCTCGCCTCGTTGGTAGGCTTGTTGCAGGCCTTCCACTGCCGTTCCTGCTGAAAACTCAGCCTGGCTTTTGGTGATCAGGTTGAATGCGCTCCGGATGCGGTCCCAATTATTGTCACGGTCCATTGCATAGTAGCGGCCGCAAAGGCTTGAGAGTTTGTAATTCGTATACACCGTTTCTAACCGTTGGAACCGAACCAGCGAAGATTCTGCTGATTGTGGAGGCATATCTCGACCATCCAAAAAGGCATGGAGTCGTGTCATCGGAACGCTCAATGAATCTGCTAAACCGATCATTGCTTCAATATGATCTTCGTGGCTATGAACGCCACCTGGGCTTAACAAGCCTAGAACATGAAGAGTGCCTTCTTGGGCCTTGGCTTGACGACACGCACTGACAAGGACTTCGTTGGTTTCGAAGTCGCCTTCATCGATTGCTTTACTAATCCGAGTGAAATCTTGATAAACAACGCGGCCAGTCCCGAGGTTCATGTGACCGACTTCAGAATTGCCCATTTGACCATTTGGCAAACCAACCGCCTCACCCGATGTTTCCAAATGCGCGCTTGGAGCGTTTTGAGCCAAATGATCAAATGTTGGTGTGCTTGCATGACATATGGCATTGTCATCCGCAACTTCGCGGATCCCAAAGCCATCTAAAATTAAAAGTACAACGGGTTTAGGTCGCATTTAATATTCCAGAATTGATCAAATATAACGGATCTAGGCATGGATCTGACGAGGGACCCGTGACTTCGCCAGCGACATCATTATACTCGACGTCTTAATTTGGATCACGGTCTCTCGTCATTTATGCAGGAATTTATCGGATTTGCTCAGGAAAACTGGGTGCTTATGGTGTTGTGGGTCTCTGCGGCTGGAACCCTTTATTATACGGAAACTAAAAAAGCGGGTAAGTCAGTGAATACAACCGAAGCGACTCGGATGATTAATCGCGATAACGCATTGATTCTTGATGTTCGCGAACAAAAAGAGTTTACGAAGGGGCATATTGCTGGGGCATACAATCTCCCCGTGAGTGTATTTGACAAAAAAGTGTCCGAGATTGACCGTCATAAGGCACATCCGGTGATCGTTGTTTGTAAACTGGGAAGCTCAGCAGGATCAATCGCGAAGACGTTAAAAAAACGAGGGTTCGAAAACGTTGTTCGGCTAGCTGGTGGCATGTCTGAATGGACAGCTGCATCATTGCCCACTAAGAAAGGGAAGTCATCATGAGCAAGGTGGTGATGTATACCACTGGAATCTGTCCATTTTGTATCATGGCAAAACGGATTTTTGATGACATGAAAGTCCCATATGAGGAGATTCGTGTTGATAAACACCTCGGAAAGCGTGAGGAAATGATGGAAATCACCAACCGGCGTACTGTGCCTCAGGTATTCATCGGTGATCACTACGTTGGTGGTTGTGATGATATGCAGGACGCACTTCGTTCGGGACAACTTAATTTATGGTTAAAGGAAGCAGGCATTTATGTCTGAAGAAGTTGCGCAGAATTTTTCAATTGCTCGAGTTTACACAAAAGATTTATCGCTTGAATCGCCAAAAGCGCCTCAAATCTTCGAAAAACAGTGGAATCCTAAGCTTGGACTTGAGGTGGATGTCACCAACAAAAAACTGAATGACACATTGTATGAGGTAGTTTTGAAGCTCGGGACGACTGTGAAGACTGATGACGAGGTCGCATTTTTGATTGAGATTCAACAAGCGGGGATTTTTGTATTACAAGGATTTGATGAAGCGACAGTCGAACACGTTTTGGGCTCAATTTGTCCCAATATCTTGTTCCCGTATGCACGCGAGACGATCGATTCATTGGCCGTAAAAGCAACGTTCCCCGCGCCGATGCTTGCACCCATAAACTTTGATGCGCTCTTGGAGCAGCGCAAGCAACAAACAATGAATTAATCTTCGGTGATATCTGCCTCCGCGAACCCAAGCTCTTTCAGTTTACGGGTGAGGGTGTTTCGACCCCAGCCCAGTTTTTCGGCTGCCTCTTTCTTGCGGCCGGCAGTATCCGTCAGCGCAACCTCGATAAGGGTCCTCTCAAACTCCTCAGTTAACTTGTCGATTACCTCACCCTCATGAGATTTAATTAAGCTCGCAGCCCGTTCGCGAAGAAGGCCTGTCCAGGTTAACGTCGATCGATGGGTTGTTTCTGTCGGTGATGTCACTTCAGGTGGTAGATCTTGCGCTTGGATTTGTGGATTTGGTGCCATCACCGATAGCCAGCGACACATGTTTTCGAGCTGGCGAACATTGCCGGGCCAACTAAATTCTGCGAGTGTGCGCTTTGCATCCTCGCCGAGATGTTTGGATTCAGTATTAATTTCCCGCGCAGCGAGTGCTAAGAAGTGCTCAGCGAGTGCTGGAATGTCCTCTCTGCGATCTCTGAGTGCGGGTAATTGAATACGGATCACATTGAGCCTATGGAATAAATCCTCGCGAAATAGGCCCTCTTTGACGCGTTCTTCCAAATTCTGGTGGGTCGCGGCAATGATTCGTACATTCACTTTCACTTGAGATGTGCCCCCGACGCGATAGAAACCGTTATCTGCAAGGACGCGCAATAAGCGTGTTTGCGTGTCGAATGGCATATCTCCAATTTCATCGAGGAAGAGTGTTCCGCCATTTGCTTGTTCAAAGCGCCCGGTGCGAGCACCAGTTGCGCCAGTAAATGACCCCTTTTCGTGACCGAATAGTTCGGATTCAACTAAGTCCTTCGGGATGGCTGCCATGTTCAACGCAATAAATGGCCCACCTTTTCGTGGTGAATTCGCATGGACAGCTTTGGCCACCAATTCTTTTCCCGTACCTGATTCTCCATTGATCAATACAGTGATTTCGGCTTGAGCGAGTCGTCCGATCGCTCTGAACACATCCTGCATTGCCGGTGCCTCCCCCAACATAAGTGGTTGTGCTTCGTTAGAATCGGCCTCAATCGTCAGAGTCGGCTCTTGATGACGCTCGAGAGCCCGTCGAACCAATAAAATAGCGTCATCGACATCAAAGGGTTTGGGAAGGTACTCGAAGGCCCCGCGGCTATAGGAGGCGACCGCACTGTCTAAATCCGAGTGAGCGGTCATTACGATGACTGGAAGCTTGGGAGAGACAGTGTGAAGGTGCTCGAGAAGTGAAAAGCCATCTTCTCCAGGCATACGGATATCTGTCATCACGACGGTTGGAGTGTTTACTTCGAGTGCTTTTCGTGCAGCTTTCGCTGAGTCAAAAACTGAATGTTTGTAACCAGCATTCTGAAGTGCTTTTTCAAGAACCCAGCGTATAGAGCGGTCATCATCAACCACCCAAACAGTAGGTGAACTCATGGCATATCTCCCAACGGCAACATGACATCTATGGCGGTATGACCCGGTTCAGATTCCACTTCAATCCATCCGCGATGCCGCGAGATAATGGTTTGTGTGATGGATAACCCGAGTCCGGAGCCTTGGGCTCGGCCGGATACCATAGGAAAGAAAATTCTTTCTTTCAGATCTTCCGGAATGCCGGGCCCATTGTCCTCTATCCGCACTCGCAGCATTGTGTGCGCACCTTTCGATCCAGGAAGTGCACGGCGAATGGCGCGCGTGCTGAATCGCACCCACGGCAATGAGGTATCCGATTCAATGACCGCTTCTAAGGCGTTTTTCGTGATGTTTAGGATGGCTTGATAGAGTTGCTGTGCGCTTCCTATGGTCTCTGGTAGCGACGGATCGTAATCTCTTTGGAAATCTATTTTACCGCCTGCTTGCGCGCTGAGCAGGGACCTACACTGTTCCAATAGTCTGTGAATGTTAATCGACTCGTTAACTTGCTTAATGTTTGGACCCACTAGGTTGTCGACCAAACCAGTAAGCCGGTCTGTCTCGGTAATTATTACTTCCAGGTAGTCTTGGTAGACCGATGCATCAGCTTCCTTCGAAAGTAACTGGGCAGCTCCTTTAATTCCGCCCAGCGGATTTTTTATTTCATGCGCTAGACCTCGTAATAATTGTTTTGAGCTTTGCTCGTCTTTTGAATACCTAGCTTCACGTGCTATTTTTAGTATTTGCTCTACTTCAGCTAACTCCACTAAGACAGTTCCGTGGCGATCGAAGAAATGCTCTAATTTACTAAAAGAAGCATCTGTCGTAGACATAGATCGTCCCGCACCAAGTTGTAATTCCCTATAGGTAAAGTTATGCCCCAGTTTGACACAATCAACTAGCGAGTCATTGACCTCACTCGCTTGTGGACAGGCCATGAAATCTGACAACTCGCGATTCTTCAAATATTTCCAATTAGTCGAGACTATTCGACACGCTGATTCGTTAGCCCAACAGATTTTTCCGTTAGCGTCCAATACCATTATCCCGTTGTTTAAAGAGTTAAGAAGTGCTAGATACATGGTGTTGTAATGACGGAGACTCGCGTCTCCGTCATTGCCTTTACACGCTATAGTACATGCCGAATTCAACCGGATGTGTAGTCATGTTCAGTCGCTCAACTTCTTCGCGCTTCAGCTCCATGTATCCATCGATCATATCATCGGTAAAAACACCGCCAGCTGTCAGAAACGCCCGATCTGCATCAAGTGCATCCAAAGCTTGTTCGAGGCTAGAGGCGACTGTTGGGATAGCGAGGGCCTCTTCTTCTGGAAGGTCGTATAGATCTTTACTTGCGGCTTCACCTGGATCGATCTTGTTCTGTATCCCATCAAGACCGGCCATTAACATCGCGGAAAATGCCAGATATGGATTCGCTGTTGGGTCGGGGAAGCGGACTTCGATACGACGGCCTTTGGCACTTGAAACGTATGGAATACGGATTGATGCTGAACGGTTGCGTGCTGAATATGCGAGCATCACGGGCGCTTCGAACCCAGGGACCAAGCGTTTGTATGAGTTTGTCGATGCGTTTGCAAAAGCATTTATGGCTCGCGCGTGTTTGATAATGCCGCCAATGTAATAAAGAGCCTCATCAGACAGGCCGGCATAACCATTTCCTGCAAATAAGTTTTCGCCGTTTTTCCAGATGGACTGATGGCAGTGCATACCAGATCCATTATCGCCGACCAATGGCTTGGGCATAAACGTTGCGGTTTTGCCATAGGCATGAGCAACGTTATGCACTACGTACTTAAGTATCTGAACTTCATCAGCTTTATTCACGAGGGTATTGAACTTTACCCCAATCTCATTTTGACAGGCGGTCGCGACTTCATGATGGTGAACCTCTACCTGAAGGCCCATTGCTCCCAAGGTTTCGCACATGGCCGTTCTTAAATCCATTGCAGAGTCAATTGGAGGGACAGGGAAATAACCGCCTTTGACACCTGGTCGGTGTGCCATGTTGCCAGCTTCAAACTCAGCGCTGCTTGCCCAAGCCGCTTCCTCGGCATCAATTTTATACATCGCCCCAGACATATCGGCCTTCCACTGCACGTTATCGAACACAAAAAACTCGGGTTCTGGTCCGAAGAAGGATGCATCACCGATTCCGGTGGACTTTAGATACTCTTCAGCGCGAAGAGCCACTGACCGGGGGTCGCGTTCGTACCCCTGCATAGTACTTGGCTCAACGATGTTGCATCTCAGGTTTACGGTTACTTCTTCCGTGAACGGGTCAACGACTGCGGTTGCGTCATCGGGCATTAAGATCATATCTGATTCGTTAATACCCTTCCAACCTGCTATCGAGGAACCATCGAACATTGCACCTTCGGCGAAAAATTCGCTATCTACTTTCGAGGCTGGAAAAGTTACGTGTTGCTCTTTTCCACGTGGGTCTGTAAAGCGAAGGTCCACCCAACGCGCTTCGTTATCGGCAATTAATTTTAAGGTAGTTTCAGACATTTTTTACTCCGTATGTCGAACCCATAAAGTCAACCAGTTAAAGTTGAACGCATATGTATCCACAGCAATCGCTATGCCGTTTTGATGAATGCTTGGTTTCCAAGCAAATACAGGTACTATTATGGTGCAATACGCCATAATATCGCACTAAAGTTGTGCTTTTGTGATATATAATGGCACAATGATGGTGCAATCTAGCCGAGCGCAAAAAAACACACAGCTGTCATCAAGTGTCCGTTATACTCGCGCGCGCTCGGAGGATTTTATGATTGAACGGATCCGTAACGTGGCGATTATTGCGCACGTTGACCATGGGAAAACCACACTCGTCGATAAGCTACTTGCCGCTTCTGGTACTCTCGACAGAAAAGAAATTAAAAATGAACGCGTGATGGATTCGAATGACCAGGAAAAAGAGCGTGGGATCACAATCCTTGCGAAAAATACTGGTCTCATTTGGAATGGCTTTCGGATTAACGTCGTGGATACGCCCGGTCATGCTGACTTTGGTGGTGAGGTTGAACGCGTATTGTCGATGGTCGATGCGGTGCTGTTGGTCGTTGATGCAGCCGAAGGCCCCATGCCGCAGACGCGGTTCGTGACTCAAAAAGCCTTTAACCGGGGCCTGAAACCAATTGTTATCGTCAACAAAGTAGATAGGGTCGGTGCAGATCCGCACGGTGCCGTTGACAAAGTATTTGATCTATTTGATCAGCTCGGTGCCACGGATGACCAACTTGATTTCCCGGTAGTATATTGCTCAGCCATTTATGGTCTGTCCGGTCCAGAGCCAGACCAACTGACTGAAAGCATGGAGCCGATTCTCCAGGCCATTCTGGACCATTGCCCGGCTCCGGAGGTCGATCTTAACGGACCGCTTCAGCTTCAAATTTCCGCGCTGGATTACAATTCATTTCAGGGTGTCATTGGCGTTGGCCGGATCCGTCGTGGTCAGTTGAAGCGGAATCAACAGGTGACGGTCGTTGACCGTGATGGCAGTACTCGCAACGGAAAGGTCCTTCAGATTTTCGGATATTTGGGCCTTGAACAGATTGAACAACCATCTGCCACAGCTGGTGACATCGTTTGCATCATTGGTTTGGATCCGCTATCGATTTCAGACACGATTTGCTCAGTTGAATTGCCGGAAGGGTTAACCCCACTGACTGTTGACGAGCCAACGGTGAGTATGACATTTGAGGTGAATGACAGTCCGTTCGCCGGAAAAGACGGTAAATACGTCACTTCAAGAAACATTAAAGATCGTTTAGATCGTGAGTTAATTCACAATGTTGCGCTCCGTGTTGAACAGGGGGATTCGGCAGATAAGTTTGTGGTCTCTGGTCGCGGCGAACTTCACCTATCTGTCTTAATTGAATCGATGCGACGCGAAGGATTTGAGCTTGGTGTCTCTCGACCCAAGGTGATTGTGCGTGAGGTGGATGGCCTTAAAGAAGAACCTTATGAATATGTTGCAATCGATATCGAAGACCAGCACCAAGGTGCTGTGATGGAGGCGATGGGTCTCCGTAAGGGCGAAATGAAGAACATGGTGCTAGATCTCCAGGGTCGTCTGCGCCTTGAGTACATTATTGCCGCTCGTGGCCTGATTGGCTTCCGGTCTCAGTTTCTCACGATGACTTCAGGAACTGGCATCATGAGTCATGTGTTTGATCATTACGGACCCGCCAAGCCGAGCGATTTGGGGAATCGGATTAATGGGGTTTTAGTTTCGATGACCGATGGTGCGACAACGGCGTACTCACTGTATAACCTTCAGGACCGCGGTCGCCTCATGATTGGTCCTGGAGTGGATGTTTATGAAGGAATGCTGCTTGGCATTCATAAACGCGGCAACGACCTTCCAGTTAATCCCGTCAAAGGCAAGCAACTCACAAATATTCGAGCGGCAGGGACTGATGAGAACCTCATTCTCACACCACCAATTCGGATGACGCTTGAGTCTGCACTCGAATTCATTGATGATGATGAGCTTGTTGAAGTCACACCAAACCATATTCGACTTCGTAAAAAACTACTTAAAGAGTCAGACCGCAAACGAGCGGGACGATCGAAGGCGGCAAGCTAGGAGTGCATGCCGCCCCGTAAGGGGGCGTATGCACAGACTGTATCCTGATCTCAAACCGTATCGTGAGAAGATGCTGACCACGTCTGACGGTCGACATCGCCTGTGGGTCGGGTGCTTTGGCAATCCCAATGGTCTCCCCGTCATTTGTTTACATGGTGGTCCAGGATCTGGAACATCACCATTGATGCCCCGATTTTTTAGTCCCGAAATGTTTAATGTGTTGTGTTTCGATCAGCGGGGGTGCGGGCGTTCTGAGTCCATAGACTTATTTTCGACAAACACCACCAATCATTTGCTGTTAGATCTCGATTTGATTACTGCCCATTTCGACGTTGCCCGATACGTCTTATTCGGCGGGTCTTGGGGTGCAACACTCGCTCTGTTATACGCGATGGAACGCCCAAAGAATTGTCTTGGCTTGATTTTGCGAGGGGTTTTTCTGAATACCCCCGATAACCTGAATTGGTTATATGGTGGTGGAGCGGCAACACTTTACCCAGCTGCCTGGGCGGACTTTACTGCACCCATCGGCGATCAGGATCCAACGCTTAGAACGGTGTTCAAGGCTTATCAAGGACTATTGCATGCGAACGACGAATTTACTCGGATGCAAGCAGCGCGAGCCTGGAATTTATGGGAGCACCGACTATCAACTTGCGACCCAAGGGCAACCCAAACGAGTCAAAGATCTCTTCATTGTGAACTCACCACCGCCCAGGTAGAGCACCATTACCTCAGCCAAAGTTGTTTTCTGTCTGAGTCCATTTTCCAAACGAAACACGATGAACTCGACTCGACTCCGATGTGGTTACTACATGGCGCCAATGATCACGTCTGTCCAGTCAGAAATGCCCACGATCTGAAGGCGCTCTACCCGAATCTGAACCTGCGGATTCTTGATCGAGCGGGGCACTGCGCGTTTGGTCCTGAAATGGCTGAGGGGCTGTGTCAGGCGACGCGGGATATGGCTGCATTGTACGGTCACACATAACTAAGCCGACGGCGGTTTTGGGGGTCCTTCGTCTGAGTCGTCTCCGTCCCGAGGCTCAGGCTTATCAAGCTCTTCGATGATTGGTGAATCAGTCTCAACGGTTTCCACTGGTGCATACAAATCGAACTCATCGGTTTCGCTATCCTTTGGATCATCTTCGGTTGCTTCATTCGTAATAGCGGCCACGACCGGTGATTCACTTGGTCCAACTGGATCATGGGCCACATCCTCGTTAATCTTTGACTTCGGCTGCCCGAGGAAGCGTGAACCAATTAAACCCACTTCGAACAGTAGCCACATCGGTACTGCAAGTAATGTCTGGCTAATCACGTCTGGGGGGGTGACCAACATACCAACGACAAAGCAACCAATAAATACATAGGGACGTTTGCCCTTCAGCGATTCGGGTGAGGCGATTCCTGCTTTTATGAGCAACATGGTTGCAATAGGGATTTCAAAGGCAAGGCCAAAAGCAAGGAACAGCTTCAGTACAAAGGAGAGATAGGCGTCGATGTCGGTCATCACCGTCACGCCGGTCGGCCCGATTGTGGTGAAGAATCCGAATACCAGCGGGAACACTACAAAGTAGGCGAATGCCATTCCGGCGTAGAACAAAAAGATGCTAGAAATGAGAAGCGGCCCGGCTATTTTCTTTTCATTATCGTAAAGACCTGGCGCAACGAATCCCCACAGTTGGTAAAGAATCATTGGGGCTCCACAATAGACACTGAGGTACAACGCAAGTTTGAATGGTGCGAGAAACGGCGATGCAACCTGTGTTGCAATCATCGAAGCGCCTTCCGGTAACAGTGATTGCAACGGATCCGCTAGATAGGCGTAAAGATCATTCGCAAATGCGATAAAGCCTAAAAAGAAGAGAAGAATCACAACCAAGATTCGAATAAGTCGATCTCGTAATTCAATCAGGTGGGCGATCAGAGGTTGATCATTCAGGCTTGGATCGCTCATTCTTCTCTGCTTGAGTAGTATTACTCGTCTGGCTGAGGCCCAGGGGGTCCTCCCCAGCAATATCTTCCATTTTCAGTCCACCGCCGCGCTCTTCCAACTGGCGCTTTAAGTCCTCGAGCTCCAACTCGCGATTAATATCTTTTTGAATGGATTGAACTTGTCCACGAAGCCGTTTAACCCACAACCCAAGTGTGCGGGCAAGCCGAGGTAAACGCTCTGGACCAACAACAACGAGCCCAATGATTGCAACAAGCAACAGCTCTGTCGCACCAATATCGAACACTTAGACTTTCTCTTTTTGTTCGGTCTGTTGTGTTTCAGCTGATTCGTTTTGTTGGACGGTACTTTCGGCTGTTGTATCCGCTGCGCCTTCTGCATCCTTGTCTTCCGACTTATCGGTTACTGATGCGCGGAACCCCTTCACTGCACTCCCAAGGTCGGTGCCGAGTGATTTCAATTTTTTAGTACCAAAGATCATGATCACGATGGCCAAGATAATCAGTAACTGCCAAATGCTGATACCACCAACTCCCATAACGGACTCCTATTGTCTTATGTGTTGTTAATTAAAGCCGGTAAACGGGCCGCCCCCGAGAACATGATAGTGCATGTGATACACCTCTTGATGGCCTCCAGGTCCCGTATTCAACACCGTTCTGAATCCCGAATCCAGCCCTTGTTCCTTTGCAATCTGAGGAATCTTTAGCTGAATTCGTCCTAACAAGCCTTCATCAGAGGGTGTCGTATCAAATAAATTTTTAATATGTCGACGCGGAATGACCAAAAAATGAACCGGGGCTTTCGGATTAACATCCCGAAATGCTAAGCAGTCATCATCTCTGTAAATGAAATCGGCGGGTATTTCACCATCGCGAATTTTACAAAATAGGCAATCAGTCATCTTAATTCTCTCGATTTGCCTTCTCGACTAGACCACTGACACCTAAACGTCGTTCTAGTACCGCCAATACCGCACTCGGTGGCTCTTCTAGGTGAGAGAGTAACACCAATGTGTGGAACCATAGATCGGCTACTTCGTGAATTACATCTTCGTTATTTTCAGATCTCGCCGCATCTTTGGCCGCCATCACAACCTCAGTCGCCTCTTCACCAACCTTCTTTAAGATGTGGTCGAGACCTTTATGATGCAACTTTGACACGTATGATTTCTCTGGATCACCAAAGCGCCGCTCAGCGAGCATGTCTTCCAGAAACTCGATTACCGTCATGTGTCGTCTCCATACAAAGTTTCTGGATTAACCTCCACTGGTTCAACAGCCTCCCATTCACCATCACCTTCGGGTGACCACGAAAAACAGGATCGACGTCCAGTATGACAGGCGACACCGGTCTGCAGGATACCTAAAAGCACGGAATCTTTGTCACAATCGATCCGAATGTCGATCAATTGCTGTGTTTGACCAGAAGATTCACCCTTGCGCCACAGCTTCCCACGCGAGCGCGAATAGTAAACAACCTGACCCTGGTGTAGCGTCTCATTGAGTGCCTCTCGATCCATCCATGCGACCATCAAGACCTCTTTTGATTGGTGGTCTTGAGCAACTGCACACACCAGCCCGTCAGCGTTGAAATTTACTGCATTGAGTAATTGCCGTCTTGTATTCTCATCCTTAATCTCGATCATCAGCGTCTCACCAAAAGCACAAGTGATAGCACGGCTATAGCAAAAGGCCAATGCCCTGTAAGCCAGTCATGTTCCGTAATCAATGCCGCCGCAGCGACAATTAAACCACTTCCGCCAAAAACTGTACTCATGTATCCCGTGAGTCTCCGCTTTTTCATCTCTTGACCAAGAAGTTGTAACGCATTTGCTTGCTCAAGTTGAATCAGTTCTAGCCGTTCCAGCCGTTCAGGAGCGGACAGTAACGTATTGGTTAATGCTGGGAACTGAACTGCCCAACGGGAGATATTGCGCTTGGTGTAATCGACAATACCTTTCGGACCAAGTCGTTCTCTTACCCAGCGATCAAGGAATGGCTTTCCGGCATTCCAAAGGTCTAGTTCTGGATACAGCTCTCGACCAAGCCCTTCGATGTTGAGCAATGTTTTTTGAAGCAAGACCAATTGTGGCTGTACTTCCATTTGAAAACGCCGTGCGACTTCGAATAACTGGATGAGCAGGACGCCAAAACTAATTTCACCGAGCGGCTTTTGAAAGATCGGTTCACAAACTGTGCGGATTGCACTTTCGAATTCACCGATGTTGGTATTTTTAGGTACCCAGCCTGATTCAACGTGTAATTCGGCAACAGCACGGTAGTCTCGATCAAAAAAAGCAATTAAATTTTGTGCGAGATAGGCTTGTGATTCAGGATCAAGCGTGCCGACGATGCCGAAGTCGATCGCTTTATACACTGGGTTTTCGGGATCTGAAATATCAACAAACACATTTCCCGGGTGCATGTCTGCGTGAAAGAAGCTGTGATCAAATACCTGAGTAAAGAAGATTTCAACTCCACTCTCGGCCAGCTTCTCCATGTTGACCTTTTTCTCATTAAAAATGTCAACGCGAGAAATTGGTATACCGTAAATCCGCTCTTCGACCATCACATTTCGGCGTGTATAGTCCCAATAGATTTCAGGTACATAACAAATCGCTGAATCTGCGAAATTACGACGGATTAATGCAGCATTCGCGGCTTCACGCATTAAATCCAACTCATCCAAGATGGTCATGCGATAGTCAGATACAACCTGCATGAGCTTCAGCCGCTTTCCATCAACAAAGTTTTTCTCAACAAACTTGGCAATCGTCATCATCAGTTTCAGATCTTCTTCGATGACTTTCTCGATTCCAGGTCTGATCACTTTTACAATCACAGGTTCGCCGGTCTTGAGGCGAGCGGCATGGACTTGCGCAACTGAAGCAGACGCCATGACATCTGATGAAAACTCACTGAAGACCTCATCAACCGAGCAACCTAATTCTGATTCTATAATCGATTTGGCGACTTCACCTGAAAACGGTTTGACACGATCTTGAAGTTCGGCCAATGGTCCTGCGATATCCGGAGGTAACAGATCACGCCTGGTCGATAGCATTTGCCCGAATTTTACAAATATAGGTCCAAGGGATTGAAGTGCATCGCGCAAGCGCTCACCACGACCTCGCTTTTTGCGAACTGAGGGGATGCACCAAGCTATGGCTTTCAATAATTTTCGTCTAGGCCGAGGGAGCAGCTCATCAATCCGCTCAGAAAATAAAACACGAACAATTTTAAGAAGACGCAATGAACTACCCATCATCGGCCTCGAGTCTTTTTATCCGCACCTCCAGGCGGTCGATTTGGCGATTCAGTGATGTGATACGCGCTTCTGTTCCAGAAAATGCGTTTTCTGTCAGGAGTGTGTTTTGTTCTGAGTGTAAGAACTCTCGAGTCTGGCGCTTCATCGAGTCGCGACTTGTTATCCACTGTGACCGAGCAGTACGCAGAGCTTGGATCAGCATGCCGGCGGGTATGGGTCCGAGCGCTTTCGTGACGGCATCCTCCCAATCCAAATCCATTGCCTGAAACGTTTTCTGCATGGTTTGAAGAACGCCAACGCTTCCGCGGATATCGAGCCCCTCAAATATGAGAGGCGCATTGGGTTGGGTGAGCGACCGCGCCGTCTCAACAAGACTCCCTAAGGTGCCAGACAGCTCAACATCGGCAGTTTCTTGAGACTCTGTTGCAAGCCACCAACGATCTTCGCCACAGATAATCCATACATCTAGATCGAGATCAGTAACACTAAGCTTCAACACCTTGCCAGTCATCGGGGCAAGCTGTTCAGGCTGAATATCAGCCGCGTGCATACCGGCGCTGATCGCCTGTTCTGATGCGGCAACTAATCCGGCCAGCACCAGACGCGGAATCATGTTTTCACTCCGGTATGGATTGCCACGATCCCGCCAGTTAGATTTTGGTACGTGACAGATTCAAATCCTGCTGAACGAAGCATATCTGCGAGTGTGTCCTGATCAGGGTGTTTACGGATCGATTCAGCCAGGTATTGATACGATTCTTTATCCTGCGCCACTAGTTGTCCCATTGCTGGCAAAACGGAAAAACTATACAAGTCATAGATCTGCGATAGGGATGCTGATACTGGCTTCGAGAACTCAAGCACGAGAGCTTTACCGCCTAGTTTAAGTACTCGATGCATTTCTTTGAGGGCAGCTTCTTTATTGGTCACGTTTCGAAGGCCGAAGCCAATTGTGACTCGATGAAACGACTCTGAAGGATAGGGCAGGGTTTCCGCATCGCACTGACACCAGCTGAGTCCTTTTAACTCACCATTATCGATACAGCGATCACGGCCAACTCGGAGCATTTGATCGTTAATATCACCAAGAACTACATGGCCATCCGAGCCCGTCCGACGCAACATAGCGCGAGCCAGATCACCGGTACCTGAAGCTAAATCGAGAATTTGCATTCCCGGCCGAACGGCGATGGTTTCGATTGCCACCCGTTTCCATAGTCTGTGGAGCCCGGCGGACATCAAATCGTTCATCAAATCATAACGTCGAGCGACTCTATTAAAGACTTCTCTCACGCGATAAGTCTTTTTATCAACGGGGACTTCTTGGAATCCGAAATGTGTTGTCTCTTTCATGTGGCCTCAGAGGATGTATTGAGATAAATCTTCATCTCGGCTGAGTTCAGACAATCGAGATTCAACATAGCTACGGTCAATTGTGACTGTTTCGGGATCGGTCTGGCCAGTTTGAAACAGTAAGTCTTCCAACACTCTTTCAACGAGTGTGTGTAATCGGCGTGCACCAATATTCTCGGTTTTTTCGTTGACAACGGCAGCAATTTCGGCAAGCGCCTCAATGCCGCTTTCGGCAAATTCGATGGCGATGCCATCGGTCTTCAAAAGTGCCTGATATTGCGTGACCAATGAGTGATCGGGCTCTGTAAGAATTCGAGCAAAATCGGAAGGTTTGAGTGCATCAAGTTCGACTCGTATGGGTAAACGACCTTGTAATTCTGGTACCAGATCTGACGGTTTAGACAGATGAAATGCGCCAGAAGCAATGAAGAGGATGTGATCCGTTTTCACAGAACCAAATTTGGTTTGCACCGTGGTTCCCTCGATTAACGGCAGCAGATCACGCTGGACTCCCTCTCGGCTTACATCTGCACCTTGCGTGTTCTCACGGCGGCACACCTTATCGATTTCATCTAAAAAAACGATGCCACGACTTTCGACATGGTCGATTGCCGTCAGTTTGACGTCATCGTCGGCGATTAAACGAGCGGCTTCTTCATCGACCAGAATCTTATATGCGTCTCCAATCGGCAATTTGCGTTTCTTCTTTTTGTCCTGCCCAAATTTAGAGAACATGTCTTGGAGCTGGCTCGCCATCTCTTCCATGCCAGGGGGCGTCATGATGTCCACACCGACCTCGCCGGCTTTGACATCAATCTCGACTTCTTTTTCGTCGAGGACGCCCTCCCGCAGCTTTTTCCGAAACACTTGTCGTGCGCCGCTGGTATCTGATTGAATCGGTTGATCACCCCGTGGTGGTGGCAACAAAATATCCAGAATTCGCTGTTCTGCGCGATCCTCCGCTTGATGACGGACGGTGAGCATTCGACGTTCCCGTTCATCTTTGATCGCGACACCAGCTAAGTCTCGGATAATGGATTCAACATCACGGCCCACATACCCGACCTCAGTGAATTTTGTTGCCTCAATTTTTATGAAAGGAGCTTGCGCCAAATGCGCAAGTCGGCGAGCAATTTCAGTTTTTCCGACGCCTGTTGGACCGATCATGAGAATATTCTTTGGCGTTACTTCTTTGGCTAGATCATCGGGGAGTTGCATTCGACGCCAGCGGTTCCTCAATGCAATCGCGACTGCACGTTTGGCGTCTGCTTGTCCAATAATGTGTCGATCAAGTCGAGCAACAATGTCTTTCGGAGAGAGATCATTCATGATTCGTGGTCAGCTCATCAATGGTGAAATTTGTATTGGTATAGATGCAGATATCACCCGCGGCTTTGAGTGCTTCTTCGACGATCGTTCGTGCCGATAGTTCAGTATTGCGTAGCAAGGCGAGCGCGGCGGCTTGGGCAAATGGTCCGCCAGAGCCAACCGCGATAATGCCATCTTCAGGCTCCATAACGTCACCGTTGCCTGTGATGATTAGCGAAGTTTCTGCATCAGCGACCGCGAGGATGGCCTCGAGTCGTCTCAGCATCCGATCTTGCCGCCAATCCTTTGCGAGCTCGACTGCGGCTCGGGTGAGATTCCCTTGATGCTTTTCAAGTTTCGCATCAAATAGTTCGAATAAGGTGAAGGCGTCAGCTGTTCCACCCGCGAATCCAGCCAACACCTTATTTTGGTAGAGGCGCCTAACTTTGCGGGCGTTTCCCTTCATGACAGTATTACCGAGTGTGACCTGGCCATCGCCGCCGATGCAGACTTGGTCACCACGACGGACCGAAACGATCGTTGTTCCGTGGAATTGCTCCATATTTACTCCCTTCGAACGAGTACACTGTATCCATTTTTTGTCAGTACATCGGCCGCAGCACGCATTTCGCGGACGGTTTTAAATGGACCAAGTACGATTCGATACCATCCGCCGTTTATTTCACTTGGTGGAATCACCCGCGCTTTTAAATCCAAAAATAATAGAGCTACGCGAGTGTCATCAGCGGCTTCAGCTGTCCTAAATGCCGCAACTTGTATCAATGTGCTTTTGAGCGTCTCAGAGACGGCTTCATCTCGGGATTGTCCCGCCTCGATATCAATGGGGACTTCCCCTGTAATCAACAACTCATAGAAAGTGTAAAAGTTCTCCGGTGCCTTCGGTATCTCTTGCTGAACGGTTGTTGTTTGTTCTGGGTCGGTTGGTGTTCTAACTTCCGGGGATTGAGGCTCTGTAACCTGAGCTTCTGGTTGTTGCGATTCTGCCGGATATTGTGGCGATGTAAGCTTATTGAGCCAAATAAGCCCGGTTGCGACAGAGCCAAGTAGCAAGATACTCAAAGTGATTCCAACAACAGCGCTTATCTCTTTCTTTTCAGAGCGTCTGTGTCGAGCTGCTTGAGTCGAATAATCTCGCATCACATGGACCTTGGGGAGCTCACACCGAGTAGATCAAGACCGTTACGAATAACTGTTTGCACCGCCTTGGCCAGCGCCAAGCGAGCATCACGCAGATCGCCATCATCAACCAGTAGACGCGTTCCGTTGTACCAGCGGTGGAAATCGGCTGCGAGATCCTGCAAATAATAGCAAATCGTATGCGCTTCTAACGAATCAGCCGCTTTACCAACCACTTCCGGGAATCGCCCTATTGCAGTTGCTAAGTCCAGCTCTTGCCGGGTGACTAATGATGTTAGATGATCGAGACCGCGTTGCTCGTCAAATGGTTGTCCCTCCAAGACCTCAAACACGCGACAGATTCGCGCATGTGCATATTGGATGTAGTAGACCGGATTATCTTTTGACTGGCTTGTCGCGAGCGACAGGTCAAAATCCAAGTGTTGGTCCGCGTTGCGCATGACATAGAAATAACGGCATGCATCGCGACCAACGTCGTCCCGTAGCTCTCTCAAAGTCACGAATGAACCTGAGCGGGTTGACATCTGAAGCCGCTCGCCATCTTTATAGAGGATCGCGAATTGGACGAGACGAACCGTGAGGCGCTCTGGATTAAAACCGAGCGCTTGCGCTGCCGCTTTAATTCGCACGATGTAGCCATGATGGTCAGCACCCCACACGTAAATAATGCGGTCAAATCCACGTGAAAATTTGTTGACAATGTAGGCGATATCACTTGCAAAATAGGTTGTTTCACCGTTGTCTCTGCGGATCACGCGATCTTTATCATCGCCAAAGTCTGTTGATCTGAACCAAATTGCGCCGCCTTGTTTGTAGAGATGACCGCGCTCTTCCAGTGTTGCGATGGCCTGCTCAATTTCGCCAGATGTGACGAGAGATTTCTCGCTAAACCACGCGTCAAAGTCTGCACCAAATTCAGATAAATCATCTTTAATGTCATCAAGAATCGCTGTTAGGGCAAAATCAAAAGGCTTGAGCCAGTTGTCGCCAAGTGATCCTTTGGCATTCTGAATTAATCCGTCGATATGTGCGTCCTTGGTCTCTTCAGAATCAGTGGGTACCCCAGCGAGCAGTGCGTCGAGAGAAACTTGGAGTGAGTCTCCAGCATTTTGAAACAAGGTCGCGCCGAGGCTGGAAATATAATCGCCTCGGTAACCGGCTGATGGAAAAACGACGGATTCACCAGCGTATTCGAGATACCGAATGAATACGCTGACGGCCAGAATGTTCATCTGGCGGCCCGCGTCATTGACATAGTATTCGGCCTCAACCTCGTGCCCGCGAGCTTTGAGCAGATTAACCAGTGTCGCTCCGTAAGCAGCGCCACGGCCGTGTCCAACATGCAGCGGTCCGGTTGGGTTGGCTGAGACAAACTCAACTTGCACGCGCTCGTTGGTTGCTTTGCGAAATCCAAATTGGTGGTACTCTGTTAGGCACCGGATCACTGGTTCAAATGCTGCTCCTTTTGCCAGACGAACATTAATAAACCCTGGTCCTGCAATCTCTGTTGACTGGACACTGTCTGATTGAGGTAGTTGTTCGAGGACTAACTCCGCAAGTGCGCGAGGCGCCATTTTGGCCGCTTTTCCGTGCATCATGGCCACATTGGTTGCAAGATCTCCATGAGCAGGATCACGGGTATTTTCAATCTGAACGGGTTTACGATCTGCCACATCAATGATGCCTTGAGCGATGAGTTGATCGAGCGCTTGTTCAAATAGCCCAGCGACGGCGTCCTTCATAGTGTCCCTCCAATTGAGCGCGCGAGTGTAGCATTACCAAAGATCCCTGGGATCCACATCTAACTGAAACACGACTTTTCCTAACTTTTTATAAGCCCATGGACCGGTTTCTTTTAATACCCATTGAATTAGTGATCGTTTTCCTAGGATCAAAAGCTGACCGTGATATTGCCGATTTCGACGTTCCATTGGAGCGGGCGCTGGTCCAAGCACACGAACTGGGCTATTCAATGCACGAATTTGATTCGCGACCTTTTCTAGCGCCTCGAACACCGGTGTCGAAGACGTAGCTCTTGCTGTAATGAGCGCGAGATGCGACTCGGGAGGCCAGTTGAATTGTAGCCGTTCACGAAATATCGCTTTTGCGAGATGGTCGTAGTCTTGCCTCAATATCTTATCGAACCACTCGGATTCAGGACGATGTGTTTGAATCAAGACTTTGCCGGTCGCACCATGACGTCCCGCCCGGCCCGCGACTTGAGTTAGAAGTTGAGCAAAATGTTCCACTGATCTGAAATCAGCACCTGACAGCCCCTGATCAGCATCAGTAACAACAACGGTGGAGAGCTTTTGAAAATCGTGTCCTTTTGCGAGTATTTGTGTGCCAACCAGGATACAGGGCTGGCCGTCAATAACTGGCTGGATTAGCTGTTCAAATGCACGCCGTCGTGCAGTGGTGTCTCGATCCACACGAATAATTGGAACATCAGGAAATCCCCGAGCTAACGCTTCTTCTAAACGCTCAGTTCCATGGCCAACAGCTAATAAACTGCGTCCAGAGCATTCGGGGCAAATTGATATCGGTCGCTGGCGACGATCACAATGATGACACCACAAAGAGTCGGGCTGGCGATGGAGCGTTGGTTTTGCATCGCAATGTTTACAGGCCGGGATCCATCCACAGTCTGTACACATGAGAACGGGGGAATACCCGCGCCGGTTAAGAAAAACGAGTGCTTGTTGGCCGTGGTCGATAGCATGTCGTATGGCTCGGTTGGCTGCTGCACTCAAACCATCTTTTGGTTTGTCATACCTTGCATCGATCAAACTAATGGTCTGTTGAGGCTGCTGTCCTGGGCGAGCTGATAAGCGTATTCGCTGGTATTTTCCAAGCTCTGCCTGTTGCCATGTCTCAAGGGACGGTGTTGCTGAAGAGAGTACTATCGGAATCTTCATTTGTTTTGCACGAACGATGGCCAGATCCCGAGCTGAATAGCGACACCCCTCTTGATTTTTGTAGGCGCCGTCATGTTCTTCATCGACCAAAATGAGCCCTAGATTTGGCATGGGCGTGAATAATGCTGAGCGTGTACCGATCATGACATCGGCAACGCCTCGAGCAGATGCAATAAAGGCTTTTGTTCTCGCGCTATCGGCGATGCCTGAATGAGACACACAAAGCTCACCATCAAGCTGATCTTGAATCCTGCTCACCATCTGACCTGTGAGGCCAATTTCGGGAACCAGTAATAGAATCTGCTGGCCTCGCTTGATCATTCGATCTATCAGTTCAGAAAAAACCTGCGTTTTCCCACTGCCAGTGACACCTTGGAGTAAAAAACATCGGAATTGATTGGCTGTTTGATCCACTGCTTCGATCGCATGATGTTGATCTTTTGTGAGCTGATAAGCCGGTGAGTTATTGTGCCCGGTTTCAGTTTTCGGTTTTGGGATGGGCTTACCTTTACGAAGAGTCGTTGGTAGGCTTGAAAGAAGTAAATCACCCAGCGGTGCTAAATAATAGTCCGATGCGAAATCCACCAGAGCTTGATGTTGCATGCTAACGATCGGCTCGTCATCAATGACTGAAATAACTGACTTAACAATATCGAGTGCTTCAGGTCGATTCGCTTTTCCAGCACAGAGGCCGATGACTTCGCGCGATCCGAGAGGTACCTTGACGCGAATACCGGGGCTGATTGGAGCATTTGTCGAGTAGGTAAGGGGTTCGAAAAACGGCCCTGGAACAAAAACTTTGATAAAAAAGCGTAACATAGGCTTCCGTGAACACCTCAGTGTTTGATAAACTCCGCCCCCAACCTAGACGCGGTGTCTAACGGGTACCGTGGTTGGAGAAGCGGCATTGATTATACAGAGGATAGAAAAATGAGAGCGGATATTCATCCAGCTTATTTTGACGTGAAAGTTACATGCTCATGTGGAGCGACCTACGAGACACGTTCAACAAAAAGCGAAAATTTTTCAATCGACGTTTGCCAGGAATGCCATCCTTTCTATACCGGTAAGCAGAAAGTTGTTGATACCGGTGGACGTATCGATCGTTTCAATAAGCGCTTCGGTGGTCGAGCAGTTTCGAAATAAAGTCTTCACAAAAGCCGCCGTCGTTGCGGCTTCTGTGCTTTCGGGTGTTGCTTTTGCGACGTCCTGCCCTACACCGCAGACCCTCTCTCCGCTCTTCAAAATCGATCTAGTTATTGATGGTGATACCGTTAAGCTAGATGATGGCTCTCGCGTCCGTTTGACAGGTTTTAATACATTCGAATTAAAAGATTCTGGCTGGAAACGTGATTATGCTCTTAGGGCGAAACGACGTGCAATCGAGGTGCTTCCGAAGTCAATCCAAGTCACTCCATGGCCTGCGCCAAAAGACCGGTATGGTCGTCTGTTAGGAAATCTATGGATGGGCGAGGCATATCTCGGAGAGGTGCTTGTTGCTGAAGGCCTAGCTCTCACCGTTTCGGTTCCTCCAGAGACTAGCTTAGTTCAATGTCTGTTATCGACCGAATGGGGCGCAAGGATGTCGCGCATCGGTGTTTGGTCTTTAGATCAGCTACCTCAAGCGGTGAAAAACATATCAAGCGGTGGCTTTCAACACCGTGTTGGTATGGTTACTCAGATACTCGATCAAACTACCGTGATTCTGGACGGTAAGTTGCGCGTTATATTTCCAGAGATTGATTCTAGCGTGAGAACGGGGACTCGTTACGAAGTTCGTGGTTGGGTATCGCGATCCCCCAAATCATTCCGATCGGATTGGCCTTGGACGTTAAAGCTCAAAGATCTGAATAATCGCGTTCGCGTGTTTTAGAATAATTGTTGGGGTGTTTGTATTGTTTGGCCGTCCGTTGAAGGAATGATTGCCTCTGGCGCCGGGTCCTTTGGCGGGTTTTCCAAGAGAAAGAACTCACGCATGGCGTTAGTCTGTGACGCTCGTGCCTTGGCACCAGTTTCCGGATCGATCCGCGTTGCGACGACGCCTGTCGGTAACGGTGGCGTATCCTTTGGGGTGCCTTTAAGTGCGTGCTTCATAAATTCGATCCAGATTGGTAGTGCCGCTCTTCCGCCATATTCTGAGCGCCCCAGTGTTTTGGGTTGATCGAATCCGACCCAGACTGAAGCGACTAAATTTTTTTGATATCCGTTGAACCAGGCGTCGACTTGATCATTCGTGGTCCCTGTTTTACCTGCAAGATCCTCTCGGCCAAGTGAATTCGCTTTTTTTGCTGTTCCTTGTCGGACTACATCTTTCAACATGTCATTGATGAGAAAATGAATGCGCTCATCAAGAACGCGTGGTGCGATACGGTCGCTATAGTCGAGTTCGAAGAAGTCAGATTTTGCTGGTTGTAGTCGATTATCGAGTTCCAAATCCACTGATACGGATCGTCCCTCACAGGCCTTTCGGCACACACTCACTGGGCGCGTTTGATACAGGACCGCGCCATCGGCAGATTCTATGCGATCGATTAAGTGGTTTTGTACTCGATAGCCACCATTTGCGAAGATAGCATAGGTCTCGGCCATTTCGAGAGGCGTCAATGAGGCTGTTCCTAGCGAAATTGAAAGATTTCTTGGTAATTTCGTGGTGTCTAAGCCAAAGCGATCAGCGATATCGATGATTCGGCTCACTCCAAGCTCACGGACAAGTCGTACCGAGACCAGATTTCTTGATTTGTATAGCGCTGTTCGCAATCGAGTGGGCCCTAGGAAGGTTCCCCCAGAATTTTGTGGGCGCCAGTCAGTTGCACCTTCTGTTTGATCAAACACCACGGGCGCATCATTGATCTGTGTCGCTGGGGTCATTCCAGACTCGAGCGCGGCAGTATAAATTAACGGCTTGATTCCAGATCCAACCAAACGACCTCCTTGCGTTGCTCGGTTGAATTTGGACCCGAAATAATTGAAGCCACCGATCATCGCTCGGATGGCCCCGGTATTTGGATCTAAAGCGACAAATCCTGACTCGACTTCAGGTTTTTGCGCGAGCCACCAGCGCGTATCGTCCTGAAGTACACGGATCAAATCACCCGGTGCCACTAGTTTTCTGGCATCTTTGATGCGAGGGCCAATGCTATTGACGCTACGATATTCTCGAGCCCATTCGAACCCTTTCTGTTCGATAACGATTGATTCGTTATCTTTGGTAATTGCACGTATGGTTTTGTCGGTTACGGTGACAACGACCGCGGGATGAAGGGGTCCGATTGTATCGATGTCCTCGAGTTGTCGTTTCCAGTCGAATAATCTAGTGCCGACTAGTGATTGCTCAACGCCCCGCCAACCGTGTCGCCGGTCGTACTCCATCAGTCCTCGAATGACCGCGTTTTGCGCATATTTTTGTTGCTCACCATTAATGGTGGTGACTACGCGCAAGCCATCGGTATACGCTCGATCATCGAAAATCTCTAATGCAATGCGACGTGCTTCTTCGGCAACATATGGGGCAGTGAGATCGAGTTGAACACCATGAAGTGATGCTGTGACAGGTTGCTCAATTGCTTGTGCGAAGTCATATTGTTCGATGAAACCTAATTTCAGCATACGGCCGAGAATCCAATCACGACGTTCTTTGGCTCGTTCTGGATTCGCAATTGGATTGTATTTTGAGGGCGCTTTTGGAAGGCCGGCGACCATTGCCGCTTGAGCCAACGTCAACTCATCCAAGTTCTTTCCGTAGTAGATCTGCGATGCGGCATTGACGCCATAGGCGCGATGTCCGAGAAAAATCACATTGAAGTACAGCTCAAGGATTTCATCCTTGCTGAGCGTTTTCTCGATTTCAAGTGCGAGTAGGATCTCTCGAAATTTGCGCGCAAATGTTCGCTCGTGACTGAGAAAGTAATTCTTTGCTACCTGCATCGTGATGGTTGAACCGCCAGACTGAATCTGTCCACTTGAAACGAGTTGCCACGCAGCCCGCGCAAGCCCCAGTGGATCGATACCGACATGGTCTCTGAAGTTGTCATCCTCGGCGGCCAGGAAGGCGCGAACAAGGTCAAGTGGAACTTCGTTAATACTGACTGGGTCACGTCGTTTTTCACCAAATTGTGCGATCAATTGGCCGTCGGAGGTAAAGATCTGAAGTGGTGTTTGTAACTGCACTGTCCGCAGTGACTCGACGTCTGGAAGCCCAGGCTTCAGATATAAGTAGCCACCTATCAGTCCACCTGCACCCAAGAGCGCTGAAGTGATTGCGACGCTAATTAAAAAACGTACGGGGCCGGTCACGGTAATTCCATCCCAAAATGAGGTCAAAGTGTACCTAAAATTAAAATTCAATATCGGTTTGACAGACTCTAATTTCGTGCTTGGCTCTCCGAACCGGGAGGATCCCACGTAAATTGGCCCGTGGTTTTACGAATGAGTATATCTAAGTTCTGATTCGCTTTATTGGATAAGTGATGGAGATTGCAAACGTCGTTGACTGGACGAGCATTTAGGCTGCACTGAACCACGGAATATTATTGGATCTGAATATTGGATTCGGCGAGAAATTCAGCCCGCACAAAAAGCTCTTAATTGATTATGTCGGCCCAGATCTGAATTTTCGATTTTGTTAAGTATGACCGTAGCGTCCAGATATGTGCCGGTCTGAGGAGCCAGGGTTCTGAATTCCTGACGACTCATATTAAGTAGGACAATTTGGAATCAGTAACTCCAGAGTCGGATTGGATATGTCATGATCAATTAGGTGGGATGTTCGCAAGAGACGCGCGAACTCAACACTCGAGTGACTGTCGATCCCGATAAGACTTAAGTTCTCGGTGGTATCTAAGAATCGAAGGAAGAAAACGTTGCTGTTGGCATTACTCGTTTGTTTTCGATTTCTTTAATCGGCGCTTATCTCAAGCGAGTTAGCGTCGAGCCTGCAAATTAGAACTGCTAATATTTATAATGTCCCGCGTTCTTTAACTGAGGTTTCATGGTAGACATTTCGTTTCCACTGATATTAATCGGTCCAACCGGTGCCGGCAAAACCACAGTTGGTCGGCTACTTGCGACAAAATTGAACCTGCCATTCCTCGACTTGGATGAAGAGATTGAAGCACGCTGCGGAGCCGATATTCCATGGATCTTCGATGTAGAAGGTGAGGTGGGTTTTCGCGATCGTGAGGCACGTATCTTTGCAGAGTTTGTCGATCAGGATGCGGTTGTTGTGTCGACTGGCGCCGGGATTGTTTTGCGCAGTGAAAATCAAGACTTATTGAAACGTCATCAGTCGCATGTCATTTGGTTGCAAGCTGACTTGAAAACACAGTTTGATCGTTTAAAAAATGATAAGAGTCGACCGTTATTGCAGGTTGTCGATCCAAAAGCGAAGTTAAGAGCTATGGCGACGGAACGCGTGCCTTTGTATCGTGCATATTCAAGCATACAGGTGCAAACGCGACGGACAAATCCATCGGTTGTCGTGCGTCAAATTATGGAACACATAGAGAGGCAGATTGATGAGAACGCTTAACGTTGACTTGGGCGATCGTGCGTATCCAATTCATATTGGGGGTGGCCTGCTTGATTCAGATTACTTAGCCAGCGTCATTCGTGGTCGTCAGGTTCTCGTGGTTACCAATGACAATATTGCTCCGCTTTATCTTGATCGCGTTCTTTCGACCCTACAGGACTTCGATGTGGCGACGGTGGTTTTGCAAGATGGTGAAAATCATAAACGGGTCGACACCCTAGATTTCATTTTTTCAGAAGCACTGATGAAGCGATTTTCGAGGAATGCCACGATGGTCGCGTTAGGGGGCGGTGTTGTAGGAGATATGGTTGGCTTTGCTGCTGCAACCTATCAGCGTGGAGTCGACTTTGTTCAGATTCCCACTACGCTTCTTTCGCAGGTCGATTCATCTGTTGGCGGAAAAACAGGAGTCAATCATCGATTCGGGAAAAATATGATCGGAGCATTTCATCAACCGATCGCCGTTCTCATCGATACACATGTTTTAGAAACACTTCCGCAAAAAGAGATGTCAGCCGGTATGGCCGAAGTGATTAAATATGGCCTATTGGGTGATCAAGACTTTTTGGCCTGGATCGAAGCGAATATTCATTTATTGATGGCTAGGGACGCTGAGACTGTGTCGATTGCAATTGAGCGATGCTGCCAAATGAAAGCAGAGATCGTTGCTCGCGATGAGCGGGAGGGTGGTATTCGCGCACTACTGAATTTGGGTCACACATTCGGCCACGCGATCGAAGCGCATCTTGGATACGGTGGTTGGCTTCATGGTGAAGCAGTTGGTGCAGGCATGATATTGGCCGCGCGTCTATCACAAGCTATGGGGTTGATTACAGACTCAGATGTTATTCGTATCGTTGCTGTGTGTAAGGGTGCAAACCTTCCAGTAAGCCCGCCAAGCGGAATGACCGCTGATGACTTTCTGATACACATGGCTGTTGATAAGAAAAATATCGATGGGCGCCTTCGCTTTGTGTTGATGAAGTCTTTAGGCAATGGCTATGTTGAGGAGCAGGTGCCGTCTGAATTGCTGAATGATGTACTAAACGCGTGCTGCAGTTAGTCCGATCGCAACAAGCATGTATCGAACGAGTTCGCTCGGCTGTTCGATGGGCGAGACGATTGGTGGTGATGATCGGCGCTTCTGGTCAGGGTAAAAGTACTGTCATCGAGGCGCTTATTTTGGCGAGCACCGTCAATCCACTTCTGCTCCACGGCGAATTATTGTCAGATCGCACCGATGCGATCCTTCGACTGATCGGTTTGGCCGGGTTGCGTCCCGAAGGGACGGATCTGGAAATGCTGGCTCGCTTGCAAAATAAGCATCAGGCTGGGACTGAGCAGGGCATCCCGGAGATTATCGTGGATGATTCGCATCGTCTACCTGATGATGTCCTCCGATTATTTCAGGAACTCGGCGCTGGTGCCTATGGCCGCCAATGGGCAGTTTTATTGGTTGGGGAGGACGGTCTGGTTTCACAGCTTCAGGCGTTAAAGCCAAAACCGACCTTATCCAGTACTGTGTTGCTACCGCGCTGGGATCAACACGATCTCAAGGAAGCGTGTTCTGCGCTCCATCCCGGTCTCGAAATCGCAGCAAGGGCGCCTCAGTTGTTACAGCAATTCGCCATGAGTCCGAAACACTTGCTAAGGGCAGCCTCTGGTGATGGCCAAATAAACGATAGTGATGTGGAGGCAGTGCATCAACAACCAGACTCGGTACCACACTCGTTGACTTCGAGTGTGGCAATCGGCTTAAGCATTGTAATTGCTGTCTGTGTCGCAATCTTTATCTTTATGCAAATTGATAATGATCATGAAATCTCGTCGAAACCGACGATGATTCCCCTAGAGCCGAATAAGCAGTAACCTTTTGAAGCGTATTTTAAATTTGCTCCAGGGTCGCTAGAGGCATATACTACGCGGCCTTTTTCGTCAGAGATTCAGTGGGTTGGGCCTAATTGACACGGACGTATAGCTGGAGCT
Source organism: uncultured Litorivicinus sp. (assembly GCA_902558075.1). GTDB lineage: Bacteria > Pseudomonadota > Gammaproteobacteria > Pseudomonadales > Litorivicinaceae > HIMB30. The sequence continues at coordinate 57,088 of CACECO010000002.1, read as the reverse complement.
CTTAGACAAGTTCGCTGGGTTCGTTGTGTGATTTTGGCGGGACGTGCATCGTCCCGTATTATTTGGGTTGCGGCCGTTCGGTCGTGAATGGTAGGAAAAAAAGAATGGCTAAAGGTCTTTATACGCCTGGCGAATTTCGAGACAACTGTGGTTTCGGCCTGATTGCGCATTGCGCAGGCGAAGCAAGTCATGATCTGCTCATGACGTCGATTGAGGCGTTGACACGCATGACACATCGTGGCGGGATTGCTGCTGATGGTAAGACCGGCGATGGTTGTGGCCTGTTGTTCCAGATGCCTGATAGTTTTATGCGTCGCGCTGCCAAAGATGCAATTGGCGTTATATTAGGTGATTCATTCGCGGTTGGAATGCTCTTCCTGTCGAATGATTCAGATGCTGAAGCGCATGCAGTCAAGGCAATTGAGCATGCGCTTAGTTCCCGGCAATTAGCTGTCGTTGGATGGCGCGATGTACCAGTTGACCCAACGAATTTGGGTCCCATTGCCCGCGGAAACATGCCTGTTTTCAAGCAGGTATTCGTTGAGCCTCAAGGGCAAAGTAAGGAACAATTTGACAACGAATTGTTCATGGCATCTCGACTGATTGAGCGAGCCATCGCACCCAACTCCGAGAACTACCTATGCTCGCTATCACGCCGCGTCGTATCCTATAAGGGGTTGATGATGCCGGTCGATCTGCCGAACTTCTATCCGGACTTGAACGATACGCTAATGGCGACGGCAATCTGCGTATTCCATCAGCGATTCTCAACTAACACACTGCCACGCTGGCCGCTCGCACAACCATTCAGATTACTTGCGCACAATGGCGAGATTAATACTATCGCGGGTAACAGAAACTGGGCCAATGCGCGTGGCCACCTGTTTAAATCTGATCGACTACCGGAAATTGATCAGATTCTCCCATTGGTCAACTCGACCGGCTCGGATTCATCGAGTCTTGATAACATGCTCGAGGTCATGGTTGCTGGCGGTATGGATCTATTTCGTGCGATCCGAATGCTCGTTCCACCTGCGTGGCAGAATGTGGATGATATGGATGCGGGCTTGCGCGCTTTTTATGAATATAACTCTATGCACATGGAACCATGGGACGGTCCCGCTGGAATTGTTCTAACAGATGGTCGGTATGCGTGTTGTTTGCTCGATCGTAACGGACTGCGGCCAGCGCGGTGGGTCAAGACGAGAAACGGTTATCTAACACTCGCTTCCGAAATCGGGACCTGGGATTACAAGCCAGGAGATGTGGTTGCAAAGGGCCGCGTTGGACCTGGTGAAATCTTAGCGATCGATACAGAAACAGGCGAAATGTTGGCTGCTGATGATATTGATCATCAGTTAAAGGGTCGTCAGCCTTATAAACAGTGGTTACGTGAGCAGACGATTCGCTTCGAAACCGAGATGAAGGATCCGTTTTCTGATCTCAAGAAATTGTCAGAGCATGGCCTTGCACCATATCTGAAACTTTTTGGTCTGACGAGCGAAGAGCGTCACCAAGTCATCAAACCGTTGGCTGAAACTGGACAAGAAGCTGTTGGTTCAATGGGTGATGACACACCGATGGCGGTACTTTCGACCGAACAGCGCCATGTCGCTGATTATTTTAGGCAACAATTCGCTCAAGTGACCAACCCACCCATTGATCCTTTACGTGAATCGATCGTGATGAGCTTGGAAACTTGCTTGGGCATGGAGTTGAATCCGTTTGAGGAGACTGCCGATCACGCCGAACGCGTCATTCTGCATTCTCCGATATTGTCGGCACCTAGGATGGATCGCCTCAAAGGTTTTGATCATCCGAAATATGGCCGTATCCAGATTGAATTAGCATTTGACCCAACACTTGGGTTGAAGGCTGCCGTTGAATCCGTGTGTCAGCAAGCTGTGGATGCGGTTCGCGCAGGGAAGACTCTACTGATTCTTTCAGACCGTCATGTCACTGAGGATCAGTGGATTGTATCTGCAACGATGGCAACAGGTGCAGTGCACCACCGGCTAATTGATGAAGGCTTGCGTTGTTCTGCGAATATCATTGTTGATACTGCTGAGGCACGCGATTCCCATCATTTTGCAGTTTTTCTCGGATTCGGTGCGACTGCGGTCTATCCATATCTGTCCTATCGTGTGATTAATGATTTGGTTGAGGCGGATGAAATCGTTGGTGATCCGCTTGAGTTGCATCGAAATTACCGCAAAGGCATCAATAAAGGATTGTTAAAGATCTTATCGAAGATGGGTATCTCGACCATTGCCAGTTACCGTGGCGCGCAGTTGTTCGAGGCTGTCGGGTTGTCTAATGACATCGTCGATCTGTGCTTCAAAGGCGTACAAAGTCGAATCGCTGGTGCAGATTTCTCTGATTTCGAAAATGACCAAAAGGTTCGTCAGTCTCTGGCTTGGTCAACTCGAAAGCCCGTTCCTCAAGGCGGTTTCTTGAAGTACATGCATGGCGGCGAGTATCACGCGTACAATCCGGATGTGATTCAAACGTTACAACAAGCAGTACAGACGGGTTCTTACTCGACTTACCAAAAGTACGCGAAGCTGGTGAATGAGCGTCCAGTCGCTACGTTGCGAGATCTGTTGAAATTTGAAAAAGATGCTGGTCAAGCAATTACCTTTGACGAGGTTGAGCCTGTCGAATCGATTCTGAAGCGGTTTGACTCCGCTGGCATGTCGTTAGGGGCCCTGAGCCCAGAGGCACACGAAGCGTTGGCTCAAGCCATGAATGAATTGGGAGCACGTTCGAATTCTGGCGAAGGCGGAGAGGATCCAGAGCGTTTTGGCACCAGTCGTGTCTCGAAGATCAAGCAAATCGCATCAGGTCGGTTTGGTGTTACTCCACATTACTTGGTGAACGCCGAGGTGTTACAAATTAAGGTCGCACAGGGTGCAAAGCCTGGGGAAGGTGGTCAGTTACCTGGTGGTAAGGTGAATGCGTTGATCGCGAGACTTCGCTATTCAGTACCGGGCGTGACATTGATCTCACCGCCGCCGCATCACGACATCTATTCGATCGAAGATTTGGCGCAACTGATCTTTGATCTCAAACAAGTCAATCCTAGAGCGTTGGTTTCGGTCAAGCTTGTGAGTGAACCAGGTGTTGGAACGATTGCAGCTGGTGTGGCTAAGGCTTACGCAGATTTAATTACGATTTCGGGCTATGACGGCGGCACTGCAGCAAGCCCACTGACATCCATCAAGTATGCAGGCTCCCCTTGGGAGCTTGGTCTATCAGAGGCGCATCAGGCACTGCGCGCGAATGATTTGCGTGACAAAGTCCGGCTGCAGACCGATGGTGGATTAAAAACGGGCGTAGACGTCGTCAAGGCCGCAATTTTAGGCGCCGAAAGCTTTGGCTTTGGTACAGCACCCATGGTTGCTATGGGGTGCAAGTATTTGCGTATCTGTCATTTGAATAACTGCGCAACCGGTGTTGCCACACAAAATGAACTGCTACGGGAGCAACATTTCCGTGGAACCGTCGAGATGATCAAGCATTTCTTTACCTTTGTGGCTGAAGAGACGCGAGAAGTGATGGCCGAACTCGGTGTAAAGACGTTGGCTGAACTCGTTGGTCGTACTGACTTATTAACACAGATTGGGGGTCGATCGCAGCGCCAAGCGAAACTGGATTTCTCATCGGTTCTTTACCAGGGACCAGAACATGAGGGTAAACCACAACTGTGCGCGGTTGACAAGAACCTACCCTATGATGATGCGCCATTGAACCGAGCCATTGTCGAGACAACATGTAACGCAGTTGCTTCTGGAACTGGTGGTGAGTTTGAGTTCACGATTACAAACCAAGACCGTTCTGTCGGTGCGACCTTGTCGGGTGAAATTTCATTGACTCATGGTCGAGAAGGAATGGCTAACCCTATATGCTTGAATTTATCTGGGACGGCCGGTCAGAGCTTTGGGGTATTCAACGCGCCTGGTCTTGAAATGAATTTGCGCGGTGATGCAAATGATTATGTCGGCAAGGGTATGGCTGGCGGTCGGCTTGTTATTGCACCTCCAGCAGGCTCACAATTTGCAACGCAAGACACATCGATCATTGGCAATACCTGTTTGTACGGTGCGACTGGTGGAAAGTTGTACGCGGCTGGTCGAGCGGGCGAACGCTTTGCTGTGCGTAATTCAGGTGCAACGGCAATTGTAGAGGGCGCTGGTGATCACTGTTGTGAGTACATGACTGGTGGTTTGGTGATCGTGCTTGGGAACACAGGCCGTAACTTTGGCGCCGGTATGACCGGAGGGTTTGCTTATGTGCTTGATGAGTCGCGGACCTTTGTTGATCGCTATAACCACGAGCTGGTCGAAATTACGCGCGTCAGCACTGAGCAGATGGAGCAATATCGCGCACACCTGCGGTCACAGATTCGTCACTATGTGGATGCGACCGATAGTCAGTGGGGTCAAACCATCCTCTCTGATTTCGAGTCGTTCGTTAATCATTTTTGGCTAGTTAAGCCAAAGGCCGCAAGTTTAGGTGATTTATTGGCGTCATCGAGGTCAGGTGCGCAATAGCAAATTAGAGGGTTGATAACGATGTCAACACAGAAAACCAATGACTTTCAGTTTTTAGATGTCGGCAGAGTGGATCCTGCTAAAAAGGATCTTGATCAGCGGAAAGACGAGTTTACTGAGATTTATCATCCGTTTTCGAATAAGGATGCAGGATCACAGGCGCATCGATGCCTTGCTTGCGGGAATCCCTATTGCTCGTGGAAGTGCCCAGTACACAATCATATCCCCAATTGGCTTGAGCTGATTAGCCAGGGGAACATCATGGCGGCTGTCGAACTGTGCCATAAAACCAATTCTCTACCAGAAGTTTGCGGACGGGTTTGCCCACAAGATCGCCTGTGTGAAGGCGCGTGCACCCTGAACGATGGTTTTGGTGCGGTCACGATCGGTTCGGTCGAAAAATATATTACTGATACCGCGTTCGCTTTGGGCTGGCGTCCTGATATGTCGGATGTTGAATGGACTGATAGGCGCGTTGCAATCGTCGGTGCTGGTCCGGCGGGCCTCGCAGCAGCAGATATTTTGGCACGTGGTGGTGTGAAGGCTGTGGTATTTGATCGTCATCCTGAGATTGGTGGTCTTTTAACCTTCGGGATCCCCGAATTCAAGCTGGAGAAATCAGTCATGAATCGTCGTCGTGAGATCTTCGAAAGCATGGGTATCGAATTCCGTTTGAAAACCGAAGTTGGTCAGGATATTTCTGTCGGCGAATTGATGGAGACCTTTGACGCGATTTTTCTGGGGATGGGGACCTATACCAACATGGTTGGTGGATTCCCTGGAGAAAATCTCCCCGGAGTCTTCAAAGCACTGCCGTTTTTGATTTCAAACGTTAACCGTTGCCTCGGGTTTGAAAAAGATCCCAGTGAGTTTATCAATATGCAAGGTAAGCGTGTGATCATCCTCGGTGGTGGTGATACGGCAATGGATTGCAATCGGACATCAATTCGTCAGGGAGCGAAGTCCGTGACCTGTGTTTATCGCCGCGATGAAGCCAATATGCCTGGGTCACGTCGCGAGGTTGCGAACGCGCGAGAAGAAGGCGTTAAATTCATGTTTAACCGTCAGCCTGTTGAAGTTGTCGGCGATACGACCGCTGTCACTGGTGTAAAGTTTGTGACAACGCAACTTGGTGAGCCGGACGCACACGGTCGCCGAAGCCCGGAAGTTGTTCCAGGATCTGAAGAAGTGATTCCCGCAGACTGTGTGCTCATTGCTTTTGGATTCCGTCCAAGTCCTGCAGACTGGTTCACAGATTTGAATATTCATACTGCGGACTCGGGCCTTGTCTTGGCGAGTGATGATCAAAAACTTCCGTATCAGACAACCAACCAGAAGGTGTTTGCTGGTGGCGATATGGTGCGTGGTTCAGACCTGGTGGTAACAGCGATTGCAGAGGGCCGTAATGCGGCACAATCGATCCTCGATTATTTAGATATTCGATAAAGGTATTGGATTCCTCACAGAATCTTCATTACACAAGACATTTTTAGCAATACACGATAAGAGGGCAGCGAGAATGCGCGACGAAACACTATCGATCCATGCGGGGTATCAAACTGACCCAACAACCAAGGCGGTCGTCCCACCGATTTGCCAAAACGTAGCGTTTGAGTTTGATGATGCAGCGCATGGGGCTGCTCTATTTAATCTTGAAGTCCCAGGAAATATTTACACCCGCATTATGAACCCAACATGCGATGTGCTTGAACAACGCGTCGCAGCTCTCGAAGGTGGCATTGCTGCGCTCGCCGTCTCATCCGGAATGGCAGCAATCACTTACGCTTTGCAGACACTCGCGAGTCAGGGTCACAACATTGTGACGACACCGCAACTGTATGGTGGGACTTACACGCTATTCGCGCACATGTTGCCAAGCCAAGGCGTTGAAGTGCGTTTCGCTACAACTGACCGTGCGGAAGACTTGGAGAAGTTAGTTGATGAAAATACGCGCGCGATCTATTGCGAAACCATTGGTAATCCGGCTGGTAACATCGTTGATATTCGTGCAATGGCTGCGATGGCGTCTCGCAATGGATTGCCTTTGGTCGTTGATAACACGGTCGCCACCCCGGCTCTGTGTAAGCCAATTGAATTGGGTGCCAATATTGTTGTACATGCGCTCACAAAGTTCATGGGAGGCCATGGCAACTCACTGGGTGGAATTATCGTTGATGGCGGTAACTTTGATTGGACTGCACAGGGAGACAAGTTCCCTGGGATGACGGCACCTGAGCCTGCGTATCATGACGTTGTGTATTCAGATGCATTTGGTCCAGCAGCTTTTATTGCGCGGGCGCGCACTGTGCCGCTCCGTAACACCGGTGCAGCGCTTGCCCCAATGAATGCCTTTCTCCTCTTACAGGGCATTGAAACTCTGAGTCTTCGAATGGAGCGACACTGTGAAAACGCCCAGAAAGTCGCTGAGTTCTTGCAAGTGCATTCAAAGGTTGAGTGGGTCAGTTATGCAGGTTTGCCTGATCACCCTCATTACGCACTAGTCCAAAGTCAGCTTGGAGGGATGCCTTCCGCACTTCTGACTTTTGGTGTTAAAGGTGGTTTTGATGCAGGCGTAAAGTTCTACGATGCACTTGGCTTGTTCAAGCGTCTTGTGAATATCGGTGATGCGCGTTCATTGGCCTGTCATCCGGCGTCGACCACGCATCGTCAGTTATCAGATGAGGAACAACTATCGGTTGGAGTGAAGCCTGAAATGATTCGCTTATGCATCGGTATCGAGCATATTGATGATATTTTGGCTGACCTGGATCAGGCTTTATCGCTGGCATGACATCAGCATTAAAAAACGATCGGTTTTTAAGAGCATTACTCCGCCAACCTGTTGATCAAACACCCGTTTGGATGATGCGTCAGGCAGGGCGCTATTTGCCAGAGTATCGGGCGACCCGAAAAATTGCTGGCGACTTTATGAGCCTTTGTAAAAACGCAGAGCTCGCCTGTGAAGTAACGATGCAGCCGCTCGAGCGTTATCCACTTGATGCAGCGATTTTGTTTTCGGACATTTTGACCATTCCTGATGCAATGGATTGTGGTCTCTATTTTGAGGCTGGAGAAGGTCCGCGTTTTGAGCGTCCCGTTAGAACACGCGCAGATATCGATGCGCTCCCGGTTCCATCGATAGCAGATGCATTGGATTATGTGATGAATGCGGTGTCAACGATTCGTCGCGAACTCAATGGACGTGTGCCATTGATCGGATTTTCTGGAAGCCCTTGGACCTTGGCGACATATATGATTGAGGGTGGAGGATCAAAAGAATATCGCTATGCCAAAGGAATGATGTATTCAGATCCAGATGCGCTTCATGTGTTACTAGAAAAACTTGCAACCGCTGTGACGGATTATTTGAATGCGCAGATCGATGCTGGCGCACAAGCGGTACAGATTTTCGATACATGGGGCGGAGTTTTGACTGAACCTGCCTATCGTGAGTTTTCTCTTGCTTATATGCAAAAAATTGTTACCGGCTTGATTCGTGAATCCGAGGGGCGCCAAGTCCCAGTGGTTCTCTTTACCAAAGGTGGCGGCGCATGGCTCGAGCAAATGGTAGCAACAGGTTGCGATGCGTTGGGGCTCGATTGGACGGTTGATCTTGGTCGTTGCCGGGAGCGAGTCGGATCACAGGTAGCACTCCAAGGTAACCTTGATCCGTCTGTTTTGTTCGGATCTGATGCATTGATCACATCTGAGGTGGAAAGACTTCTGAAAAGCTTCGGTCCGAACCTGGGCCATGTTTTTAATTTGGGCCACGGTATCAACCAGCACGTTGATCCTCAGCGTCCTGCCACTATGATTGAAGCAATACAACGAATTAGCCGCGAGATTCATTCCGGCTCACATTGAGGTGGACATAATGCGCATCTTTAGTATTGCGTTCGGTCTCGTCCTGGCGGGAAGTGCCATGGCTGAGCCCAAGAATTTATCCGATATTTATAATTTAGCTGTTACCAACGATCCAGCGTTGCGGGCACAGATTGCAGCGCGTGACGCGTCAGAGGCGTTGGGACAACAAGTTCGTCGCGGTCGTGGTTTAAGTGCGAGTGCGTCAGTGTCAGGAAAAGGAACTCAGAATCTTAAAAGCGACGACGTTTATCGAACTGGTACCTTGTCACTGACCCTCAGTATGCCAGTGTATGATCGAGGGCTGGATGCCAAAATTGAAAGTCAGGACGCCGCGGTTCGAGAGGCAAAAGCATCTTTGGCCGCGTACCGGCAGACGCATATAATTTCAGTGACGGATCGATATTTTGCTGTTTTGTCGGCGGAGCAAGATTTGCTTGCGGCTCGAGCCGAAGTTGAAGCATTTGAACGTCAGTTGGACCAAGCGACCGAACGTTTAGTTGTTGGCATCGGGACGCGAGTTGATGTGGACCAGGCGCGGGCACAGCTTGATTTATCTCAGGTGCGATTAATCAGTGCAGAAGTTGCGCTGGATACTGCGAGATCGGATCTCGAGCAATTAGTTGATACCTCAATTCTTGATCTTTTGGATTTAGGAGAGGGCTTCGCGGCAGATCTTCATCGATCATTGGATGATCAACTTGAAATGTCAGTCGATCAACACCCTGACGTTATCGCTAAACAAGAGAGCTACCAGAGTGCGCTAGCAAAACTTGATGAAGCGCGTTCCGAGACCAACCCGACACTTGCTTTATCGTCAACGTTTTCAATATCTGATACTTCAGGCAGCAATACAGCAGGGACGAATGCTGGTGCGCGAAGTAATGTTCTGAGTGTGACATTGTCTGCACCGATCTATACCAACGGCGTTGCTGTTGCAAAGGTCGAAGTGGCTAAAGCAAATATCATCAGAGCAGAAGCGAACTTAGCGAAAGTACGCCGTGAAGTTCACGCGAGCATGCAGAAAGCGTTTCGTAATCTCGAAGCGAGTGCGCGCACTGTGGAAGCGCGGCAGCTGGCGATTGTTTCTGCAGCGAGTCGTGTTGAAGCGACTGAGGCCGCTTATGCGGTTGGATCCGGCGATATCGTCGAGGTGTTGAATGCAAAAAAGGATTTATTTGCTGCAGAACGTGATTTTGCAAAGGCGCGACACACTCATGTCATTCGACAATTACAATTTGACCAAGCGATTGGAGATTTATCTGAGTCAGCAATTGCGCGGATTAACCGGTACCTGGTTCAATGAAAATCACGAGAGCTTGGTTTGAGATCTCCAAGCCATTCGCTAGCATCTTCTAGGGTATCAGCGATGATATGAATGACCCCGTCAGATTCTTGGACTTTTCCCCTAACTTTCAATAAGCGGCTGGCTAAGATCTGATGTCTGAATGTTTCCACGAGAGAAGGCCATACAAGGCAATTAATTTGTCCATCTTCATCTTCCAAGGTGATGAAAACCACACCAGAGGCTGAACCTGGTCGTTGGCGTGTCGCAACAATGCCTGCTATCCAAATTCGAAGATCAGGATGTCTTGGCAATCGATCGAGCTCTGATGACCGTCGACAGATACGAAACGCTGATTTATCCCGCAATAAACTCATCGGATGTGCTTCAAGTGATAATCCAGTGGTTCGATAATCAGCAACTAACGTCTCACTAAGCGCAGGAATACGCGGTCTAAAGTCTTCGACTGCCTGAATCGCACCTTGAAATAATGGTAATTGCGATTCTTGATCTCCAAGTTGCCAAAAACTATCAAAACGATTATCAGTCAGTGAGCGGAACGCATGTGCGCTGGCCAGAATTTCTAAGTCCCCTGTTGAGAGTCCTGTACGGCTTCGAAAGTCATTGAGGTTCTGAAAAGGATGACAGCGTGCTTTGACAAGTGCGTTCGCTGTTTCAAATCGCAGTCCTTTAATGAGATGTAAACCTAGTCTAATACATGGAGACCCTCCCACATCCTCAAGTGTTGATAACCATTCAGATGCATTCACATCAATCGGTCGGATGTCGATACCGTGACGTTTGGCATCCTGAAGTAGTTGCGATGGCGTATAAAATCCCATGGGTTGGGCGTTTAATAAGCCACAGTAGAATGCCGCTGGGAGATGGCATTTGACCCAAGCTGATGAATACACAAGTAACGCAAAGCTTGCAGCATGTGACTCGGGGAAACCGTACTTTCCAAATCCTTCGATTTGACGACAGAGGCGCTCAGCAAACTCGTGAGAATGTCCTCGTGCCAGCATTCCGCTGACAATTTTTTCGTGGAAATGAGATAAGCCATTTCCAGCTTTCCAAGTCGCCATCGCCCGTCTCAATGCGTCTGCCTCCCCAGCACTAAAGCCGGCAGCCACCATCACCAATTGGATCACTTGTTCTTGGAAAATCGGTACACCAAGAGTTCGATCAAGAATTTGACTGATTTCTTTCGGTTGTTTTTCTTTGGGATCAATACCATCGCGCCGCCTGAGATATGGGTGCACCATGTCGCCTTGAATTGGTCCGGGTCTGACAATGGCAACTTCAACTACAAGATCGTAATAGGTCCGTGGTTTAAGTCGAGGAAGCATGGCAAGTTGAGCTCTGGACTCAACTTGGAAAACACCAATCGCATCCCCTTGGCACAGCATGTCATAGACCAAGGAATCTTCTGGTGGGATCTCGGCGATCGAATGAGGAGGACGTTGATATCGTCCGTTACGGGGTCGATGGATTGTCTGATATTGGAGCGCAAGCTCTAAACTTCCACGAATTGCGGTCAGCATTCCGAGTGCAAGAACATCGACTTTGAGCAGCCCGAGTGCGTCAATATCATCTTTATCCCATTGTAAGCAGGTCCTGTCTTGCATGGCTGTATTTTCCATAGGACACAATTCAGAGAGTGGGCCGCGTGAAATAACGAACCCTCCGACATGTTGTGTGAGATGTCTCGGGAAGCCCAAGATTTCCGTTACTAATTCGGTCAATAGTTGAATTTGAGGACCTTGTGGATCGATTCCGAGTTCAGCAAAGCGGTCAATCATCGCGTCTTTTTTATCCCACCATGCGAGACTTCCGGATAGCGCTTCAATCAAATCAATTGGTAGATTCAAGGCTTTACCGACATCCCGGATTGCTGAACGTTTTTTGTAGGTGACGACCGCTGCGGCAAGCGCTGCTCGTTCTTTGGAATATTTCCGGTAAATATATTGAATGACTTCATCTCGCCGATGATGCTCAAAATCAACGTCAATATCGGGTGGCTCATTACGCTCTTTAGATACAAAGCGCTCAAATAATACGGATACGCGACTTGGATCAACTTCTGTAATAAAAAGGCAATAGCAGACCACGGAATTTGCAGCAGAGCCTCTGCCCTGACAAAGGATGTTTTGAGAGCGAGCATAAGCCACGATATCGTACACAGTCAGGAAGTAGCAGGCGTAGTTCATCTCTTCGATGATTGTGAGTTCTTTTTCGATCAGGCAGACGATGTTGTCGGGTATTCCTTGCTGCCAGCGTCGCCTTGCGCCTTCGAATACCAGATCTCGCAAGAATGCTTGTTCATTATTGTATTGCGGTGGGCAAATCTCTTTCGGGTATTCGTAACGTAAATCACTTAATGAAAAGTTGAATCGGTCTAGAATATTGAGTGATTCGTGGAGCCAAGTGCTCGGATATCGCTGCTTTAGTCCGTGTTGATCCATTAGAGTACGTTCACTTGATCGTTCTAATTGATCTGCGATTTCAATAATCGGGGCACCAAGCCGGATCGCTGTTAGAGTATGTTGTAGTTTTAAACGCTGACGGATATGCATCAGAGGTCGCTGTGTTGCCACAACAGGTAAGTTCCACTCAAATGCTGTGAGATCGATACGTTCAGCTAGATCAGCTTGATGCCCAGATTCGGGTAAGTGAGCTGCAATCCAAAATCGTCCTCTAAAGGCGTAAGACAAGCTTTCGATTTGAGAGGTCCAGTCCAATGCCTGAGGATGTGGGTGCCACAGACATAATAGTGTGTCTGTATACCCAATTAAGTCACGTCGCGTTAACTGATATGCACCTTTTGATGATCGTCGTCGTGCAAGTGAAATCAGTTGTCCGAGTTCTCCCCAAGCCTTTCTGTTTGATGCAAGAAACGTCAGCTCAAGTTGCTTATCGATTCGGAACCGCGATCCATGCACCATTGGAATATTCAGCGTTTGTGAGGTGAGATGTGCACGAACGGCTCCAGACACAGAGGCTTCGTCGGTAACACCGATCCCTGAGTAACCAAGAGCATGAGCGCGCACCACATATTCTTCAGGATGTGATGCGCCTGTTAAGAAAGTGAAATTAGATGTACAACAAAACTCTGCAAACATACTGTAATTATATACAGTATTTTTGCAGAGCTTCATAGTATGCTCTGAGATCTTATTTCTCGAGTGCAGCGAGCCGTGTTTCGAGTTCTGCTAATTTTGCTTCAGCTTTTGACAGCTTTTCAGTCTGCTTGTCGTAGTCTTCTCTCGTCACAACGTTGAGATCTTTTAGTCCTTGTGCGATTAAATCTTCTGCCTGCTGTTTAAATTGTGCCTGCATTTTTCGAGCAGGCTCTGGCAACGCTTCAGAAATTTTCGTGGCGATGTCATTAAACGCATCTCTATTGAGCATGGTCTATCTCCTTCCAGGTTATGACTTCATGATGCGGGCGATCAGAAAAAATTTCATCTCATACAGCTCGCACTATTTTAGTGCCGTGAAAGCCGTTACAGTTCACGGTGTGCGCAATTTCGGTGCTTTCTGGAGGGGAAGAGCCCGCCAGAACCCTCAATCTCCTGCGAAGTGATTGATTGGCACGGTGTCTGCAATATCTCTAACAGAGAGGTTTTTCCTCCGGTTGGGGTCTTGTTAGTAAGGAGCTATACATGAAACTAGTAACGGCGGTTGTCAAACCGTTCAAGTTAGATGATGTCAGAGAAGCTTTGTCAGATATTGGCATGCAGGGCATCACTGTCACTGAAGTGAAAGGCTTCGGTCGTCAAAAGGGGCACACCGAGTTGTATCGGGGTGCGGAATACGTCGTTGATTTCTTGCCAAAGGTGAAAATCGAAGTCGCTACCACAGATGATCAGGTTGATCAGGTGATTGATGCGATTTCGAAAGCAGCAAATACAGGCAAGATTGGAGACGGTAAGATTTTTGTGGTCGACCTCGGGCAGGCGGTCAGAATTCGTACCGGTGAATCAGGAAACGAAGCGTTGTAAGCGCAACAACAACACAACTCGATCAAAGACACACTTCGCAGGAGAGTTATAGTGAATGATTTAGCTACTGTAAGCGGCGATCTGGCCCAGTTGGCCTACGCCCTCGATACATTTTATTTTCTTTTAATGGGTGCATTCGTGATGTGGATGGCCGCAGGTTTCGCTATGCTCGAAGCCGGCATGGTCAGGGCAAAGAACACGACCACTATTCTAACGAAAAATATTCTTTTATATTCAATAGCGTCGGTTATGTATTTGGTAATCGGCTACAATCTCATGTACATCAATGACTCTTGGACTGGGGTCATACCAGATGTTGGATTCCTGATCGGTGACGAAAACACTGCCGATGCAGTTGTTGCTGGCGGAGATGACGCCCCCTACTATTCAGGCCGGTCTGACTTCTTCTTCCAGGTTGTATTTGTTGCGACGGGTATGTCGATCATCTCTGGCGCAATCGCGGAGAGGATGAAGCTGTTTGCGTTTCTAGCTTTTGCAATAGTGTTCACAGGTTTCATCTACCCAACCCAAGGCTCGTGGAGCTGGGGCGGTGGCTTCTTGTCAGAGGCTGGATTCAGCGATTTTGCCGGATCAGGCATCGTCCACATGTGTGGTGCAGCCGCGGCATTGGCAGGTGTTATTGTCTTGGGAGCACGCAAAGGAAAATATGGTCCCAATGGCGAAATAAATGCGATCCCTGGCTGTAATATGCCGCTGGCAACCCTCGGGACGTTCATTTTGTGGCTTGGGTGGTTTGGTTTCAATGGTGGATCAGAATTGATGGTTTCCAATGTTGATGAAGCAAATGCTGTTGCTCAGGTATTTTTGAACACCAACATGGCTGCTGCTGGTGGAGCTATTGCTGCCGCTGTTGTCACTAAAATCTTATTTGGAAAGGCTGATTTGTCGATGGCTCTCAACGGCGCACTTGCCGGCCTTGTGTCTATTACTGCGGAGCCACTTGCGCCAACCGCGTTGCTAGCGACGATAATCGGTGTTGTTGGTGGAGTGATCGTTGTTTTTTCAATCCTATCTCTTGATAGGTTGAAGATAGACGATCCTGTCGGAGCTATTTCAGTTCATGGTGTAGCAGGAATTTGGGGTCTGTTTGCGGTTTTGTTGTCGAATTCTGACGCAACGATGGGTGCTCAGATCTTGGGTATCGTTAGCATCTTTGCTTTTACGTTCATTGCTTCATTAGTCGTTTGGTTTATCTTAAAAGCGATCATGGGCATTCGAGTAACAGAAGAAGAAGAAATTAACGGAGTAGATGTTTCCGAGATGGGAATGGAAGCCTATCCTGAATTTACAATGCGTTCTTAAATTTCCTCCTTTGGGACATTGTTAGGGCGGCTTTGCCGCCCTTTTTTTATTTGTGAATTTGCGTACACTCTCCGACTCCCTGAGACATAAGTGAAAAAAAGTGCGCGCTGTATTCCTTGACTACCAATCTATGAAGCCTGACGAGTTAGACTTTGAAAAATTTTCGGGTGCGACTTCGGAGTTTGTGACTCACGATGCGACTTCTCCTGAGTGCGTCACTGAGCGAATTCAGGGGTTTGAAGTAGTCATCTTAAATAAAGTGAAATTTGAGCGCGCTCACTTTGAAGCGGCGCCCGATCTGAAGCTGATTTTAGTATCGGCCACGGGTACGGACAATGTTGATAAGCAGGCTGCTGCTGATTATGGTGTTGTTGTTTGCAATGTCACCGCTTATGGCACACCGTCAGTGAGCCAGCATACGTTGATGTTGATGTTGATGGTGGCAACTCAAGCGGAACGATATCGGAATGATGTCAAGGCAGGACGATGGTCAGAGAGTCCAATGTTCTGTTTGATGGACTATCCAATTATTGATCTCGCGGGCCGTACGCTTGGTTTGGTAGGCTATGGGGAGTTGGGTCAAGCTGTTGGCAAACTTGCCGAGGCCTTTGGTATGCGTGTACTTGTATTGGGCCGTGACGGCGTCGAATATGGTGATAGAAGCCAGCGGATCGATTTTGATACGCTCCTTAAGCAATCAGATTTTGTCAGTCTGCATGGTTTATTGAACTCACAAACTAAAAAAATGATGAATCGCGATGCGTTTCAGAAAATGAAACTGGGATCATTTTTGATTAATACAGCGCGTGGTGGCTTAGTTGATGAAGATGCGCTTTGCGATGCGCTTGAGTCAGGGCATCTGGCAGGTGCCGGTCTTGATGTTGTGACCACAGAGCCGCCAGCGAGCGATTCTCGGCTTCTTAACTGCCGGCATCCGAATTTAGTCATCACACCACATTCCGCTTGGGCTAGCCGTGAGTCACGGCAACGGATCGTCGATATCATGCAGGCGAACCTTGAAGCATTTATCGAGGGCGCACCAATCAATAGAGTTATTTAAGTATATTGAGAAGTTGCTTAAGGTTCGTGATGGTGTGATCTGCAGGAACATCGTTCTCTGGGACGTGGGCGCGGGCGTTGAACCAGACGGTTCGTATACCTAACCGGTTTGCTCCGATCACATCGTGTTCAACATCATCACCGATATGCAGACACTCGTTTGGCTGAATGGCGAGCCGTTTGAGTGCTTCCTCGAACATTACTGGGTCCGGTTTTGGCTTCGGGAAGTTCTGAGACTGTAATGAGAACTGAAAATATTGTCCCAAGGGCATTGCCATCAAATCCGCGTTGCCGTTAGTAATCGCTGCGAGGGGATATGTCTTCGCCAATACCTCAAGTGTTTCGACTGTGTCTGGATACGGTTCGACCTTTTGTCGTTCCTCATAGAACATGCGAACCCCTTCGCTTGCCAGCTCTTCAGCAATCGATTTTGTCGCACCATGATTTTCAAACCAACGAATCAATGTCTCCCGGCGGACCACCGTCAGGTTATGCGCGATAGCCGGTTGTTCCTCAACAACTTGTTTCCTAACTGCGCGGAACGTGTCGAGATTAAATCCTACCATCCAGGCGGGTGGAGACAGACGACGCAGGTGAGCTGCCATTGCGTCCTCTGCTTTTAAAATTGATAAATCGGTTTCCCAAAGGGTGTTATCAAGATCAAAGGTCAGTGCGCGAATTGACTTCATGATTTTGTCTTTGCTCTGGGATGCGCTCTGTCATACACCTCTGCGAGATGCTGAAAATCGAGGTGAGTGTAGATCTGTTTTGTCGAAAGGCTCTGATGCCCCAGAAACTCCTGGATTGCACGAAGATCCCCTGAGGACTCGAGAAGATGTGTCGCAGCCGAATGTCGTAGCGCATGGGGATGCACATGTTGGTCGAGCCCAGCTGCTTGCGCGCGAAGGTTGAGACGCCGCTGAACAGTTCGTGGTGACACCCCAAGTCCTTTTTTTGTAATAAATGCCTGGTCAGTGTGACCTAGGTCCCACTCCGGTCGTTTTTTTTGCCAGTTTGATAGCGCCTCTCTAGCCTTAAAACCCACCGGGACAATCCGCTCCCTACTTCCTTTGCCCAGTACCCTGATTTCTCGCCGGTTTCCATGTAGATCTTTGACTGTCAGACCTAAAACTTCCGCGAGTCGAAGACCGGAGGAATACAGTAATTCATAAATTGCTTGGTCTCGAATGGCTTCGATATCGTTTGGATTAATCGGAAAGTCCAGTAAGCGTTGCATGGCGTCTGGGCTCAACGCATTGGGTAGATGTTTTCCGGTTTTTGGCGGTCTGACATCGACTGCAGGATTTGCTTTGATCAACCGTTGATTGATCGCTTCTTGAAATACTCCGCGGAGCGCGGATAGTTTGCGACTGATTGAGCGTCCAGCGATGCGTTGTGCGCTCAATGATCGGACCCAGCCAATGACAGAGAGTGTATCAAGTGATTGGATCTCGGCGTCTTCTCCAAAAAAACCAATTGCCTGCTGGAGATCCCGTGCATAGGCCTCGATCGTTTTGTTGCTCCGTCGTTGTGTCTGACGCATGTCATCAAGATATTGCGTGACGAATGCGTAAAACGTCATGAATCATTTAGCCTTATCGAGAAGCCGAGGAAGGATCAACGCAAGCGCTTCACCGATGTGATCGAGGAAAAGCGTGTCTTGATTGGATTGGAAATGAGCGGGATCTGGATGGCCGAGAGCAAGTAAACCATACGTGTGGCCTCGAACCAGTGCAAGCGTCGCGGAACTTTCTATCGTGTCAGCGTCCTTCCCAAATAATGCTGATCGACGATCTGTTGGTAGGCGTCCGATTGACGGTGCTTTATCAGACACGGTTTGTGCAAGTTTGCCGCCCTCTTTGAGTGACTCTGCTTTAACAGGTCGAATCAGAGACAATCCGTCGACTATGTTGAATTGATCAGATAATAGAAGCCGCACCACTGGGATGTCGAATCCGTTTGCAAGCTTTTCATCAAGCACAATTGCCAGATCAGCCAGATCTCGCGCATCTAGTAGCGATAAAACAAGCGACCGAGTTTTTTCAAATAACACACTGTTAATTCGTGCAGTCTCGATCATATGATCATTTTCTTTTTCGAGCTGGCGGATATAGTCGCGCATTTTCCGCAATTGAAATTCAACCAAAGAGATTGCATCGCCGGATTCTGAGGGGAGTTTGAGTTCTCTAACAAGCTCTGGGTGTTTTTCAAAGAAATCTAAATGATCCTGTAGATATTCGGCGATCTGATCAGCTGTGATTGTCACAGGCGAAACTCTCCTTCAAAAACAGATTCGGCAGGACCGGTCATCATCAAGTCGTACCCCACTCCCTGCCACTCAATCTGCAGGTTTCCGCCTCGAGTTGCAACAATCACATCGTGATCGAGTTGTCCAAGTAGGCGGCCGTAGGTCATCGCAGCACAGGCACCCGTTCCACAGGCCAGTGTCTCGCCGACGCCTCGCTCCAAAACGCGCAGTCGGATTTCCTTAGTGGATATGATTTCCATGAATCCAACATTCACTGAATCTGGAAATTGCGGCAAGTTTTGAATTGCTTGACCAATATCAGCGACAGCGGTCGCGTCAACAGAATCGACCACGGTCACGGCGTGAGGATTGCCCATACTAATCAGTCCAAAGGATCGCGATCCACTGGGTGTCTCAAGCACAACTGAGTGTATCTGATCGGGCTCTGGAGGCCCTTGGTATGGGAGTGTTTCCGGATCGAGCGCTGGTTGCCCCATGTTGACGCGGATAAGACCTGTCTCTGTTAGTGCCAGCTCGATTAAGCCGCGTGACGTATTCACGGTGATGACAGATTTGGTTGTCAATTCTCGATCAGTAACGAATTTAGCAAAACAGCGCGCACCATTGCCACAATGCTCCACTTCGCTGCCGTCTGAATTAAAGATGCGATAGTCAAAATCCGCGTCAGGCCTCGATGGTGGCTCAATTAATAACAGTTGATCAAAGCCGATGCCTGTATTGCGATCAGCCAACTTTTGGATCTGGCTCGATCGTAAGCTGACGTGCTGACTCACTGCATCAATGACGACGAAGTCATTACTCAGGCCGTGCATTTTCGTGAAGTGAACGCGCATTAGTCATTCACCGTATGTTCAAGCGCCCAGAGACTATCAATCGTCTCTCGCTCACGGATGAGATGAACTTGGTCTTTATCGACCAAGATCTCTGGCGCCCTCCCGCGAGTGTTGTAATTAGATCCCATCACAAAGCCATATGCGCCAGCGGACCTGACTGCGAGTAGATCACCCTCTTGTATTTTTAATCGTCGCGCTTTACCCAAAAAATCCCCGGATTCACATACTGGCCCAACGATGTCAAAACTGGCCTCGATTTGATAGGGTTTTTCAGTGGTATCAACGGGAATGATGTTCTGCCAAGCACCGTAGAGGCTTGGTCTGATGAGATCGTTCATCGCGCCATCTACGATCGCAAAATGTTGGTCCTGATTCGTTTTTGTCAAAATCGTTTTGGTGACGAATATTCCTGCATTGGCTGCAATTGAACGTCCAGGCTCAAGGACCAAGATGAGATCACGCCCAGCCAACCGCTTTTTGACTAATGCCAAATATTCAGAAGGGTGCGGTGGTGTTTCTTGGTCGTAAGTTACGCCGAGCCCGCCGCCGAGATCGATGTGTTTTAACTGAATTCCGATATCGGCGAGTTGGTCAATGAGACTCAACAATTTATCCAGTGACTCAATTAGCGGTGACACGTCGGTGAGCTGGCTACCGATGTGACAATCGATTCCAACAGGACTTAATCCGGGTAATTCCCTGGTGAGACGATATGCTGCGATCGCATTCTCGTGTGCGATGCCGAATTTATTGGCCTTCAATCCTGTTGAAATATAGGGGTGGGTTTTTGGGTCGACATCAGGATTGATGCGAAGTGATACGGGTGCAACTTTCCCCATCTTCATTGCGATCGCGTTCAGATGCTCCAGCTCCGCAAGTGACTCGACGTTAAAGCAGTGAATTCCAACTTCGAGGGCGCGTCGGAGTTCGAAGTCTTGCTTTCCAACACCTGAGAACACAACTTTGGCAGGATCGCCGCCGGCTTTGATAACACGTTCAAGTTCTCCAATGGAGACGATGTCGAAACCTGCGCCCTCTTTTGCCAATATTTGCAGGACCGCAAGGTTGGAATTCGCTTTCATGCCATAACAAATTAAATGCGAAATATCAGCCAATGAACCAGCATAGGCATGGAGGTGTCTGATTAGCGTTGCTTTGGAATAAATGAAACACGGTGTTCCAAATTGAGAGGCAATCTTGGAAACAGCGACATCTTCGGCAAATAAAGCGCCGTCACGGTACTGAAAATGGTCCATGACTAGCGGCCGTCGACTGTCTTATCGGGTTGATCGGGCAGAAATAGCGGCCCAGTTTGCCCGCAAGCTCCAAGGAACAGGTTTACACTAATAATAAGAATGGTCAGTAATTTTTTCATAGGTGCAGTATACCCGGATTTGGCCAGAAACCGGCTAAACTGTTTGGAAACTTAGGATGGAAAATGTACGCAAATATCTTAACCATTGCTGGCTCGGACTCAGGTGGCGGAGCAGGGATTCAGGCAGACCTGAAAGCAATTTCAGCCACAGGCGCATACGGTCTTAGCGTGATTACAGCGCTCACAGCTCAGAATACTGTCGGTGTTGACGCAATTTACCCCGTTGCCATCGATTTTTTGAAGCAGCAAATGCGAACGGTTGCGCGCGATATTCGGTTTGATGCAGTGAAGGTAGGCATGCTTGGAACTCTCGAGATGATAGAGGCGGCTGCTGAATTTCTAGAAACCCAGTCATGCCCTGTGGTTGTTGATCCCGTGATGGTCGCGAAGAGTGGCGATCGTTTATTGCAAGCGGATGCGATTTCGGCCTTACGTGATGTTCTGATTCCCCAGGCGAGTGTGATTACACCGAATCTACCTGAGGCCGCCGATCTGCTCGACGTCATGGAAGCATCTGATCGCGATACCATGCTGGCCCAAGCTCGAGCTCTTCTTGCACTTGGCCCACAAGCGGTATTGTTGAAAGGTGGCCATCTTTCAACGAAAGAATCTCCAGATTTGCTTATGTCTGAGAGCGAAGCACAGTGGTTTGATACTGCGAGAGTCGCAACAACAAACACTCATGGAACTGGTTGTACCCTCTCGAGTGCCTTAGCATCGTATTTGGGGCAGGGGGATCCGGTTGATGTTGCCGTAGCTAAAGCGAAGGATTACATCAGCGGCGCGATCGCCGCTGCTGATCAATTAAATGTTGGTGAAGGACGTGGACCTGTGAACCATTTTTGGGCGCTCTGGGGGAACAATGGCTGAGTGGCCGAAGTCGCAATTCGGAGCAAATGATTGGTACCTTCAAGCGACCACTCGTTTAGCTGATGGCTTTTTTCAACTAGACAAACTGACGCTGACGCATCGCGGATACCAATCTGAATCGGTCGGGCCGTTGCATCGAGAGCTATTAATTAGAACACCTGCCGTTGTTGTGATTTTGTGTGATTTAGCGCGCAAAGCGCTCGTGATGGTGGAGCAGTTTCGGATTGGCGCTGCCATGTCAGATTTGGACGACAGTCCTTGGATGCTTGAATGGGTGGCGGGAATTTGTGATGACAACGAATCTCCACTACAAACTTGTCATCGGGAAGTGCGAGAAGAGACTGGACTCACGCTTCTCAAAGATCCCGAACTCGTGTTTACCTATTATCCCAGTCCTGGCGGCTCCAATGAGTTGATTCATTTATTTTTTTCGTCCTGCGATGCTTCGGGAATCTCTCGTTATCGAGGTCAAGCTGGAGAGTACGAAGATCTAAAAGTCCATGTGATTTCCATTGCGTCAGCCCTGGAAGCATTGCAGACTGGAAAGATAAACAACGGAGCCGCAATCATCGGATTACAGTGGCTCAAAATAAACTATTCGCATTTACTGGAAGGAGAGTGACTTGTCTCAGAAGGCTCGCCACGTACCGAATTTGAGGAAGCATCATGCAAGCTGTGGATTGAATTACAGTTTGCTGTTGCGCCTTGCGCGTCGGTTTGGTCCGGACGACACTCTCCAGTTTGTATTACCTTTTGGTGGCCAAGACTGTCTTGTGAGGATGCGTTTTACCGATCTTGGGCCCTATACGGGATTGTGTGAAAGTCAGTGCAGTTTATTGCGTGCAGGATGTACTTGGGTTCCTTTGCCCGCATTTACAGTCCGGCTTTATCACGATATACAATTGGCTGAAGTGACAGACGAGAGCTCGTCGGACTTTATTCAAGGCGCATACCCCTATCCAAATCCTTCCATGGTCCAACCGAATGAGCGAGAGCAATTGGATCAGTTTTTAAGCGAATGGCTCTCCTATTGTTTACATCACGGTCTCGCCGATCTATCAGCATACGGAATCAACACGAATGAGCTATCAGGCACAGGATATTGAAGTCCTTTCAGGACTAGATCCCGTCAAACGCCGCCCAGGTATGTACACAGACACAACCCGTCCAAATCATTTGGCACAAGAAGTAATCGATAACTCGGTCGATGAGGCGCTTGCTGGCCACGCAAATCGCATCGATGTTGTGCTTTGGTCTGATGGGTCTGTATCTGTGGGCGATAACGGGCGAGGAATGCCTGTTGACTTACACCCCGAAGAAGGCATTCCCGGTGTTGAGCTGATTCTCACAAAGCTTCATGCCGGAGGTAAGTTCTCTAACAAGACTTACCAATTCTCTGGTGGTTTGCATGGTGTAGGCGTAAGCGTGGTGAATGCGCTGTCGACAGCACTTGATGTTGAAGTTCGGCGCGATGGGAAGCGATATGACATCGGATTTGCGAACGGTGACAAAGTTCGTGATTTAAGTGAAGTCGGTTTATGTTTGAAGAAAGATGTGGGTACGACCGTGCGTTTCAAACCCGACCCACAATATTTCGATTCGGCGAATATTTCTGTGGTGCGTTTGCGTCATTTGTTACGAGCAAAAGCCGTTTTGTGTTCAGGCCTGACGATTTGTTTGAGAGAGGAAAAAACTGGTGAGTTGGAAAGTTGGTGCTTTGAGAACGGCCTGACTGATTATCTGCAGTCGGAGATCGGCGAATCTTTGGCGGTGCCAGAGGCTCCGTACACAGGTGTATTTTCTGCAGAGCATGAAACGGTGGAGTGGGCATTGACTTGGTTGCCAGAGGACGGTGAGTTAGTCACAGAGTCATACGTCAATCTGATTCCGACCGCTCAAGGTGGCACGCACGTGAATGGCTTGAGGACAGGATTGATGGACGCGCTACGCGAATTCTGTGAGTTCCGAAATCTGATTCCGCGCGGGCTGAAACTGTCCCCCGATGATTTATGGGAACGATGTGCTTATGTGTTGAGCGTCAAACTTGAGGATCCGCAATTTTCCGGGCAGACGAAAGAGCGATTGAGTTCGCGCGAGTGTGCGGTATTTGTCAGTGGTGTTGTCCGTGATGCCTTCAGCTTGTATCTGAATTCCAATACCGCGATTGGCGATCAATTGGCCGAAATTGCCATTACAGCAGCACAGCGCCGCCTGAAATCAAGGAAGCAGGTCGCGCGCAAGAAAGTCACGCAAGGACCAGCGCTTCCAGGCAAGCTTGCAGACTGTGCCGGTGGTGATGCACTTGCCGGCGAATTGTTCCTGGTGGAGGGTGATTCTGCCGGTGGTTCGGCGAAGCAAGCACGTGATCGTGAATTCCAAGCAGTAATGCCGCTTCGTGGAAAGATCTTAAATACCTGGGAAGTCGAGTCAGATGAGATCTTGGCTTCGCAGGAAGTCCATGACATCACGGTCGCGCTTGGTGTCGACCCGAGCTCTTCAGATCTAACTGGTCTTCGGTACGGCAAAGTGTGCATTTTGGCTGATGCTGATAGTGATGGGCTTCATATCGCGACGCTTCTTTGTGCGTTATTCGTGAAGCACTTCAGGCCGCTTGTTGAGCAGGGCCATGTCTTTGTTGCGATGCCTCCACTATACCGGATCGATGTGGGTAAAGAGGTGTTTTATGCGCTCGACGATGCCGAGAGGCAAGGTGTTTTGGATCGCTTGAGTGCAGAAAAACGGAATGGAAAAATTAGTGTAACCCGCTTCAAGGGATTGGGTGAGATGAACCCAGGCCAGTTACGCGTGACAACCATGGATCCTGATACAAGGCGACTGGTGCAGTTGGTCCTTGACGACTCGGATGCATCAACCGGGACAGATGAAGTGATGGATAAGTTACTGGGTAAGAAGCGAGCATCAGATCGGAAGCAATGGCTTGAAGCGAGTGGACATATGGCGGATATTGCTTAATCTCCTTGAAATTTCACTTAATTTCTCTATGATGCCGCATCCCTAGACCGATTGGAGGATTTGGTATTGATCAACGTCTTTCCGCGTGAATCTGCATTAACTTGGCTCGGTTTGATTGAGACAACACCCTCGTTGGTATTTGACCCCGAAATCTGTCGTCGGCAGTGGAATGAATTGTCGAGCGCACTTCCGGGAGTCAATTTACATTATGCAGTGAAATCGAATCCTTATTCGGGCTTGTTACAAACCGTTGCCAATGAGGGCGGGTGTTTCGACGTAGCGAGTGTAGCTGAGATCAAGATGCTCGAGAACGAGGGGATCCATGCATCACGGACGATTCATACCCATCCAATCAAAACGGAGACCGAGATCGAAAAAGCGGTTGCTGCCGGCGTCACCACCTTTGTTGTGGATAATGTGGATGAGTTATGGAAATTGATTCCATATCGGCACTCGATTCGAGTGATGTTGCGATTATCCTTTGTCGCCCCGGATGCTCCGATCGATTTGAGTCGCAAGTTTGGAGCACCGCAACAGGATGCGTTGAGTATTTTGGATGTGGCCAATGATTCTGGGATTCGGGTTGACGGCCTTTGCTTTCACGTGGGGTCGCAGGCCGCGACGGCAAATACGCACGCAGACGCCCTTGGGGTTTGTTTGGATTTGTGTGAGCAAATCAAAAATGAGGGCCTGCCCGAAATTCTTCGAATTGATATTGGTGGTGGTTTCCCGGCGCATTACATTGGTGATTCAGTCAATCTCGATGCTTTTTGTCAGCCGATTCGTGAGGTCCTCAAGCGAGTTCCTGAGCATCTTGAAATCCTGGCGGAGCCAGGTCGTGTAATCTCCGCGCCATCAATGGCTTTAGTTTGCAAAGTCGTTGGCCGTGCGAAACGTCGTGACGCTTGGTGGTTCTACCTCGATGATGGTGTCTATGGAGCTCAGTCCGGTCGGGTGTTTGACGGAATGCAGTATCGAATGTCCGTCTTTACCTCGAGTAATGAGTTATGTTCTTGCGTGTTTGCAGGACCGACCTGTGATTCGATTGACGAGCTCGGTCGTTACCCTGAATTTCCGACACTGAATATGAACGATGTGATTGTCTTCCACGAGATGGGAGCATATACCTTAGCGAGTGCAACGCAGTTTAATGGAATTGCGCCGCCTGCGGTGGTGACACGAGCGCTTCCGGAATTACGGCGAGGATACGGACGCTCGGTATGAAGCTTGTTGCATTGATTGATGGAGGCGGTACCAAGACTCGGACTCGGTTTCTCAATCAAGCAGATCAGACAGTCATATCAGAGGTCGTGACTGGCCCCTCAAATCTGGGTCTCGGGGCTGATGTTTGCTGGGAACAGATCATGCAGGCAATCACTCTGGCTTGCGTGCCGATGCCTGTGAAATGCCTTGCGGGTCTGGCGGGATCAGAGTATGCCAAACAGCGATCAGCATTTTTATTCAATCCTCCCTTTGAGACGTTGTTGGTTTCAGACCGCGACTCTGGGTTGTTTGGTGCGCATTGCGGGATGCCTGGTGGCTGTCTGACCGTCGGGACGGGTGTTGCCTTTTCATGGTTGGACGAATCTCAGCAGCTTTTACGACGGGGCGGCTTTGGTTTTATGCTGGCCGATCAGGGTGGAGGCGCTTGGATTGGGTTGCGCTTTCTGCAGGAACTGGTTCGCCTTGCTGATCGAGGTCTGATTGATGAATCACACCAGAGTTTGATTGATCGACTGGCTATTGGTCAATCTGTGAATCAATGGATGGATTTTGCGAATGCCGCTCAGCCTCGACAATTTGCCTCATTGGCCAAAACGATCGTGGAAGCCGAGGGCCAAGTCTCTTTGAGCGCCGATATCATTTCAGAAGGGCTGATGGCGTTGATTTATTTGATCCAAGATTTTCCAAAACATCTTCCCATTGCCCTCGTTGGCGGTCTATCTGCTGTTTATTCGCCTCGAATCCAATCGTTGGGTTATCACGTGGTCGAGCCGCAGGGCAATGCACTTGATGGTCTTGCCTATATCGATCAACATCGACAGCAATTAACGATTGACTATTGGGAGTCATATGCCTGAGTTAACTGGTCATCTTGTGACTCCGGATGGAGTGCTCAGAGGTTCGATTGAATTTGGTTCGACTATTCAATTCCTGTCCGAGTCAGCGCAGGTGGATGATCGAATTATTCTACCGGGAATTATTGACTGCCATATTCACGGTGGAGGTGGCGGAGACGTCATGGACGGAATAGATGGCATCCGCCAGCTTGCTCGTACGCATGCTCGATACGGACTGACTGCATTTTTGGCTACGACTGTTACCGCCGATGACACATCTATTGATCAAGTAATCGAGGCGACAAAAGTCGTGATGCACAACCGCGATAACTCTGAAGCTCGTTGTCTTGGCGTTCATCTCGAGGGACCGTATTTGAGTGAAGGGAAACTAGGTGCGCAACCCGCACTGACACGTCGTGTTGACCCATATAAGGTTCGGTCGTGGTTTGAGTCTGGCATCGTGCGCGTCATGACCTTTGCGCCAGAACAAGACCCAGACGGCGTTCTTCCTTTGCTTGCCAAAGAGTTTGGCGTGAGATTGCAGATTGGGCATTCAGGATGTGACTATCATCGCGCTCGTGAGTTGTTCGAACGTGGGGCTGGGGCAACACACCTCTTTAACGCAATGACTGGAGTTCATCATCGTTGTCCTGGGGTTTCACAAGCTGCACTGTTGGCGGCTCGGTATTCGGAAGTCATTTGCGATGGTGTTCATGTCACAGAACCATGTTTTCATTTAGCAAGGCAGCAAATCTCGTACTTGTATTCTGTGACCGATTCCACTTCTGCTGCTGGCATGCCTGATGGTGAATATCAGTTGGGAACGCATCGGGTTTTCAAAAAAGATGATGTTGTGCGTTTGAGCGACGGAACACTGGCAGGAAGTGCTGCCACTGCGGAAGTCACTGTGAATACCTTGCGTCAGTTTGGATTGGAATGGCCGGAAATCGCAGCAATGACAAGTACGCGACCTGCATCGTGGCTTGGCTTGACGAACCAGGGGGCGATTATCCGTGGAAACATGTCCGATTTTGTGACGTTTCGGGGCCAAACCCTCGAATCGGTGTGGATTGATGGACAGCCGATAATTGAGGTTTGATGGTTAAGGGCGACAACAGCGCTTGGTTGATGTTCAATAGCAATATTCTAAAAGGAAGGGTTTACCATGCGATTACTCACTATTTTCTTGGCATTTGTTAGTTTGGCGGCTTGTTCGACAGTTCCTGAGTCGTGGACATTTGATATGAAATTTTGGACGTCAGATGAAACCCCCACCGTAGTCGAATCAACGATGGACGCCGCACCTTCTGAAGAAACGGTAGTCGCTCCCGAGCCAGCAATAACGAATGACATTGTGCTCAAGCTGAATGCTGATCAGCTTGCGAAAGTTGAAGTGGGGCAAACGAAAGATGAGGTGCTTGAGATTCTCGGACCTGCTGTGAATGTTGATCGCGGAACCACTTTGGCGGACCACTACATCAAAGGTGGTGAGGTTTACGATGTGCTGTATTTTCGGGCCCGGGTGGATGGTGTCGAAGAACTTCGTGCACTACTATTCAAGGCGAACAAATTGGTTGGAATTGGCTGGTCAGAAGTAGATTAAACCCGCAAATCTAAATGCGAATGTGTTGCATTAAATTTTACATTAAATTACTATTTTTGCTCATCGAATTCGCGGAGAAATGAATGCGTACCCATCAAATCGTACTAACCCTGATCGCTCTAATCCTCGCAGGTCCTACGATGGCGGGAGAGGTGAATGTGTACTCCTCACGAAAAGATGCCCTTATCGTTCCACTTCTCGATCGCTTTACCGAACAAACCAGAATCGAAGTCAACCTGATCACTGGTAAAGCAAATGCATTGTTGTCCCGAATTCAGGCAGAGGGCGCTGCAACACCTGCTGATGTCTTGGTAACTGTTGACGCAGGGAATTTCCATCGCGCAAAAATGGCAGGGGTTCTCTCACCGGTCAAAAACGCTATTCTTGCTGAGAGAATTCCGGCAAACCTCCGGGATCCGGATAATCAATGGTTTGGTTTGACGGTTCGTGCACGTCCGATTTTTTATGTCAAGGACCGTGTGAATCCATCCGAGCTTTCGACCTATGAGGCGCTAACTAATTCTCAATGGAAGAATCGTATTTGTATTCGATCATCGAACAACATTTATAATCAGTCGCTCGTGGCTTCGATGATTGAAGCGAACGGCACAGAGGCTACCCAAAAATGGGCTGAAGGCTTGGTGTCTAATTTGGCACGCAAGCCGACTGGTGGTGATACTGATCAGCTTCGTGCTGCCGCTGCGGGTCAATGTGATCTGGCCATTGCGAATACTTATTATTTTGGCCGGTTGATTGATTCAAAGAAATCAAAAGACCGTGAGGTGGTGTCTAAATTGGGCGTGTTCTGGCCGAACCAAGATCGTCGAGGTTCGCATATTAACGTGTCTGCGATCGGGGTAACCAAATATGCCAAAAATCGTGATGAAGCCATTCAACTATTGGAATTCATGGTGTCAGAAGAAGCGCAAGCCTATTATGCTGAGATTAATCATGAGTACCCAGTCGTGGAGACTGTCGCTCCCTCGTCCACGATTGCATCATTGGGCAAATTCAAATCAGATGCCTTGAATTTGAGCATCTTGGGGGTCAATAACAAGCAGGCTGTAAAATTAATGGATCGCGCCGGTTGGCAATAACTTCAAGTCACCAACCAGTTCGTTGGTCATTCAATCTGCCCAACAAATTGCTTTTTACAACAGTCATTGCCGCACTATGTGTGGCTTTGCCTATTTTAGTGATCGTGAGTTTTGTTATCACCGGCATATCCGATGCGTGGTCACACCTCTTTGATACATTACTTGGTCGATACGCTCTAAATTCCTTGATGCTATCCGTATTAGTCGCCATCGGCGTTGTGATGCTTGGTGTTCCTGCCGCGTGGATCATTTCTTTTTATCGGTTTAAGGGGCGGGGAATTCTGTCTTGGCTGTTATTGCTTCCGATGGCCTATCCCGCTTATATCCTCGCATACACGTACACCGGAGTGCTCGACTTCAGCGGTCCAATTCTCACCTTTTTGAGGGACGCTGGTGCACCTCATTGGCTCATGAACCCGTTTTTAAATATTCGCTCGTTACCTGGCGCCGCTTTTATGTTGAGTTTGGTGCTGTACCCCTACGTGTATTTGCTTGCTCGTGCTGCATTTATGGAACAGTCTGCGAACCTAATGGAAGCCGCCTATACGCTGGGGCATAGTCGCTGGCAAGTATTGACCGGCATTGTCATCCCGATGGCTCGTCCCGCCATTGCAGCAGGGATTCTGCTGGCGGTCATGGAGACTTTGGCCGACTTTGGGACCGTTCAGTTTTTTGGCGTCCAAACTTTTACCACCGGTATTGTCAGAACATATTACGGGTTTGGCGATCCAGTTGGTGCTGCTCAATTGAGTACGTTGCTCATAGGCTGTGTGTTTTTGTTAGTTGCCTTTGAGAAAGCCTCGCGTAGTAAGGTTCGCTATTACTCAGACCGACTTCGCAAACTAAATCAGACCAGTGTGGCTCTCACCGGCTGGAGGCAAATGGTCGCCCAAATCTTGTGCATCCTGCCGGTTTTTTTTGGATTCTTGTTACCAACAGGAATACTCAGTTATTGGGCACTCTTTTTCGCCGAACTGCAGTCGATGTGGAGTTTGATTGTTAATAGTTTCTTTTTGGCAGGATTTGCATCTGTTTTTATTGTCAGTATCGCTCTAATGATTTGTTATGCCAATCGCTTGTATCCATCACAGTGGCTCAATCATACGACGACATTCGTTGGACTCGGGTATGCGCTACCCGGTGTCGTTGTTGCGATTGGGGTGTTGATTCCTTTTGGTGCTATCGATCGGCTTATATCCAATGTACTTGCTCCTTTTGGAATTGCTCCATCGCTATGGCTGTCCGGGACTTTGGTCGCTTTGGTTTTTGCATATCTTGTGCGATTTTTAACTGTGGCTACCGGTAATCTCACAAGTGGCTTATCTCGCATACGCCCGAGTATTGATCAGAGCGGGCGACTTTTGGGGCTTAATCAATTTGGCGTCATTTCAAAATTGCATGTTCCATTAATCCGAGGATCTGTGTTCACTGCAATCTTGGTTTGTTTTGTCGATATTCTAAAAGAGTTGCCGGCGACATTGATCTTACGTCCTTTTGATTTCAATACGCTGGCTGTCAAAGCATACGAACTCGCCGGTGATGAGCGACTAATTGATGCCTCTGTCCCATCAATATTGATCGTGTTGGTGGGTCTCGTCCCTATTATTTGGTTAAACCGATCAGTGAATCGGGAATAAAGATGGATACGGCTGCTGTAATGATCAGGAACCTAAACCTGTCATACCAAGACGGTTTGGTTGTTGACAATGTGACATTGGGGCTCAACCCACAAGAACTTGGCTGCTTACTGGGGCCAAGTGGTTGTGGAAAGTCGACGCTATTACGTGCGGTTGCAGGATTCCAAGAGCTCGATTCAGGCGAAATTTGGCTCGATAATCAGTTGCTATCTACCGAACGTCACCGTGTGCCGCCGGAGGATCGTGGTGTCGGCATGGTATTTCAAGACATCGCACTTTTCCCCCACCTGACTGTTGCAGAAAACATTGCCTTTGGATTGACAGATTGGTCAGAATCCAGCCAAAGCAAACGGATTGCTGAGTTGCTTGATTTGATTGGTTTGATGGGTTTAGATCAACGTTATCCGCATGAATTGTCAGGTGGACAGCAGCAGCGCGTGGCCTTAGCTCGAGCGATGGCACCGAAGCCAAAATTACTCCTACTGGATGAACCGTTTTCTGGCCTGGACACAGAACTTCGCGGCCGTCTTGCCAGCGAAGTGAGAACGATTCTGAAAAGTGATGGGATTTGTTCGTTGTTGGTGACCCACGATCAACGCGAAGCATTCGATTTTGCAGATCGTATTGCTGTGATGCACAAAGGACATATCTGTCAGTTTGATACACCATTTAATCTCTATCACGAGCCCACAGACCCATTTGTCGCTCATTTTGTTGGACCAGGGGAAATGATTGATGCGAAAATTGCAAGCCCACGTTCGGTATCAAGCCCGCTGGGCGTGCTGATGAATGACGAGGACCTTGAGTATCCGATTGATTCGGGCGTGCAAATATTCCTGCGGCCTGATGACCTAATTCATGACGATGATTCGAGCTATCAGGCTATGCTCGTTGGCAAGCACTTTCGGGGCGCACATCACCTTTACGAAGTGAAGCTAGATAATGGGGTAATTCTTGGGTGTCTGGCTCCATCACATCACAATCACGCGATTGGTGAAATGATTGGTGTCAGTCTAGATATTGAGCATTTGGTGGTTTTCCCTAAATGACCAGCTCTGACCCCTCTGTGTCTGGCTGCAAGCTACGCTTTTGAAGCTAAACTAGGTTTTATGTGGAGCAAATATCAATCTTTCGTCAAAGCCGTGAGACAATAATGGTGCTTGAGGGATATGTGTAGTGGGAAACGGTGATGTTTTAGACAATTGTCATATGCCCGAGATCCTGGCAGATCTTAAGTATATCTGATTGGTCCTCCAAGCTTGAAAGGGGCCGGTCAAAGATTTGTTTCGCGTTTTGGGGATTCGCTTCCATCGCGAGGCCATCTCGCTATATTTGATCGGTCATGGGATGAACGGGTCGATTACGGAATATTAGATAGTGAGTTAATCGGGTATCTCTGAAATTAATACCTTTGAGAAAACGCTCCAAGACAACCAGATCTAGCTTATAAAGCTGTGTCGAGACACTGATGCTGAGACTCATCGCACTCAATTGGTATGCCGCGCAGCGCAGCATAAAAAACGGTAGTCTTCGGTAAATGACTCTCTGGAAGCCAACTCACCGCCCAGAACGTTCGCATACAATTCAGGTGTGATTGAACGATTGGGAGGGTTGTTGAAATAATGATGCCAATTGAACTAAAGCTCGGTAGAGTCATTAGGATGAATGCTCAAATATTTTGTTTGACGACTTGGACGGTCCTAGCGACTTCGGCGATGGCCGAAAGTCTGTATCGCTCAGATGTCACCTTTGTTTCGGATGCAGATAGGCAAGCTGAGGTCGAGAAACTGACTGCGATTGAAACACCATCGGAGCATCAATACTTGACTCAAATTGCGTTAGAGAAACCCGATGTATTTGCTCGCCAACTCAGGCGAGCTCGAGAGATCCTTCGTATTGGAGGTGAGCCTTCGCAAATTAGCTCGAAACTGATGGCTGAAGGGTTTTATTCTCCGGATACCCAGTCTATTTTAGAGGCGTTTTTTTTGAGCCTTCATCCAGACGATATGATTAACATATCGCACGCGATGAACTTTGTGATTCGCGTCAATAACCCGACGGATGTGTGGACACACCTACTAGATGCAACGGGGAAGCTCGACGATTACGCCGCGTTGGAGTGCGCGCCAAATCAGGCGCCAACAAAATTTCTGGGTCCGCCTGAGCACCAATATGTGATACAAGTCGCGCATCCAAATATGGAGTTATCTTTATGGCGCTTTGATGCGAGAGAAGCAATCACTTATCCAATCGCTGTAGCAACGGAGACAACGGTTGAAACATACCGATTCATTGACCGGTTCGGAGCGGAACTTGGGATCTTGAATCGCGAAAATCTGTCGATGCAGTTGCCGACAGGGGATGTCCTACAATGCCAAAAAGTTGGCGCATCAATTATGCGCGCTTATCAGGACCATCGTCGCGAATTGATCCTGGCTGAAAAACAGCTTTAAATCTAATTCCGACACGGATAACGACTCATCATTGCAACTCGGATTACGCCTTGCGCGGGGGCCGCAAGATCAGGATCTCGGTCACTGATAAAGTTTTTGACCACCTCCATCAGATTCCGAATCTGCATTTGATCTGCCGGAGCGTTGAAGCAAAAAGTTGGCGATTCTTGCTCGCGACGGTTGTTCCAGCTGTGCACGATTCCCGCGAGAAACCCATGCGCGAGCATGCTTGCAGGTGTACCGAACGCTTGGTTGGCTTGTGACAACCAGAGTTCGCCTGAATACGCCGATGCATGCGCACCAAAGCTTGTAGTGATCAGAAAAATGAGCACGTGAATCGTTCGTTTCATTAGGACCTCAAAAACATTCAGTGGCTTAAGTTATCGGATGAGTTGTCGATATTTTTAACATGAAATCAGTGTTGTTGGCATTGCTGAGAACAAACAAGTCCCGGCATGGATGTCGATCGATGTGCCGAGTAATGTTTTGGTAGTAATTGGTGCTCTGCAATCATGGTGTTAGCCCATATTCTGGTTGAAACGAAGTGCAATCTAGCCAACAATACTAGGATGAGTTGGATGCATAGGATACGAATCGCTCTGCCCCAATTTGGTAAGACTATTATTAAGTGGAGCTTATGCTGACAGCTATCCGAACAATCATTGCACGATTCCCAGAACGGTCGCTGGTCATTCGATCTGGCTCTGATACGCGTTATTTGGTGCTAAAGACATGGCATCAGCTGTCAGTGATCGGTGCAGCGGCTCTTATTTTTATCTGGTCGACCGTCGCATCAATCGGTTTTTCTTGGAATTACGATGCGCGTTTGGTGGTAGAGTCAGAACTCGCCATGATAGTTGCTGAGAATCAAGCATTCATCGCGCAACTCGAAGCCGATCAGAAGAATGCGTATGAATTGCGTCAATCCTATAACGCAGAGATCCGTAAAAATGAAGAATGGGCTTCGCGATTCAATGCGATTCGGAATGCGTCAAATGTTGTTTTGGAGCAGTCGTCTCCGGAGACTATTATCGCCTTTATTCCGTGGTTTCAAACCCAATTGAAAACGAGGATTCTCGAGGTCGAACAGTCAAACGCAGATCTGACTCGGCTCGTACTGAATATGTCGGATTCGGTTGCTGAAATTTCAGGTCGGAAAGCGCCGGAATCACTCGATGCAGTTGGCTCGTGGTTGAGCACGGTCGCGGCAGATCTGTCTAATGCCTACGAAACGCAGACAGAGGCCATGGAAGTATTACACGATACGATGACGCGAGCATTGTCGAAAGGCTTCGCCATCATCGATGGAACGCCAATAGCTGCTCCTGAATTTGCTGGTTTTTCACCGTCCTTTGGAACGGGTGGTCCAATTAGAGGGACTAGTGAGGAAGAACATGTTTTTGAGAAATTTCAAGATCGATCGGACCGACTGATGACATTGAGCCAAGATCTGCAGGCACTGCAGTCATTATTGGCATGCGCACCGCTTTCGTCGCCCGTTGATTACTACAATCTCACCAGTAAATTTGGGAACCGTAAAGACCCATTCACCAAAAGACCCGCCTGGCACGCTGGGGTAGATTTGGCTGCGTGGCCCGGTACGCGCGTCAAAACAACCGCGCCCGGTGTTGTGACCTTTGCTGGTCGCAAGGGCGGATTTGGTCGCCTTGTAGTAATTGACCACGGATGCGGCATCGAGACGGCTTATGGTCATTTGAGAAGAATTTATGTGAAAAGGGGTGACTCTTTGGCCCACCGCGAAAGCCTTGGCGAGGTGGGCAGTACTGGTCGTTCCACGGGCCCGCACGTGCATTACGAAGTGCGAATAAAAGGCAAGGCAGTCGATCCCTATCAATTCATCGAAGCAGGACGTTATGTTTACAAAGAACAAGAATTCACAGTCGCAGACGCGAAGTGATAACAGGAGTCAAGCAATGAAGTCACCCAATGATACTTTTGCGGTTCTCGCGCCAAACCTCGTCGTTACAGGAAATTTGGTTTCTGAAGGCAATATCCATGTGGATGGTACGGTCGAAGGTGATGTGCAGACCGGCCATCTGACGATTGGAAGCTCTGGTGTCATCAAAGGACGC
This sequence comes from uncultured Litorivicinus sp., assembly GCA_902558075.1. Classification (GTDB taxonomy): domain Bacteria; phylum Pseudomonadota; class Gammaproteobacteria; order Pseudomonadales; family Litorivicinaceae; genus HIMB30. The sequence continues at coordinate 21,740 of CACECO010000002.1, read as the reverse complement.
GTGTTTGGGCGAGAGGTGAAAATCTCTGGTCGGGTTAGTGGGTCGATCACGGCCTGTGAATTGATTTTCGAAGAAACAGCGATCATCGAGGGTGACATTCACTATCAATCGTTGTCAGTCGCACGTGGAGCGCGCATGAATGGCAAGTGTCAGTTCTCGGAGTCCGAATTGGATATTACTGCTCTGAGTGGTAAGAAGCCGGCAGCCAAGGCTGATAGTGCTCTCGCTTTTGGTGATGCGGCAATGGAAGCGGCGGCGACACAAAAACCAGCATCACGCGTGAAAGCACCGTCTTCGACCTAGTAATCCAAGATGGCACGTGATTTCGTCATCAAGAAACTGATCTCACCTGATGTTTTATTTCATCGGTTTGCGGATTTTTTTCGTGGATTTTTCCTTGTCTGTTTCGCATTACTTGCAATCCTCGGATTGACGGGTACGGCATACTTCTCTGCATTGGTGGTAGTCTCTGACGCTCCGACTATTCCTGCTGACACGGCAAATACCGGATTTAACGCGCCTCAAATCACAGAGTTCGTGCAGTTTTCGGAGCGTCTTTTACAGGGTCAAATTCTTTGGCCTCAGGTGGTCATTCCGGTCGATCTCGCTAAAGTCGATTTAACTGATAAAGAACGTAAAGCCGTTCAATCAGGGTCGGCACTTCTCGAGTCATTACTCGCATCTCGAGGTATTGCAAAAGATGCGGATCGTCGTGAGAAAGTCGCTCGGTTAATTGAGCACACACATCAACGGTTGAGTTTGCAGCCGGGTATTCCCGACCTGTCGTTTGCAACCTTGTTTTTCGATCACGTCATGGAAGCATCTTTGAAACCAGCGTTTTTCCCAACCAAAGCGGTGGTGGCTGGTCAAGCACGTGAGCGTGTTGATCGATTCTTAATCGAATATCCATTGCTGCACGTGCAGTGGTTTGCCGAGCAAGTGTCTGAGCGTGCTCTGTCAATGGCCCGTGGATCAGATCAGCAAGCGTCGGCAATGGCTGACTACCAGCTTGCTCTTGCCATCTCTGATCAACGGATGCAACGAAATGCGGTACTGACGCTGGTTTGCCTCGTGATGTTTTCGTTAAGCGCCTTATTGTTCTTGTTAATTCGCATCGAGCGGAATCAGACATTGCAAACGCAGTACATGGCCAACCGATACGTCATGTATATGCCGACACCTCAGTCAGATCCTTGAGTTAACACCTCTTTAGGTCGCTAGAATCTTGCTGTGATCGGGGTGAATTGTCTGTCTTTGATTCGGAGCAATCATGAGTTGGTTACCAGTCACGTCAAATCGGCTATCTGGTTGAATTAATCGTGCTTTTTCAACTTCGTCCAAGCAGAGGTTTTTTGCGGTAATTTATACGGTAGCAGGAGCGTCAGCGATGACTTGATGAGCCAGTTGTAAGGATCCGGCAAAATTGAAGACAACGGAGTATGACTCTGTTTGTTCAGAAGATGCAGCAATCTCGTCCGATTTATTTTTGAGGCTAACGGCCGCGCATTCCATAACTTACTCTGCCTGCGCAATCGAGCTTGCGATTGTGAAAAAGAAAAGGATTGCTAGACGGCACACAAACGATCTGCGTTATATTCTGGAAAACATAAAGAGGGTGAGTTTCAGGGGACGAGTTCGCCCGTCAATGATGCGATTTTTTGATTGACACGACGGGGATCGATAGCTCGATTAATTTCCCGGATCCAAATTTAAGTGATAAATCCATCGTGTCGCCAGCCTTCAAAGGTTTGTGGAGGCTGATGAGCATAATGTGATACCCGCCTGGCTTCATGATCATTGACTGATTTGCCTCGAGAGCTAACCCACCTTTGACTTTGCGCATGCGCATGATGCCGTCGTCGTTAATGTGTTCGTGAAGTTCGACAACAGCGGCAACCGAGCTCGATGCTTGAATCAACTGATCATTGGTGTTTGATTGAATTTCGCCATAAGCACCTGAATTCTTCATTTGCCCAATGCTCGCACGGGCTCGGAACTTCGATAGGACTAACCCATCAACTTCGACGGTGACAAACGAGTTGGACTGATGGTGATGGCTCTTATGATGATCTTTTTCCATCGCCACACTGTGGATTGATAGTAGGGCAACGCAAAGCCCCGTAAATAGTTTGTGCATTATGATTTCTTGTGACACACATTGCAGAAATATTGTCTTCGGAGATCGAAGGTGGTCCGCGAGGAAGAGCGGGTTGATGGCGCTCAACAGGGCGTACAGATTTGCAATTGCTAGGGTATTGGTTGGGAATCTCATCGGAGCTGACGCAAATTTGTTTTACTGCTGGAATGCTTGAAGTGCAGTAGGATAAACCCCAAGCAGGTCGAATACTAGAACAGAGTTCCCCGATGCCAACACTAGATCACATTGAATCCTATCGGATCCGGCCCAATCCGAATGACCCCCGATTGTCGCGTCTGATTCAGGGAGTCAATCAATATGGTCAGTCCACTGAGACATCTGTTATCGAAGAGCGCCCACTGACTATATACCTTAACGCCCAAGAAATCGTGACTGCAATGACCATCGGCGATTATCCCGAGTACCTCGCAGTTGGATTTTTAAAAAATCAGGGAATGTTGAAGTCTGATGATGTGATTGAAGTTGTCGAGTACGACGAAGAATTGGAAGTGGTTGTTGTACGTACCGAGTGCGAGTCGAACTACGAAGAAAAGTTGAGCAAAAAAACGCGAACATCAGGGTGTGCGATTGGCACAGTCTTTGGAGACATGATGGAAGGTGTCGATCAAGTCAAGTTGGCAGCGACTCCTGTCCATACATCATGGATTTATCACCTCAGTCACTTAATCAATCGAACCCCAAGCCTGTATCTTGAAACCGGAGCAATTCACGGCACGATTCTCTGCGAACAGGACAAGCCTCTGGTGTATATGGAAGATGTAGGTCGCCATAACGCGGTCGATAAGATTTCAGGCTGGATGCACCTCGAGGCGGTGGCGCCTGATAATAAAATCATGTACACCACGGGCCGGTTGACGTCTGAAATGGTGATCAAAACAGCGTTGATGGAGATCCCGGTTCTCATCAGTCGGTCTGGATTCACGGCATGGGGCGTCGACATTGCGAAGCAAGTGGGCCTAACGTTGATCGGCCGAATGCGTGGTAGAAAATTCATTTGTTTGAGTGGTGAAGAACGTTTGGTCTTCGATACGGATCCAGAGTCAGTGCCAGAAGAAGATAAAAAACACCGTCGCAAGAGTGCTGTTGATGAATGATGGAATTTTGGGAGTCGTGCTAGCAGGTGGTCTTGCTACTCGGATGGGCGGTTCTGATAAGGGACTATTGCGACTTGGACAGAAAACAATTCTTGACGAAGTCTTAGAGCGGCTCCATCCCCAGGTTGATGATGTTGTGTTGAACGTCAACGGTGATGTTGAGCGATTTGGTTCGTTTGGGCTCCCATGTATTACTGATTCACTAACCGGGTATCTGGGTCCACTGGCAGGGGTACTTGCTGCGCTTGAATACGCTCGGGAGCATCAGTTTAATTGGGTCGCTTCGGTCGCTGCCGATACGCCATTCTTTCCGACTGATTTCGTCGCTAGGGCCATGGGGAAAGCGCTGGAAAGTCAGGCTCCTGTCGTTCTTGCGTCAAGCTTCGATGATGAGAAGTCGAAATGGATGCGCCATCCAACCTTTGGGCTCTGGCACGTGTCGCTCGAGAACAATCTTCGTGATGCATTGCAACGGGGTATTCGGAAGATCGTGATTTGGACTGATTCAGTTAGGGGGGCTGAGGTTCAATTTGCTCATGCCTCTGGTTCGCGCGATCCATTTTTTAATGTCAATACGCGGGAAGATCTGGTCGCTGCCCAACAGGAGGAGCGACGATGACTACTCCGGTGTTTGGTGTTGTCGGTTGGAAAAACTCTGGAAAAACGACACTGGCAGAACGATTGGTCTCGGAATTTACAGCTCGCGGATTGACGATGTCAATGGTCAAACATACGCATCACAACGTTGATGTTGATCGGTTTGGAACCGACAGTTTTCGGCATCGTCGGGCGGGAGCCCAGGAGGTGATGTTAGCTGGAGGATCTAGGTTTGCTTTGATGCATGAATATCGAAGTCAGCCTGAGTTTGAATTGGATGAATTATTAAATCGCATGGCGCCCTGTGATCTTGTTTTGGTTGAGGGATTTAAGAAGACTCCAATTCCAAAACTTGAGGTACGTCGAGCAAAGCGTCAGACAAGTGTGTTGGCAGAAGAGGACTCATCGATTGTTGCCGTGGCCTCTGATTATGAGATCAGCGGACTTGATATACCGGTTTTCAATCTCAACGATATCTCATCTATTGCCGATTTTATTTGGAACTATGTACATGACCGAAATTCAACCGCCACCGCTTCGAAATGACTGTTTCGCACTGCCACCAGGCGTTGACTGGACGCCTGTCAATGAGGCCAAAAAACTTCTCAAAGATGCATTATCGACGGTTGTAAGCGCAGGTCATCAAATTCCAGTTGAAACCGCTTCAGATCGAATCCTATCTGCCGATGTTGGAGCAGTCAGGTCAAATCCACCGGGATCTAATTCAGCGGTTGATGGTTATGGGTTTGCGGGTCCAATTCCAGACGGCCCGCAAATTATGCAGCTATGTGATGGGCGCGCCGCAGCCGGTGTTCCTTTTGCTGGCTGTGTGGAAAAAGGTCAAGCAGTCCGGATTTTGACCGGTGCGATTTTGCCCGACGGTGTGGACACCGTTGTGTTAGAGGAGGATTGCACGATTGAGCCACAGCGAATTGCATTCAATGGACCATTAAAGCAATGGTCCAACACCCGTGAAGTGGGCGAAGATGTGATTGTTGGGACGCCGATATTAAAGTGCGGGAGACGTCTGACTGCAACTGATCTTTCGTTGCTCGCGTCGGCTGGGGTTGCTGAGGTTGAGGTATTTTCACGTCTCCGCGTTGGCGTTTTATCGACTGGTGATGAGTTAAGAAAGCCCGGGGAGTTAGCTGACTATTGGCAAATTTACGACGCTAATCGTCTCATGCTCCTATCGATGTTGCGTGATCTTGGATTTGAGGCGATCGATTTGGGTCTTGTGGAGGATTCGCGTGATACGGTTCGGGATACATTGAATCAAGGCGCTGAGTGCTGTGATCTGATTATCACTTCTGGTGGTGCGTCTGCCGGCGATGAAGACCACATTTCTGCAATTTTGAAATCAGAGGGCCAGTTGACAAGCTGGCGAATTGCTTTGAAACCCGGTCGTCCACTTGCGCTTGGGGTTTGGGAAGGAACACCTGTGATTGGTCTCCCTGGTAACCCTGTTGCAGCATGGGTATGCACGATGGTCTTTGGGCGGCCCGCAATGGAGGTGTTGGCCGGGGGTATTTGGCGAGATCCTCGAGGCTATGAAATCGTTGCTGATTTTAAGAAGAAGAAACGTCGTGGCCGGTCTGAATATCTGCGAGCGCGTCTTAATGCAGTCGGCCGAGTTGATGTGTTTCCATCTGAAGGCTCAGGTCGAATTTCTAGTATCAGTTGGTCAGACGGACTTGTCGAGATCGGGTTTGAGGAGGAGTTGATCGAACCTGGCACAGTGGTTCGATATATTCCTTACGCAGAGTTTTTGAGACCTTCTCAGTCCACAGATCCGTGAACAGCAAATGTTTCGAGTGAAGCACCCTGTGGACTGTTGTATCGATAAGATTCATGGATTCCTGATTCATTCAACGAGCGGCTAACCATTAACAGCGTGTTGTCTTCATGGTCTTCGCACATACTCTGCATATGATCAAGCTCGTCTTTTGCAACTGGAATGGCGGCTTCGATGTCAGGCGCACCATATTGATCTACGAAGTATTGAGCGAGCTTCTGTGTCAGCGCCTCGTATTCTGCGTCGGTGATTGGCGCGACTGCGACAAAAGTTGCCCTGCCGAAAGACTCAAGGGATAACCAGCCATTTGAAAATGCTTGGCGCGGCTTACCAGTGAGATCGTCTTCGCTCCAATCCGAAAACTCAAAGCCTCCGCTAATTGACCATTCTCCGGCACTTGCAGGACTCTCGAAAATGTTATCATCGGATCCGTCGAGGCGAATTGTTCGTGCTAATTTCATGGTGCCATCTCATCAATCAATCGGTGAATACTTGTCATTCCGTCGCATTTGAGAAGTAAACTTCCTTTCTCGTCAGTCCCTACAAATGTACCCTGGTTTGGATAGGTAACCTCTGATCCGATCGAGTCACACTTTGCTCGCCAATGATCCTGTATTCCCCGATAGCCTTTCTCTTCAAATGAGTTCAGCCAGACCAACGAATGCCGTGACCAGCTTTCGATCACTTGCGGAACAGTTAATTCAATACATCCTTCTTCGTACAACCAAGTCTGTGAGGGGTCTGAGCCTGGTTCAATCGATTCTGGCCTTACAAACGGTAACGTTAGACCAACAACTAACCAGTCTGGAATGGTATCGGGCTCTGTCGTTGACGCCTTGAACCGGATACCCCCACAGCGTGCCGCGTTCACTTTGAAGTCGCATGGCCACAAAAAATGCACAGCCAGCTCCGGTGGCCCAAGCGCACCCAGACTATCAGCGAGCGATAACATCAACGCATGGACAACCGATACGCTTTCTTTCAAAGCAATTTCAGGCCCAAGTGTAATCGCTGCATTTAACGTATCTTGGTCTTCCGCGTAGAAAACGACTCCTGGTTCGCAACCCATCATTGAAGCACTAACTGCTTTAGTGAAGGGGTCCACTACTTTTGAGACTTTTTCACCGCTCAATAGCGGTGGAAAGGTTGGATCGGTAATCACATCCCCAAAGATCAATTCAATACCTCACTTGCGATTAACTGATCAGCGATGTCAAAGAATGCTTTTGCTTGAGGACTTGATGGTTTAGCGACAACCATCGGAACCCCGCCATCAGAGGCAACTCGAATCGCCAAATCGAGCGGAATTTCGCCGAGGAAGGGTATCCCTTGTTTCTCAGCTTCTGCTTTAGCCCCACCATTTCCGAACGGATGGTGTTCTTTGCCGCAACCATCGCAAATAAACGAAGCCATATTTTCGACAAAGCCAAGCAATGGAACGTCCATACGCTTGAACATATCAATCCCCTTTTTGGCATCGAGTAGCGCAATATCCTGCGGTGTTGAGACAATCATAGCACCAGTGACATTCACTTTTTGGCTTAACGTCATTTGTACATCGCCAGTGCCAGGTGGAAGGTCGACCAACAGAACGTCGAGCTGTCCCCACTGTACCTGTCCCAGCATCTGTTGCAGCGCCCCCATCAGCATCGGCCCACGCCAAATCAAGGCTTCGTCGTCAGGCATCATCAATCCCAGCGACATTAAGGTGACGCCATGATTTCTGAGCGGAAGAATGGTCTGGCCGTCTGGGCTTGATGGTCGACCACTGACACCAAGCATCCTAGGCTGACTTGGGCCATAAACGTCGGCATCCAGAAGACCGACTTTGAGTCCACGCATCGCCAGTGCGACGGCAAGGTTGGATGAAACTGTTGACTTGCCAACGCCACCTTTACCTGACGCAACAGCCACGATGTGCCTGACGCCCTTCACCTCGAGTGTTGGCTGAGCTTCTTTTTTCGGGCCTTGCCCGCCGCCGTCGGTTGCGATGACGCCTGCATCTTTAAATTGGGGATCACTCACTTCAATGTCCTATCATACGGTTACGGTAGCTCGATGGTGCCTTTGACCTCATGCCGAAGACCGATTTCGTGGCACGTTAGTGTGACTGTCAAATCGATGCTTGTTAAGCCCGAACCAGCGTCAATCGCGCGAATAGCTTCTTCGATCTTCTGTTGCGAAGTGACGCCAACTGATTTTAAAAACTTACGCATTGAAAGATTAAAGTTATCTTCGCTCATAGCTGTCTCCTATGTCATGATAAGTATGACTTATTTCAGTCTATCAGGTGGTGTCGATTGATTAGAAAAACAATAAAACTCATAACAGTTGCTTGGGTCAGTTCGTTGGCAATGGGATTTAACAGTGCTTTTGGATTAAGTCTGTCTCATGAAATAGTCATTCCTTCGGAACTGGTTCAGTATGTGATTCCAAGATTTTCTCTGAAAACTCGGATTCGGTTTGATCAGGTAGAGTCTTCTGGCGATATTCAATTGGTGACCGAGCGGCCAGAAACCGGAGCTGAAGTACTGAAATTGGTTTCTGGAGAGACGGTTTACATTACTGCTGTCGGCGGAGCCGTCGAAAGTTCTGATTATCGAGCGTTTGTTGATTGGCTTGTCAGTGAGCCGGGTCGGGCAACGATTGCTGACTTTGAGTTGGATGGTCGGCAGATCGCGATTCCGACGGCCGCCGATGAAGCTGCTCCGATTGAGATGGTCATTGTCGGAAATATTGACCATGGCCGAGAGCTGTCGAGTGACCACTGTCGCCGTTGTCACAAAGTTGATCGTGCCGACAAGTACGCAGGCATTGATAACGCGCCTTCGTTCCATGCAATGCGATCGTTCGATGACTGGTACATCCGGTTTTCGAGGTTTTATGCTGTGTCGCCGCATAAAGCTTTGATTTCAGTCGAAGGATCTGGAATTGAAAAAAATCGTGCGTTGATCACGATTGCGCCAATCGACCTGCAAATGGACGATGTTAACGACATCGTTGCTTTTGTGAATTCGTTGACGCCACTTGATTTGGGTAAACCGATTCAATTCAATCCCTAGCTGTCAAGGTAATCGTCGGTCGTCCTGACTCTTGGACGATCGGGACCGCGCAGAGGTGCAGTGGCATCGTGGTACTGAGCGTTAATGCGGCAGTCGTCACACATCTTCACTAATTTGGTGTTGTCCGAGTCGGTATACATCCAATGATTGCCCTCGAGCTTCTCAATGATGCGCTCAATTGTGGATTTTACACCGAACGGACGCCCGCATTCGATACACTCAAACGGGTCTTCCCCGTGCAATGAGGTCTGTTCTAGCGTTTGTGGTCCGAAGCTGAGCTGCGGCTTCAGTGTGATCGCTTGCTCAGGGCACGTGTTGGCGCATAGACCACACTGGACACACGCATTTTCCACGATGTTGATTTCAGGGCGATCCGAACGATCATTGAGGGCACCGGTTGGGCATTGTGAAACGCAAGCCAGGCATAACGTACACTTACCCGAGTTGACTTCGATCGTGCCGTAGGGGTCACCGAGCTCAAGAGCGATTGAACTGGATGACTCACCATCGTGCTCAAGAAACGCAGCTGTGACTCGTTTGGCAACCTCGCGACGACCGCCGAGCAATGCGATTTCTTCATGCCTAAGCGCTGGCATTCGCGTTCCATACAAGGCTTCTTCAAGTGAGGCAATATCATTGGCCTCGATGACTTTGACACGCTGAGCATCGACACGTGTAGCACCTAACAACCGATGTGTTAATGCCGATTGATTTTCGATTGCTGTCTTGGCTGTTTTTGGTGATTTAAGAATCAGCGCTTCACTTGCACCGGCCGCGAGCGCTGCAAGTAGCTCTGCATGACCAATCAGCTCCACATTATCCACTTCGTAGGGGATGACATCCGCGGGCAGCCCTTGGCTGAAGCGAGCAGATTCTGCGATTAAATGACGACCGAAATGACGGTCGATGAAAAATACTCGTGGTGCTGTTTGTGTGTGACTTTGGAACGTTTCAATGAGTGTCTTTAGACGTTGCACCATAAATTCGAAAGGTGGGTCATCGTAGATGATAGCGCCTGTTGGGCAGACAGATGCACAACCCCCACAGCCTCCACACATGTCAGGATCTACATAAACGCCGTCACCATTAGACTGGACGGCTTGTGCACCACAGGTATCAACGCAGCGTGTACAACCTGTCTTTTGAGATCGTGAATGCGCGCACATTGAGCCTTCATATTTCACGTACAGCGGCTTTTCGAAGGTACCGACCAGTCCCTTGGCCTCGGCTCCGATTCGAGCGAGCTTTAGCGCGTCTGCGTTGGGTGCTCTCAAATAGCCATCGCGAGTTGCCTCTGCGGCGAGGAGCGATTGCTCTGAGACAAGGTCAATCACAATGTCGCAAGTTGATGATGCAGTGTCTTTGGGTGTGGAAAAGTGGGTATCACCGCGGCCGGTTGCAATCAGTGTTGCAAACTGTGTGAATGCCACATCAAAGGCACCGAGACCGCCGGTTACTGATTGAATCTGTCCAATTGCCAAATCATATTTTCCTGATGGGCTGGTTTTCGCTGGTGGTTTTTCCAATACACAAGTCACCGCTAATTCATCACCAAGGATTTCAGCGAATGGTAAGACACTCGAATCTTTCGCAATGATCAAGCAAGTTCCTGATGATGTGACTTCACGAACTTTCGTGCCGGGTCGATCGAGGCTTGCGTCCGCTAGCAACGCGAGTTGTTTGCCTTCAATTAAAGCGTCTTTTTCATCCTTTGCAGTCCACCCAGCGCGATCTCTCAAATCAATCAGACCTAGTGATGCTTTGAGTGCATTTTCCACAGAGAGTTCTTCAGTTAACTGCTCAAATATCTGTGCTTGTTGTTCGCAAGCGAAAACGACTTGTTCACGTTCCGTCAGTGCGGCGAAGGCAACATCTAGGTCATTTCCACAGAGTTGATCGGTGACGATGACATCATTGAAGCCGTGACTTTCAAAGACTTCACGGTTGTATTTAAGGCTGCCGTCACAGCGACATAAAATTAAGGTGGTGTTGGTTTTCATCGTTGAGGGGCTATCTTTTTGTAAAGCTGTCACCATAGACTACTCGAATTAAGGGCAAAAGAAACAAAAAGAAGATCTCAAGGAAAAAAATCTGTGGGCGACCCAAACCAACACATCGATCAGTCGGATTTGTTTTCTGCACGGATGATATCCATGCCGGTGGGAATCGTTGTGAGTAGACATCCAGGCGTTACGCGCTGGGCGTCGGAAATCTGGAAGCCATCAGGCTTGATTCCCGGGGCTGATATTGCCCATTGGGTTGAACTTCGCTCTGAGGGCGACGTCACCCAATATCACGCGAGAACACTCTCACTCACGCTCTATCGATCGGATGTTGAAGCGTATCGTGTTGCATTGTCGATGGAGATTCCATCCGCCTTTGTGATCTTGGATGAAGATGAGACTGGCGGGTCCCCCGGTGGCTGGCAAGTGACTGATGTGACTTTGTCGCCTTACGAGGCTCAGGATCTTTTAGACAGTGGTTTTAGTCTTGTCGAGGCAGTTCCGATACCACCGATCATTGCGAGTTGGGCTCAGCAATTTGTTGATCATCACTTTGTTGAGGAGCCGTTCAAAAAGCGCAAGCGCGATCGGTTGGAGGTAGACCAAGTCGATGAGGGGATAGGTGATCCGCGTGTAAGTCAAATCAACGACGTTTACATGTCTCCAGCCTCGTTGCGGAAGAGGAAGAAACATTGAGCGAAGACAAAGGATTCTTATCGAGGTGGTCGGATCGGAAGTTAAGACCCGAATCTGAAGATACCGATGCTGCCCTTCCCACCTCTGACGAAGCTAAATCGGTCGAGGATGAATTTGAGGACAAGTCCGACGAAGAAATTCTATCAATTTTGGAGTTACCTGAGCCGGACACCTTAAAGTTGGGGGATACTGTCGAAAAGTTCATGGATGGCCGTGTACCTGAGCGTATACGAGCGCGCGCCCTGCGTGCTTTTTGGAAAACAAACCCTTTGCTCGCGAATATCGACGGGCTCGATGAGTATTGCGACGATTACACTGATGCAGCCACAGTAATTGAAAACTTACAGACTATTTATGAAGTTGGTAAAGGCTACGCAGAGCAGGCCCTTGATTCGCTAGAGTCATTGGCTGATGACGATACGTCGACCGATGAAGAGTTGGGGTCAGCGATCGTTGCACAGGTCGACACCCGCCTTGAAGATGAAGAGTCTGCCGATTCAGAAGAGACTTTTGCCGAGTCTGATACGCCTGACCAGGGAGTCACGCCTCAGAATCATTTGTCATTGCTGAACAACGACATCCCAGAACGGGTGACGATTGTACCTCGGCCGAGACGAATGCGCTTCGATGCGCCATAACATGGCTATTTACAAATGCAAATGACTTGCATTCGCAAGTGACTGAAATATCACGTTTTTTTGCTAAAACGCTTGCCTCTCTAGGTCAAAAAGGTAAACTTGCTGACTAAGTTAACAAGAACGCTCCAAACGGGCCGCTCAGACAGGACTTGAGTGATAAATGACTGCCAAAGCAACGATCGAAATGGCCACCCAGCCAATTGCGCCAGAAGATGAGATTCGCGCTCATCTTTATACGTTGCTTGGAAACTTGCTACTGCAGGTGCCAAATCAATCAACACTTGATCGGTTGAGTGCGCTGCAGGGAGACGCGGGTGAAGTTGGGTCAGCCATCAACACCCTTTCCCAATTAGCGAAATCGTTGACTGCAGACGCAGTGGAGCGTGAGTACAACATTTTGTTTATCGGCGTCGGCAGGGGTGAGGTATTACCCTACGCGAGTTACTACCTTACAGGCTTTCTCCACGAGAAGCCGCTTGCTGACCTTCGAGCGAAAATGCGCAGTCTTGGTATTCGGCGAAAGCAAGGAATCCCTGAGCCTGAAGATCATTTAGGGGCATTGTGCGAGATGATGGCGGGGATGATTAACGGTGCCTTTGGTCAACCAATGCCATTACAAGCCCAGAAAGAATTTTTCAATGCGCACATAGCCCCTTGGGCCGCGCATTGTTTTAGCGATCTCGAAAAGGCAGAAAGTGCTGTGCTCTATGCCCCAGTTGGCTCCCTAGGTCAGCTGTTGGTGGGTATTGAGCAAGAATCTTTCCGTATCGAGTAGGCCGAAAGGCAAAAGTAGGTGTGAAAGCACAACAAGGAGATGTTCATGAGTGAACAGAAAACAACACAGGCAGGGCGCCGTGGCTTCTTGAAACTTGTTACGACTGGTTTACCAGTTGCAGCGGTCGCTGCAACAGCGGGAACACAGGCGCTTGCAAGTTCTGAAGTAGAGATTCGTCAAGATAGTGGTCTTCGCAAGAATGCACACTATAAGAAGTATCTCGAGACAGCACGGTTCTAATAAAAACGAATAACGTCAGGTTGCATAAGGCCCTGATCAGTTATTCACAGAAATCCTGAGGAGGATTTTCATGCTAAGGAAAAAGGCGAATGGGGTAGCAGTTGGCTCCCAAGTGTCATCCTTACTGAAAAACGTAGTCTCCCATAAAATGGACCGTCGGACGTTCTTGCGTTCTACCGGTCTGGCTGTGGGTGGTTTAGCTGCGTTTTCGATGACGCCACGTTCAGTAGAAGCAGCCGCTTCTGCGTCGAGCGATGCAAAAACTGCAATTAAGAAGAGCGTTTGTACGCACTGCTCAGTGGGCTGTACTGTCCAGGCGGAGGTGCGTGATGGCGTTTGGGTTGGACAGGAGCCCGGTTGGGATTCCCCGTTTAACTTGGGTGCACACTGTGCAAAGGGTTCAGCGGTTCGCGAACTCGGTCATGGTGAGCGTCGTTTGAAGTATCCAATGAAGTTGGTTAATGGAACCTACACCCGTGTTTCGTGGGAGCAGGCGATCAACGAGATTGGAGATCAAATGCTTAAGATTCGTGAAGAGAGCGGTCCAGACAGTGTGTACTGGTTGGGTTCTGCGAAGACAAACAACGAGCAGTCATATCTGTATCGTAAGTTTGCTGCTTACTGGGGCACGAACAACGTTGATCACCAGGCGCGGATTTGTCACTCAACGACTGTAGCGGGTGTCGCGAACACCTGGGGCTATGGTGCGATGACAAACTCGTACAACGATATTCATAACTCAAAAGCGATCTTTTTGATTGGTGGTAACCCTGCTGAAGCTCACCCTGTGTCTTTGCAGCACATCATGAAAGCAAAAGAGCAAAACAATGCACCAGTGATTGTATGCGATCCGCGTTTCACGCGAACAGCCGCTCACGCGGACGAGTACGTGCGGTTCCGTCCTGGTACTGACGTACCGCTGATTTGGGGCATTTTGTGGCACGTCTTCGAGAACGGTTGGGAAGATAAAGAGTTCATCCGCACTCGGGTCTGGGGCATGGACGACATCAGGAAAGAAGTCGCGAAGTGGAACCCAGAGGAAGTCGAGCGCGTCACTGGAACTCCAGGTTCACAAATCGAGCGTGTAGCGCGTACGTTAGCAAATAATCGTCCAGGCACTGTTATTTGGTGTATGGGTGGAACGCAGCACACCAACGGAAATAACAACACCCGCGCATACTGTATCCTGCAGTTGGCATTGGGCAACATGGGTGCGTCAGGCGGTGGAACCAACATCTTCCGTGGTCACTGTAATGTTCAGGGCGCAACAGATCTTGGTGTTCTTGCGAACACATTGCCAGGCTACTACGGCCTGAAGCCAGGGTCATGGGCGCATTGGGCTCGTGTGTGGGAAGAGGATCTCGATTGGTTGAAGAATCGTTTTGCGACCATGAAGACCAAAGATGGAAAGGACAAGGCGATGATGAACGAGACAGGTATTCCTGTTTCTCGTTGGATCGATGGTATCTTGGAAGCCAAGGAAAACCTTGGGCAGCCAAATAATACCCGTGCCATGGTCCTCTGGGGTCACGCCCCTAACTCTCAGACGCGTCAGCTAGACATGAAGACAGCAATGGAGAAGTTGGATCTATTGGTTGTGGTTGATCCGCACCCAACAGTCTCTGCGGTCCTTCACGATCGTCAAGATGGAGTCTATCTCCTTCCAACGACCACGCAGTTTGAAACGTATGGCTCTGTAACGGCCTCAAACCGCTCAATCCAGTGGCGTGAGAAAGTCATCGATCCATTGTTCGAGTCGAAGCCAGATCACGTGATTATGAAGTTGTTTGCAGACAAGTTCGGCTTCTCTGATCGTTTCTTCCGTAATATTAAGGTCAATGGCGACGAGCCGCTGATTGAAGACATTACCCGTGAATTCAACCGTGGTATGTGGACAATCGGCTACACCGGCCAGTCTCCGGAGCGGATTAGGGCGCATATGGCGAACCAGCACACATTCGACAAGACCACGCTGCAAGCAGTTGGCGGTCCTTGCGACGGTGATTTCTACGGTATGCCATGGCCATCTTGGGGTACTCCTGAGATGAAGCACCCAGGTACACCAAATCTGTATGACATGTCGAAGCCAGTTTCGAAAGGTGGTTTGACCTTCCGTGCACGTTTCGGTGTTGAAAGGGACGGCGAAAACCTTCTTGCAGAAGGTGTGTACTCACAAGGGTCGGAGATCAAAGACGGCTATCCAGAATTCACGATGCAAATGCTGATGGACCTTGGCTGGGATAAAGATCTGACTGCTGATGAGCGTGCGGCGATCGATAAGGTTGCTGGCGCGAAGACGAACTGGAAGACTGACTTGTCAGGTGGCATCCAGCGAGTTGCTATCAAGCATGAGTGTGCGCCGTTTGGTAACGCAAAGGCACGGACAGTGGTGTGGAACTTCCCTGATCCAGTACCGTTGCACCGTGAGCCTCTGTACACGAACCGTCGCGATCTCGTGAAGGATTACCCAACGTACGAAGATCGGTTTGCGTATCGCCTGCCAACTCTCTATGAGTCAATCCAGAAGAACGACTTCTCGAAAGACTTCCCAATCATTTTGACTTCAGGTCGTTTGGTTGAGTATGAGGGTGGTGGTGATGAAACACGTTCAAACCCTTGGCTAGCAGAGCTTCAGCAACAGATGTTTGTCGAAGTCCATCCGCGTGACGCAAATAATCTTGGCGTTCGTGATGGAGACATGGTCTGGGTGGAAGGCCCTGAAGGCGGAAAAGTGAGAGTCCAAGCAATGGTCACCGAGCGCGTTGGCGTGGGTGTTGCATTTATGCCATTCCACTTCGGCGGCATTTTGCAGGGCGAAGACTTGCGGGCCAAGTATCCAGACGGAGCTGATCCGTATGTACTTGGTGAATCTGCTAACACAGTAGGGACATATGGTTATGACTCGGTTACCCAAATGCAGGAAACCAAGTGTACGTTATGTCGAATCATGCCAGCGTAAGGAGGATAAATTATGTCATTAGGTGGAAAGGCGAGAGCCAAATTCCTATGCGACTCCGAGCGCTGCATTGAATGTAACGCTTGTGTAACCGCATGTAAGAATGAAAACGAAGTGCCTTGGGGTATTAACCGGCGTCGGGTCGTGACCATTAATGATGGTAAGCCTGGTGAGCGGTCAATCTCTGTGGCTTGTATGCACTGTTCAGATGCGCCTTGTATGGCGGTCTGTCCTGTCGATTGTTTCTATCAAACAGACGACGGGGTCGTGTTGCACTCAAAAGACCTGTGTATCGGTTGCGGCTACTGCTTTTATGCGTGTCCGTTCGGTGCTCCACAGTTCCCGCAAGCGGGTAACTTCGGTTCACGAGGCAAGATGGACAAGTGCACATTCTGCGCCGGTGGTCCTGAAGAGGACCTCTCGCAGGCTGAGTTCCAGAAGTACGGTAGTAACCGTATTGCGGAAGGAAAGCTCCCTAGTTGTGCCGAGCAGTGCGCGACCAAAGCACTTTTGGCCGGCGACGGTGACGACGTAGCTGCGATTTATCGTGAGCGCGTAGTGACTCGTGGTTTCGGTTCGGGTGCATGGGGCTGGGGAACTGCCTACGAGAAGAAAGGCGGTTAACAGCCACACGGAAGGGCGGGGATCTCCCCGCCCCTCTGTTTAATTAACTCAACAACAATTCCTGAGGTCGTCATGAATTTAAAGGTATTAGGTGCGTGTTTAGCCGCACTTTTAACGTTTGCCGTGACTCCGGCTCACTCCCAAGACGAGGGTCAACGTGCATCGACAGGTGGAGCCCAGACGCTAGAGGATATTCTTGCGCGACAGAAAGGGCTCGAAGTCGACGAATCATTTCGTCGTGATAATTTGGGAAACCCTGAGAATGCTCAGTCAATCTCTGATAACTTGGGCGTGCTAGGTGGGGTCTCGAGTTCTGATCTTTATCGCGGCATTCGATATGCCGAAACGGACGTAAAAGTGTCTAATAACAGCCATGCGTCCGAGATTTTAGTGCAGGATGGAGGCATGGGCTGGTTATTGACACGTCAGGGTGGTATCCAAGCGTTCGCTGGATATGGTATCGGCGGCATAATCGTTGCGCTGACTGCTTTCTATTTCCTGCGCGGTCGTATGGCAATCGAAGGTGGACCATCAGGCCGAACCATCGAACGGTTCAAAGCATTCGAGCGTTTTGGTCACTGGTGTCTCGCGGGGTCATTCATTATGCTCGCAATCACTGGATTGTTACTGCTGTTTGGTCGCTCGGTCATCATCCCTGTATTTGGACATGAAGCGAATGCTGCGATCGCAACCTTCTCTATTTGGGTGCACAACAACATCGCCTGGGTATTTATGGCCTCGTTGGTGGCAATTTTCGTGATGTGGGTTGCTCACAACATTCCGACCAAGCTTGATCTCCAGTGGTTTGCCAAGGGTGGCGGAATTGTTGGAAACGCACACCCCTCCGCCAGAAAGTTCAATGGTGGTCAAAAGCTCATTTTTTGGATGACGGTGATACTCGGCGCCTCAGTTTCGATGTCAGGCCTCTCATTGTTATTCCCATTTGAGTTTCCGATGTTCGCATCGACATTTGAGGTTATCAATACGATCATACCAGCGATGGGCTTACAAACTGACTTGCTTCCACACGAGGAAATGCAGCTCGCACACCTGTGGCATGCAATTGTGGCTACTACGATGATCATTGCGATCGTTGCACATATCTATATTGGAAGTGTTGGGATGGAAGGTGCATTTGACGCCATGGGTAATGGACAGGTTGACCTCGAATGGGCCAGACAGCACCACGATCTGTGGGTTGAAGAAGAAGAGGCGAAAGGTGCTCCGATTCAAAAAGTTGGAGATCTACGATGAAGACGATGTTAGCAGCGTTTGCTTTTACAGCAGTTGTGTCTGTCGGTGCCTATTTTGTGTTGAGTGAAATGGGTTTCTCGTCTGCAGAAACTCAGTCGGCACCTTCGGTCAGACTTGATTGATCGTGTCAATGTGGACCTGGAGATTGACGTGGTTGGTCTCCGGTGTCCATTACCAGTTTTAAAACTAAAAAAGCGAATAGAGCCTCTCCAGCCAGGTTCGACAATTCGATTGCAAACCAGCGACCCGACGACACTGAAAGATGTCCCTGCTTATTGTAAGCTCGCTGGCCACCAAATCGTTTCGATGCAATCGATTGATCCACCCTACCAATTCATTATACGGATGGCTGACTAATGAAACCTATAACACAAGCTGAGCCAGGAGATCAGTATGCGATTTGCGATCCTATTTTTCGCCTCACTATTAGTTGCAACCCAGTCGGTGGCGTTTGACCGTTATACCGCTCACGGCGGCCCAATCAAGGGTCTCGCGTATTCAGCTGGGCTGAATCTTCTCGTGAGCACGAGCTTTGATTACACGGCTGTCGCCTGGGATACAGAGTCGATGACCGAGCTCAAACAGCTGATTGGACATAACGCAGCGGTCAATACAGCGACTTTTTCCCCCGATGGTCAATGGCTTGCCACCGCGGGCGACGACAACCAAATCCTGTTGTGGTCTGTCTCCGATCTCAAGAATCCCGCAGTTGTACCACATCCCATAGCTCTCCACGGACACACCGCGAAGGTAGTCCATCTTGAATTCGATGATGCAAGTCAGCGGCTTTTATCATCAAGCTGGGATCGAAGAGTCGGTTTGTGGGATGTATCCAACCAGTCATCGATCCGATTCTTTAAAGGGCACAGGGGTCCTGTGAATGCGGCCAAATTCATGCCGAATGAAGATCAGATTGTGTCAGCAGGCGGTGATGGTCACATTCGCTTATGGAATATCAGTTCAGGCGAATATGTTCGTAGCCTGGTTCGAAATGGATTTGGTATTAATGTGATGGAGCTCTCTGCGGAGCTAAATGTCATCGCTTTTGGTGGATCCAATGGAGTGATGAAGAGCATTAGTCTGGATAGCTCCGGACCATCCGTCGATCTCTGGGTTGGTGGCCCACCAGTGTTGGCAGTTTCGATTGATAGAGCGTCTGAAAAGCTGGCTTTCGGCACTGCTGAGGGGCGGATTGTGATTGCTGATGCTGTCGTCGGTGAGATTCAGCACGATTTTAAAGCAGTTAAAGGCCCGATATGGGCAATGCAACTGGGTAACGCAGCCCAGACCCTCTATTTCGCTGGTCTGGACGACTGGATCACAAAAATTAATCTTAGCGACTTTATTGTGCCACATCCCTTGGCTGATAGTGATCGCCGCTTCCATCCAGATCAGCCGATCGACAACGGTGAAAAACAGTTCGCCCGAAAATGTAGTGTATGTCACACCTTGACACCTTCAAGTAAGCGTCGGGCAGGTCCAACTTTGTATGGCGTATTTGGACGAAAGGTTGGTGCGGTAGTTGATTACCCGTATTCCAAAGAATTGATTGCGATGGACCTTGTTTGGAACGAGGAAACCATCGATCGGTTGTTTAAAGACGGCCCTGATGTTGTCACACCGGGCTCGAAGATGCCTGTGCAACGGATTAACGGTGACCAAGATCGAGCGGACTTGATTAGTTACCTGAAGCGTGCCACATCACCTCAATGAGAAGCGTTATTTCACTGCTATTGGTTTTAAGTCCGACGATTGCATTGGCCGATCACGGCACGCATACTTGGCAGAACACACACCGTTCAGTCATCGCCGTCCTTCCCACTTGGCCTGGGTACGAAAAGCCAGGTTTTGGGGCGCCAAAAGGCGTCGCACCCGAGGGGAGTGGCATTTCAATCGCGCTTGATTCCGAACGTGAATCGGATCTGGTTCTGACTGCAGCACACGTGGTTGATCGCGCTACGCGTGTTCAGATTCATGATTCCTATAACGGTAGTTTGGCCGATGCCGAGGTTTTGTGGATAGACAGCGACGCAGATATCGCATTACTACGAACGACGACCTCTCGACCGGCACTGAATTTAACGACCACAAGTGTTATCCCCGGTCAGCACGTTTGTGTGATTGCAAATCCCTTTGGTTTGGGTGTGAGCATAAGTTGCGGAGTTGTCTCTGGGACACATCGTGGTGGCATTGGCTTTAATCCAGTCGAAGACTTTATCCAAACGGACGCAGCCGTCAATCCTGGCGCTTCGGGTGGTGCACTTGTCGACGCAAACGGCGTTCTAGTGGGTATGATCGCGGCGATTTTCACCAAAGATGCGGACATCGATGCAGGTGTCAATTTTGCGATAAGCAGTCGACTCCTTGTTGAGCGAATCAAACGCGTTGCGATTCCTTAATTTCTCACTGGGCGCTGATGTATGCTATCACCATTATTGATTTGAAAGGATTCCATGCTTGTCCGAATTTCTGACGACAAAGGAAGTTGCAGGCTTACTCCGACTGAAGGAGCGAAAGGTCTATGACCTGGCTTCTCGCGGCGAGATTCCATGTGCTAAGGCCACTGGTAAACTGTTATTCCCAAAGCTTGAAATCACACAGTGGATCCATCAGAAAGGTGGGCTCTCGAGCGTCTTGACCCAGCGTCCCGCGGTCGTTCTGGGCTCCCACGATCCTTTATTTGATTGGGCAATCAGTGCTTCGGGTTGTGGTCTTCCCGCTTCTTTGAATGGTTCGATGGATGGGTTTGAGCGATACAAGAATCGGGAGGGCATCGCCTGCGGCATCCATATTGAAAACTCGACGACTCCAGGTTGGAACACTGAGTTAGTTGAAGGCTACCTTAAACACTCGCCATCTGTCTTGATGCATTGGGCAAAACGTGAACGTGGCTTAATTGTGCGTCCTAATTCTCATATTCAACGACTGGCCGATCTTCAAGGTAAGCGATTTGTATCGAGGCAAGCGGGCGCTGCCGCGCAATTGTTATTCGAAACTCATCTTTCGAGAGCCCACGTTGACCTACTCTCCATTCACTCTGTTCGAACCGCTCGAACCGAGACCGACGCCGCATTATCAATTGTTGGGGGCGAGGCTGACGTCACTTTCGGACTCCGATCTTTTGCTGATCGATATCGATTGGGTTTCGTACCAATTTGCGTCGAACAATTTGATTTGTTGATTGACCGATTCGCATATTTTGAGCCCGAAATCCAAATACTGTTGCGCTTCGCTCTGTCTGATGAGTTTCTGGCGGAGGTTGACCGGTATGCAGGGTATGACGTGACGGACTTGGGTGTCATCCGCCTGAACGGCTGTTTGTGATGGCCTCAAACCCATTGTGCCTCAGATACCCCTGACCGACGTCGCTTAACAACCAATTGTAAAATCCAACCAGCTCCTGATCTGCGTCGGGGGAAATCCCGATGCCATAGTATCCGTCGACCCGCACCTTTTCCGGAAGATTGCAAAATTGGAGTTGTGGATTGTCATTAGTGGCTTCAATCGCGTTGGATTGAAAGGTCAGCAACAAATCGACATCTTGGGTTTCCATGATCCACCCGTACTGATTCCGGCCTTGCGGTGAATTGGGCGTCTCACGACCACCTGTGATAATTCGTGTCCGCGATCGCAACGACTGCGTATCCATGCCGGAATTTGCAGAGATTTTCCGTAAAACCTCTAAGTCATCTGCCGAAGGATCGAGTCCTGTGGTTGACATTCCGAGCGCTAAATTTGGGTCTAAAATCCGACGCACCGCAGACTCCTCAGATATGTTAAGTGATTTCTGATGAAGTAACACGGTCGAGTTCAGACCTAGGATATTCGAGGTTTTTAGAATTTGCTGT
>CACECO010000001.1 GCA_902558075.1 uncultured Litorivicinus sp. | reverse complement strand
TTGCGGAAGACGTGGTTCCGTTGGGGGAACTCATTCCAGAAGGAGAAGAAAGTTATAACCACTCAGCCAGAGTCGTGGACATTGGCCCTGATAACAAGTTGTACGTATCACTGGGCCAACCCTACAACGTCGTTCCAAAAGATAAGATCGATTTGTACACAAAAACTGGTATAGGCGGCATTATCAGAATGGATCGGGATGGTAAGAACCGTGAGGTCTATACTTACGGAGTACGTAACTCGGTCGGCCAAGATTTCCATCCTGTTACTGGAGAACTGTGGTGGACTGATAACCAGACCGACGGAATGGGTGATGATATCCCACCAGGGGAGCTAAATCGTCAAACAGCCGCAGGGCAACATTTTGGAAATCCTTGGTATGGTGGTGGAACGGTCATGAATGCAGACTATGAAAACGAGACACCTCCGGAGGGCGTAGTTTTTCCAGCTGTAGAGACGACGGCACACTGTGCTGACCTAGGCATGGCATTCTATACAGGGAACCAGTTCCCAGCTAAGTACAAGAATGCGATTTTCTCAACACAACACGGTTCATGGAATAGGACTGAGCCCTGTGGCGCTCGTATAATGGTGACGTTCATCGATGATGAAGGGAACGCAAAAATGGAGCCATTTGCCGAGGGTTGGTTAAATGAAAACAAGGAATACGACGGACGTCCAATGTCGGTCGTTATGCTGAAAGACGGCTCGATGCTCGTCTCGGATGACTACGCGGGTGCGATCTACAAGATCTCATACGTCGGTGGTTAACCATAGAAAGAAGACCCCGGCATTTGCCGGGGTTTTTTTCGTTATGGAGTGTTGATCGTGTATAGGTTGGTAGTAACTTGTTTGATTTTTTGTTTGAGTTCCATGTCTTACGCTGCCGATATGGCCAACGGAAAAGCGCTTTCCGCGCAGTGCTCGGCATGCCATGGAAAAGATGGGTTGTCGAGAGATCCTGAGACACCGAACTTGGCAGGCCTCAGTTCTTTATATATAGAAAAGGCTTTGGTTGACTACAAGAAGGGGGCGCGGCAAGATCGCCGGATGAGTCTTATGGCTCAGGGGCTCAGTAAATCACAGATCAAGGATTTGGCTGCCTGGTATTCTTCTTTTGAGGTGACCGTAAAGGTTCCTGAGATTTAATGAGAAGCCTGATCGCATGCTTGTTACTGAGTGGTTTTTCTGCCGTTGGTTTTGCACAGGGATTTATCACAGTCGGCCAGTTTCTTACTGAGTGTCGTCAAGACATGGATCCGTGTATTGCTTTTGTGATGGGCGTTGTCGAGGGTGCTCGTCACCAAACACGCGAGCGCCTCAAGGCTCAGCCGTACGCTTTTCTCGTCCACGGCAAGCCGGTTTGTCTGCCATCGGAATGGAACAGTCAGAACCTGACCAGTGTAGTTCTGAGTATCCTTGAGATCCAGCCGGATGTGCATCAATACTCAGCCGTTTCAGGCGTGGTGTATGCCCTGGCAACGGAGTCGAACTGCCAAACAAGTTAGGAATGATTTTTTTGATGCCGGTCCGTTTGTTTAAAAGATGTGCCCGAGTGTCGACTTGGTCTTAACGTAACAAGTTGGGGCTAAGTTCAGTTACAACGTTTATAGCAGCGCCTTGTCTTCGGCAATTGATGATGGTTGCATTAACGCGTTTGTCCGAATGTAAATAACTTATGGACTATGGTCGATAAGCCAACGCTCGCGATACATAATACAGCTGTTGCTGCGGTAAGTGGTGTGTCGTGCATTCCGAAGCGGATAGACTCAACCACATAAGTGAATGGGTTTAGAACGGCTAATTGATAAACAATTTCGCTAGTTTCCTGAATTTGCCACAAAGGGTAAAGCGCGCTGGAGAGAAAGAATGCGGGGAAAATAACGAAATTCATGATGCCTGCGAAGTTCTCAAGTTCTTTAACTTGGCTGGCCAAGATCAGCCCGACCAAGGCAATGAAGTAAGATGCCATAAAAATTGCGGGAAGGCTCCTGAATAGGCCGATCCAAGGGAGTTCAACTCCGTATAAAATAGTGATTCCTATAAAAATATAGGCTTGGAATGAAGAGATAGTCGCTGTCGAGAGAAGCTTGTAGATCAGGAGCGATCGTCGACTGATTGGCGCGGTCATCAACAGCTTCATGCTACCAGTCTCGCGGTCGTATACCATGCTAAGCGAGGATTGCATGCCGTTAAACAGTGCAATCATACCTATTAGGCCCGGTATAACGTAAAGATCATAGGTGATGTAAGTCTCGTAAGGTGGCTGGATAGCAATCCCTAACACGCTTCGGAAGCCGGCTGCAAAAACGACAAGCCAGAGAAGCGGACGCACGATTGCTGAGACACACCGTGCTTTTTGTTTAACGAAACGATCGAATTCTCGATGAAAGATTGCCATCACTGGGGCTGTTATGCTGCGTTTCATGACGCGCTCACCAGCTCGTTGTAGCGCCCCATCAACTCATCGATCGACCCGAATGAACCTGCGAATACTTTTTGTCCCTTTTTCATGATGACCACATTATCTTCGGGCCGAAGTTCGTCGGGTATGTGTGTACACCACAGCACCCCGCATTCCCCTGACTTAGTTAATCCATGGAGATGTTCTGAGAGTCGGAGGCGATTATCTATGTCAAGACCGGTGGACGGTTCATCTAGGAATAGCCAACTAGGTCGGTGAATCAAGGCTCTCGCGATTTCCAAGCGTCGTCGCTGTCCTCCACTCAAAGATCCTACGGGTCGTCTAATAAATTCACTCATCTGAAACGCGTTAACTAACTCGTCAATCCGCGGAGCAAACCGGTGAGTAGTTAATCCCTGAAGCTGCGCTGCATAGATAAGATTCGCTTGCCCACTCCGCATCGGATCAACGGTAGGATCTTGAAAGACGAACCCAATATGACCGAGAGGCTTTGCATCTTCACGATCCCACAATTTGCCGTTGATTTCGATTTGTCCTGAGGTTGGGTGGATTAGCCCTGCGAGGATTTTGAATAGTGTACTTTTTCCAGCGCCATTTGGGCCTAGCAATGCCGTCACTGAATTGGACTGTAATTCAAGTGAGAGGTCGGTCAGCGCGTGAACTTTTCCAGCGTACGTATGGCTCAGATTTTTGATTGAAAATTTCATTTTTCCTGCCGGATGATCCTGTTTGGCTGAGCCAGGTGAATTATTAATACATTTGATGATAATTATTCTGACGAAGGTACGCCAACATCGGTGAGATTAAAAATTGAGATTTGGTGATTTAGGAACGATCTCTGAATTACACGTTTCGATTTTAGGATTGTTCGAAATGGTCGTGATAGCTTACATCTTTGCATGTGATACCCAATTTCTTTAAAGAAGAAAGTCGCTTGTCGGGACGCATGCTCCTCTACGATGCGCGAGAGTCGCAGTGGATTGCGGTTCCCGTAAGAAAGCGAGAGAAATGCTCGGTGTGCGGATCCATCTGATAAGCTTTAAAATACCTTAACTTATTGAATTAATTAGTTTTTATAGGAAATAGGTATCCTAAGTTTGTGTTCGTGCGGTGTTTTACTCAGTGCGTTTTTTTGATGGTGTAGCAACGAATGACAGATAAGTACGTCTAATTTTTATCTATTCGATGTCAAATATTTGTCATTATTTCAATTTTATGCTTCACTTTCGGCTGTCGTTACGGAGTACGGCTCGCCTGAATAACAAGGATGGAGCTGGCTCCGTTTTTGCGTTTAGGTTTGTCACAAGGATGGGATTATCAAAAGATATAACATTTGTTCCAGTGCCTGAGGAGGCAAGACATGACATTTACAAAACTTTTAAAGGGCTTAGTCCCCGTAGGTCTGCTGACAGCGCTGCCATCATCAGCGTTTGCCACGGCCAACCTCGCGTCAGACGATTTCGTAGGAATATCGTTCTGGTTAATTTCCATGGCGATGCTTTCCGCTACGATCTTCTTCTTATGGGAAGTTCAAAACGTAGAAGGTAAATGGAAAACATCCTTGGTTGTTGGAGCATTGGTTTGCTTCATCGCAGCCGTGCACTATTTTTACATGCGCGATGTGTGGGTCGCTACGGGCGAAACGCCAACCGTTTACCGCTATATCGATTGGTTGTTGACCGTTCCACTTCAGATGATTGAGTTCTATCTGATACTTGCCGCCATCGGTTTGGCGTCAGCTGGAATGTTCTGGAGACTATTGATCGGCACAATGATCATGTTGGTTGCTGGTTTTATGGGCGAAGCTGGTTATATCGACGCTACAGTCGGATTTGTCATAGGAATTCTGGGATGGTTCTACATTCTGTATGAAATTTTTGCTGGCGACGCCGGAAAACAGGCGGGACAAGCCTCAGCTGCAATCCAGAGTGCATTTGGAAATATGCGCTTAGTGGTCACTATTGGTTGGGCTATTTATCCTCTAGGTTACGTCCTCGGTTACTTCGTGATGGTTGACGACGCTGGTGCAACTACGGCAGCAGCAAGTCAGGCGTTGAACGTTGTGTATAACCTCGCTGACATCGTCAACAAGTTGGCGTTTTGCTTGTTAGTTTGGTACGCCGCAACATCAGACAACAAAAACTTAAATCCTGCTGCAGCTTAAAAGCGGGACAATCGGGGTCTCTTCAGAGACCCCGTTTTCAATACGTTCTTTCGATGAATCGTGCGTATTGAAAACGGAATGATAAAAATAACTAAGGATGGACTGACGCGAGGTATTATCATGGAAGCGTTTGACTTCGGCCTGTTAGAGAATGATCTCATTGAACTTGAACATAATCTTCGGAAATATGGATCGAAGCCCGTCAAAGACGAAATTAGTCTCAATCAATTGTTTAAAGATCACTTGGCGTCTGGTGGCTCACGGACCCGTGCGGTACTCGCACTTGCGGCTGGCTATTCACAGTCGTTAGAAAAAGCCGCGCGGTTATCGATCGCGACTTCAGTTGAGCTGTTGCATCAGGCATCGTTGATCCATGACGATGTTCAGGATGAGGATTCGATTCGACGTGGACAAGCGGCCGTCTGGACCGTCGCTGGGAAGTCGTCTGCGATTTGCCTGGGCGATGACTTGATAGGCGCTGCGTTTGAGGAACTCGCGCAGTTACCACCGCATCATATTCATCATTTGCCCCGGCTGGTGACGATGCTCTCACGTGGCATCAGTGTGATGGCCGCTGGTCAAACCATTGATTGTCAGTGGACCCCGGAATCACGTATTTCATTTGACGATTACGAGCAGATCGTACGACACAAAAGCGGTCCTTTATTGGGCCTACCAATCGCGATGGTGCTCGCGATTGCTGATGGATCTGACGAAGATGTATTGCAGGTACTCGCGGGTGCATCGTCGATTGGGGTTGCCTACCAACTGGCTGACGACCTCTCGGACCAAGCTGAAGATTTTAATCAGAGACTCAATGGCTACTGGGTACTAGCTGACAACCTCACCGATGGCTCAGATCCAGAGGTTGCTCTGAGAGAGCGTTTTGACTGGCATCTTGAAAATGCGAGACAGCGGGTACGAACATTGCCGCCGTTTTGTATCGAGGCCTTTGAGGTGCTGATTCAAGCGCTGCATCAGAAATATCCCACTTTCCAGGTTGCTGCGTGACGAAGAGTGCGCTGGTCGTTGGCGCAGGTTTTGGCGGTATTGCGACTGCCTTGCGCCTTCGCGCCCTTGGATTAGATGTCCATGTCGTTGAGCGCCAAGAATCGATCGGTGGCAGAGCTCAGGCGTTTGAAGTCGATGGGTATCGTCATGATGCTGGGCCAACCGTTATCACTGCACCTTTTCTGTTTGATGAATTGTTTGAGCTCTTCGGTGAACGCCGAGAGGATCACATCGAGTTTAGAGAGTTAACGCCCTGGTACCGATTTATATTCCCCGACGGAGATCATTTTGACTACGGTGGCACGCTTGAGAAAACGTTGGATGAGATTCGTCGAATTGAGCCAAAAGATCAGGCTGGTTACGAGTCATTGGTCCAGCATTCGAAAGCAATGTTTGATATTGGTTTTTCTCAACTAGCCCATCAGCCATTTCATGAAATCAAGACCATGGCTAAGCAGATCCCGCATTTAGCAAGACTTCGCAGTGATCGGTCAGTGTGGGCCATGGTATGCAAACATCTTTCGCACGATAAATTAAGACAAGCGTTTTCAATCCAGCCACTATTGGTCGGTGGGTCGCCATTCGATACCACGAGTATCTATGGATTAATCCACTATCTAGAGCGTGCGTTCGGGATCTTTTTTGCAATGGGCGGTACCGGCGCAATTGTTGAGCAACTGAAGCAGTTAATGCTTCGGCAGGGAATCACCTTCCAAACTGGAACAACGGTGTCTGAAATATTGACGTCTCAAAATAAAGTGTTTGGAGTGAAGCTGGAGTCAGGTGAAGTTGTTACCGCAGACTGTGTCGTTTTTAACGGTGACCCAATGTATCTGTACCGTGAGTTACTACCGGAAAACAAAATCCCATTCACAACTCGTCTTAAAAGAGACTACAGCAAACTCTCAATGGGCTTGTACGTCTTATTTTTCGGTGCGAATAAACAATACCGCGACGTGGCCCACCATACGATCTGGATGGGCCAACGTTATAAAGATTTACTCGATGATATTTTTCATCGTCAGGTCCTCGCTGACGATTTTTCGTTGTATTTACATCGCCCAACAGCGACCGATTCGTCGTTTGCTCCAACCGGTCATGACAGTTTCTATGTCCTTGCCCCCGTGCCACACCAGGGTGGCTGTATTGATTGGGCCGTCGAGGAACCAAAGCTTCGGTACCGCATTATTGAGGCGCTAGATCAATCGGTTTTGCCTGATTTGAAAGCACATATACAGGCTCCATTCTCGATGACGCCGGATCATTTTGCTGAAGATTATTTATCGTATCAAGGAGCCGGATTCTCAATCGCACCCTTGTTCACACAATCGGCATGGTTTCGTTTTCATAACAAGGCCGAAGGCTTCGACAATCTCTATCTCACAGGTGCGGGGACACACCCCGGTGCCGGGATGCCTGGGGTAATTTCGTCGGCAAAAGTTGTCGAACAACTGGTAAAAGAAACGATGGTGAAGCGTGCCTTCGTCTAGGGAATCGTATGAGCAAACAACAATTAAAAAAATACGGAACCACTTTTCACTTTGCGAGTCATTTTCTGTCAGCGGCTCAAATGCAGTCAGCGGCAGAACTATATGGGATTTGTCGTGAGATTGATGATCTGGCGGATACGGCGAGTGATGCGAGCCAGGCGCGTACACAATTACTGATCTTGCGTCAGGCGCTGCTCGATCGAGATCACTCGCACCCGATTGTCGCTAAAGCACTCGCAATTCAGCCATCGATTGGCTTTGATGCTTTGATTGAATTGACCGACGGCGTTTTGCTTGATACCCAAAAAGTTGCGATTCAGAGTGAAGCAGAACTTCTACGATACTGTTATCAGGTTGCGGGTACAGTCGGACTGTTGATGTGCGATCTATTTGGTGTGAAAGATCCAGTTGCTAGACATCATGCGATTGATCTGGGTGTTGCCATGCAATTAACTAACATTTGTCGTGATGTCTATGAAGATGCTCTGAATGGTCGGGTCTATCTACCTGGCGATCTTTTTGAGTCGATTACGGCAGAAAAGATTGTGTCACCTGATGTCTCTACAACAGAAAGCGTCAGGCAAGTGGTTGGATATCTTCTCAGTGAAGCAGAGATTCGTTATGAGTCTGGTATTTCTGGCCTCTGTTTCCTTCCAACACAAGCGCGATTGGCGATTTACGTGGCTACACTTACCTACCGTGAAATCGGTTTGATCATCGCAGACCGTCGCTTTGATATTTGGGCTGGTCGCGCCTTTACCACCAAAACGCAAAAATGCTTGATCGCTTTACGATGTGTTGTAACCTTCCTCTTTTCTAAAAAAGCGCATCAATATCAGGGTTTTCATGACGCTGAGTTGCATCGAGGGTTGAATCATCGACCTGGGGTCCACTGGGCTTGATGCGATGGATCCCTGGGTTCATATTATCGGCGGTGGTCTAAGCGGTTTATCGCTCGCCGCTTCGCTTGCTCAATTTAAAAAATTGCCCGGCCAAGTTGTGATTTCTGAGCCGAATGCGCGATCCTTGGTAGCAAAAACGTTCAGTTTTTGGTACATGGATAGCGAGCGTCTATTTCTTAGACCGGAGTATTCGAGTAGTCGCTGGACACTCAGTAGTGGTGATGATCATGTGTCTCATCACGGTAACCGGTTTGAATATGGAACCCGGTCAGGAAATCATGTTCTGGAATCTGCTCTTAATTCAATCGATCGTCATCCTCAAATTGACCTTGTGGACGAGTTGATCCACACGAGACCAAAGGCAACCCATTGCTTTGACAGTCGCCCATGTTCGGTTGATACGTTTCAATTAACGCAAAGTTTTGCAGGTACTGAGGTTGTTTTTGAACAGCCACATGGGATCTTAGAAGTTGGGTTAATGGACTGCATGCGAGCGACTGATTCAGGGCTTCAGTTTGTTTATTTAGTTCCGTTAGGCACGAACCAATTGTTGGTGGAGCATACCGAGTTCACGTCGAGACCAGCCGATTTTTCGGCCTTGGATGGTTTGAATATTAGCTATCTCCAGCAAAGGTTTCCTCACCTTCCATATCGGGTGGTCCGAACCGAGGCCGCTCATATTCCGATGGGGTTTAAACAAGAAGCGAATCATTTGGGGATGCCCATCGGTGCCCGAGGCGGTATGACTCGCGATGCGACTGGCTACGGTTATCGAACCATTCGCTACGCTTGTCAGCAGATGGCCAACAAGTTGGTGACCGATAATATTACTCAACCGTTTAAAGGATCGTCGGTTACCACCTGGGCTGATCGCCTGTTCTTGAACCTCATTGAACATCGGCCAGATATTATTCCTCAGCTCCTGATGCAGATCGCAAACCGGATGCGCCCGGACCGTTTTGCGGCTTTCATGATGATGCGCTCTCCTGTCGATTTGATTCATATGTTGCGAGCTGCTCCTGCCAAGCCATTTACTTGTGCTTTATTGGGGAGATATCGATGGATCTGAGCTTGGTGTTAGCATCTTGTCTGATCTCGTTGGTCGGGCTACCCCATGGGGCACTCGATCCCATAGTCGCGACGAGGTATGGATTAATCCGTGACTTTCCTTCGAGCGTTTGGTTTCTCACGATTTATAGCGCTATCGTTGGTCTTGTGATTGGTTTTTGGTTACTGCTACCCAGTCTGGCTCTTGTTTTATTTTTATTGATTTCGAGCCTTCATTTTGGTCGCGATTGGAAGTACAAAATTTCGTTCGGTGGTTTTGGCTACGGCGCCTTCGTGCTTGGCTTGCCTGCCTGGACGTTCCCCGAGCAAGTTGAACAAATCTTTGGGTTCCTTATTTTTGAAAATTCAGCTTCAATACCAACAATTCTAATGCAAACCGTCGGTTTGATCGGTGGATTCATGTTACTTGCCGATCGTAAAAAGCTCTCAATACTTCGGTTGGCTGAGCTTTCCGCGTTAGCCTTCGTCGCTTTTGCGTTGGAACCCTTATGGTATTTTGTTATATATTTTTGCGGGTTCCACAGTCCACGCCATCTGATCGCTGAATTCAGGACGATGAAGAGAGAAACGCGGTTCATTGCATATATCGTGATGTTGTTGTTGACGATTCTGACCTTGGGCGTGGCTGCAGTGTCGGGCTCTCACATCGAAAAATATTATGAATCAATTGATATGGTCTTTTACCAGGTGATTTTTATTGGATTGGCCGCTCTGACTGTACCTCATATGTGTTTACTCGAATGGGCCGCGAGGCAAAGTCGTGAATAATCTCGACCGAAAGCGTGGACATATCGAAGTGGCATTGGAACAGCAGTCCTTTCGAAGTTGTTTCGACCGTATTCGGCTCAAACATCGTGCGTTACCGAATGTCAGTTTGAAAGCGATCCATCTAAAGACCGACT
This sequence comes from uncultured Litorivicinus sp., assembly GCA_902558075.1. GTDB lineage: Bacteria > Pseudomonadota > Gammaproteobacteria > Pseudomonadales > Litorivicinaceae > HIMB30. The sequence goes on along the minus strand of CACECO010000001.1, from coordinate 210,789 downwards.
TTTTTGGTAAGCCCGCAGCAGCACCGTTCTTTGTAAGCTCGATGACTGGGGGGCCTTCAGAATCTGAACGCATCAATCGACATCTTGCTGAGGCATGCAATGAGTTGGGAATCGCAATGGGTGTTGGATCTCAGAGAATCAGTATCCAAGAGGGGAATGTTTCAGGTCTGACCTGGTCGGTACGCAATGCCATCGGTGAACGCCCTTTATTCGCCAATTTTGGTGCTGTTAATTTGCCTCAACTCGATGCCATACAAGATTTAGGTCGGATTCTTGACTCGATTGAAGCGGATGCTCTCATTCTTCACTTGAATCCGATGCAGGAAGTCTTTCAGTCGAATGGTGACACAGACTGGAGAAATATAATTGACGATATCGCTCAAGTATGTGCTTGGTCACCGGTTCCCGTGGTAGTCAAAGAGGTGGGATTTGGGCTCGACGTTCGATCCGCGAAAGCGCTGGTAGCAAGCGGAGTTGACGTCCTCGATGTGGCTGGTATGGGTGGTACGCGATTTGCCGATATTGAAATCGCGTTGAATCCCGAAATTCATGAAACCTTATCTTCGGATCGCGTATTCGATGGCTGGGGATACACCACGAGCGAGAGCTTGAGTATGATCAAGAACGCGCTCCCCGAAACCGCTTGCTGGGCATCTGGGGGCATCCGGAATGGTTTGGATGTTGCCAAGTCGATATGCCTCGGCGCAAGCGCTGTGGGTATCGCAGGTAAGTTATTGCGCCCGGCAACTGAATCGACCGAGGCAGTGCTAACAACTTTGCGACAATTTATGAATGAGCTGAAAATTAGTTGCTTTGGCCTTGGCGTTGAATCATCGAAAGATTTGGATCGATCACATATTTTGGAAATTACGGATGCAGATTAAAGAAATTACATGGGCTGATTCGAAAAGCAAGTACCCACTTAAAGAGCAACCAGATGGATCTATCGAACTAAAGGTGGATGGGTAAATTGGTAATTTTTTCGAAAGACAGGCCATCGAGACTTTTACTGAGACGTGGTCTCGGTTTGAATCACAATCACACAATCCAATCGAGTTGAAATCGGATCCTGTCGTAAGTGGGGGATGGTCCGTACCAGCAGGCACTGATTTCCCGAAAAAAGTAAGAAAAGCCAATTCCATAATGATTGCTGATGACGCAACCATTTTACTTGTAGATAGTCCCTCACACGTGGTGTTACGGAGGATTTTTTCTCTGGAGGATCGCGGACTACTGGGGGTAAATAGATGCTGGCAACTGACAAACCAGAAAACACACGCTAGCACTATGCAAGCGAAAAGGGGGGTGCCCCTTAGATAATGCAGGCCTACCAAAATTTTTCCTATTTGAATACTGCGTCAACATGCATTTCGGTTCAGATGGTAAACGAAAGCTTTGGAACATTTGTATGCCAATGATCTCGGAGTCAAGACTGATCTGAAGCGCGGTTACATACTGATGGCGACTGCTTAGTAATTAGGCAGTCAGGCCAAGATGGATTAACTGCCAGATATCGCTAAGTAGCTAAAGAACGACGATTTAAATGATGCGTTGCGAACGATAAAAGTTTGTGTGATGACTAAGCTACATCAGTGCAAGAGCGGGTTCTCCAATTGTTTCTAATATGTTGTCATTGGTTTGTTCATATAACTATGAAATAGGAAGGACTGACCGACTTAGGAGACAGCTCGTGTGAATGATTAGATGCCGTTCAAAACTCACAGATCACTAAGGCACCTGACAAATCTCGCTACGTGTTAGGAATCGTTTTCCAGTTCCATTGTCGAGGCTAAACATGCCGCCTCCGCCATCGATGGCGTCGATAATTAAATTGGTATGCTTCCAGAGCTTGTATTGCTCCCTGTTCATAAAAAACGGAATACCACCAATTTCGCCGACAAGAACATCTTGCTGGCCAGTCATATACTCAGATTTCGGGAAGCACATTGGGGCTGATCCATCGCAACACCCACCTGACTGATGAAACAACAGATCATCACCGTGCCGTGATTTAATGAGCTCGATCAATGCCAAGGCACTTTCGGTCGCTGAGACCTGCATTTCTGGATTCATCACTCTCTCCAAGAAAACGCCATCAGCCCAAGCTGATGGCGCAGTTAATGCTTCGATTCAACGGCTTAGAAAAAGCCTAATTTATTTTCGTCATATGAAACGAGCATATTTTTAGTTTGCCGGTAATGATCGAGCATCATCTTGTGTGTTTCACGGCCAATTCCTGACTGTTTGTATCCACCAAATGCAGCATGCGCAGGATATGCGTGGTAGCAGTTGGTCCAAACACGACCAGCTTGAATACCACGGCCCATTCGGAAACACACGTTAGCATCTCGCGACCAGACACCGGCTCCGAGGCCGTAAAGTGTATCGTTCGCGATCTCAAGCGCCTCATCCTCATTTTTAAAGGTAGTAACAGATACCACTGGTCCAAAAATTTCTTCTTGGAATATCCGCATGTTGTTTTTACCCTTAAATATCGTCGGTTGGATGTAGTTTCCGTTTTCACAACCGGAGACAGAGCCTATGTCACCGCCAGTAAGGACTTCAGCACCCTCGTCTCGGCCGAGTTTCAAATACGAGGTGATCTTCTCCATCTGCTCCGTTGAGGCTTGTGCACCGATCATGGTGTCCATTTGCAATGGATTGCCTTGAACTACCGCTTTAGTGCGTGCAATGGCGCGATCGATGAACTCGTCATAGATGGATTCTTGGATCAGAGCTCGTGATGGGCACGTGCAAACCTCACCTTGGTTCAATGCGAACATGGTAAAGCCTTCAAGGCATTTGTCGAAAAACGCGTCGTCCGCGCGTAACACATCCTCGAAAAAGATATTAGGTGACTTTCCACCGAGTTCGAGTGTAACGGGGATCAGGTTTTGCGAGGCATATTGCATAATTAAGCGCCCCGTTGTGGTCTCTCCTGTGAAAGCAACTTTGGCGACCCGTGAGCTAGACGCAAGCGGCTTGCCGGCTTCTAGCCCATATCCTTGAACAACATTGATCACGCCTGCAGGCAGGATGTCACCGATTAAATCGAGTAATACGCAAATCGATCCAGGCGTTTGCTCGGCAGGTTTTAAAACTACACAGTTACCAGCTGCCAATGCTGGGGCAAGTTTCCAAGTCGCCATGAGTATTGGGAAGTTCCATGGGATAATCTGACCAACGACGCCAAGTGGCTCATGGAAGTGATAGGCATAGGTCTGTGCGTCCATCTCGCCGATGGATCCCTCTTCGGCGCGGATACAACCGGCGAAATATCGGAAGTGATCAACAGTCAGTGCCATATCCGCAACGATCGATTCACGGATCGGTTTTCCGTTATCGATAGTTTCCGCGGCTGCTAATAATTGAGTGTTATCCTCAATGACTTGCGCAATTTTCAGCAACATATTTGAGCGCTCGGTCGTTGAAGTCTTGCCCCAAGCTTCTTTCGCTGCATGTGCGGCGTCCAGAGCAAATTCGACATCTTCAGCATTTGATCGTGCAATCTCGCAGATAACCTCACCACTAATAGGTGATGTGTTCTCGAAGTATTCGCCTGATTTAGGTTCTTCCCATTGCCCGTTAATAAAGTTCCCATATTTTGCTTTAAACGGGAATTTCACATCGAGATGTGAGGTATCTAGCGCATTTGATACCGTGAGCTGGGCCATGTTATTCATTTTAATTCTCCCAAAAAATAAAAAATCCGAGCCCACTGGGCTCGTTACGGATGTTGAATAATATCAATAAGACTGGCAAGGACACGGGGTCGCAGCACCCTACCGCCTTGTTGAGGCGAGAAGCTAAAAGTTGCGAAGTGCCCACTCTTTTTAGTCCTTTAACCTCAGACCTTATTTTTATTCTTCCACCTCAATCAATATACAGTATATTTGCCGATTTGTTGCCCTGAAGATAAATTTTTCGAAACGAAAAAGACCTGAGGCAAGATAACTCTAACCATCGGTCGATTACTAAGTTACAGCTCGACAAAAATTGGGGAATCTGGACGTTTCAATCACGAAGTTTAGTGGCGCGCCCGAGAGGATTCGAACCTCTGACCTTTGCCTCCGGAGGGCAACGCTCTATCCAGCTGAGCTACGGGCGCTTTATAAGAAGCAAAAGTTTACACGCTTCGTGGAGTTTACCGGTCATATTTTAACAGACTTTGCTAAGTTTCTTAGCTCTTCTATGTCATTGATTAGTCAAAGTAGGCAACCCATCAATTAAGCCCTGAGGGTTTCTAGTCAGTCTTCAAAGTGTTAGTAGCAACTGCCCTGCCCACATTTATAAAAGAGTAATTGTTGCTGTCAATTCTGAGTCCAGAAAAAATCAGTTCAGGCAATCTTTCCAAGGCGTTTAGATAGTTGGGAGATGGTGTTTTGATAACATTCCATGATTAGCATAATCAGCCTTTCTTTATAGTTTTAGGCTTTAGAGAAAAGGTCCAAACAAGGTGTTAACAAATAACCACACGACAGTCAATCCAACACATATTACTAGAAGCATATCGACCTTCGGATCGTTTGTCATAGTGGCCCTCCTAGGGATTTTGGCATATGCAAAGAAGGATGATTTGCAGATGGATCCAGGTAAATATTTGCAATTCTAATAATGCAAACTATCGTGACAACTAGGACCAATACCCCAAGGAAAGTAAAAAAATATTTTCTAATATGACTGTTATCCATAAAGCTCCCCGTTGGCCTAAGGAAATTACTGTGCATAGTTTAAATTAATTTCGTAAAAAATCTTCTTCCTGATGGCATCAAGCTTTGCATATGCAACCTGGCCGATCCATTTTGATGGCTTTTTTCCAAAATAGAGAAATGAGCTTGCAGGTTAATTTTTGTTTTATCTACGAGACGAAATTGAGTCACAAACTTAAGATCGTTAGTAATTTTTTTAAGAATTAGATGGAAGAGGAATCCTAATTTTTTGGAGCAACTTTCCGACAATAATTTAGAAAACGGTGCTGACGTTACTGTTCTTACCATACGAATGCATAGCTTTTTGATGCGATGCAGCCAGCTAGTATTGAATAAGATAGTCGTATCGAATTTGAATTGGAGAAGAAAGTATTGACCGAATGGAGTTATGACGGCGGAAAATGTTGAAAGGTTCAGACCAATACCTATGATGATCTTACAACGGAGTCGTATCAGGAGTAACTATACTTCAAAGCTTCATCATCATTTGATTCGAAGGCGATATGGATTGACAACATCAATCACCTGAAGACATAAGATTGGTTGGAAGTTAGGTAACGTCGTCAAAGGAGCAAAAATGAATGAGAATAGTTTTGTTAAGAATGCTAAATCGGCAAGAAAAAAGCTTCTTATCGGATACGCTGTTGGTTGGTTGGTACTGTTATTGATAATTATTTTTAGTGTTTAACGTAGGTCATCGAACGCACTGTAAAGAAAAATATTAGACAATCTGACGGGTAAGGGTTCTCTAGAGCAACACTCTATACACTTGAGCTACGGGCGCGTAGGGCGGAAGGATACGCGCAATCTGAAGAGTCCACAGCGTAGTTAGCCCCTGTAAAATACCCTTGGCACTCTAAACTGGACACTTTATACTCGCGTACCGAGAGAAAATTAATTGGCATGAGGCTATCAATGAAGACGGTAATCACCGCGATCACTCCCTTAATTGCAATGTCTGCATTTGCTGCAAGCGAAGACGCAGATGTAGTTTTAGAGCGTCTTAAGCATCCCGCATCAGTTTGTGTCATGGGCGATCCATGCTCCGATAATTTGGGTAAGGCACCAGTAGCTGCTGCTACACGAACTGGCGACCAGGTGTACATAAGTGCTTGTGCGGCTTGTCATACGAACGGCGCTGCAGGCGCTCCGAAGACTGGAGATGCGGGTGCCTGGGCGGCGAGAATGGATCAGGGCATGGAGACCCTCGTCAAACATGCGATCGATGGATACAAGGCGATGCCTGCCCGCGGGTTGTGTGCCGATTGCTCAGATCAGGAAATCGCGGACGCTGTCGCATATATGATCGACGGCCTGTAAGCTCTTATCATGATCGATCCCACGTCGGATCGATTCCATCCTGAATTCTAGTCACCCCTTTTAGTCTTATTAATAGTCGCTGAACTTCAAAGTTGGACAGTGGGTCTAATGGAGTTGGATCATCACGGCTAACCCGTGGCTCTCTGGTAGCTTCGACAGCAATTCTTCGCTCCTCGTCCGAGCCATTTGCAAATAGTGCAAGATCGACGCCTGCATCGAGAGTGTTTTGAACTCTCTCACTGATCGTTCCAGTTATTGCGCCCATCGTCAGACAGTCTGAGATAATCAACCAATCACCAAAAGTCTCGCGGATATGTTGAATGGCTTTCTTGGATGTCGTGATCGGTAGGGTGTCCCACTCAGGGATCACGATATGAGCAGTCATCGCCCACCGCGTCCCTGATATTACTTGAAAGGGTATCCAGTCAGACTGGGAAAGTTCTTTGATGGACGTCGGAATTATAGGTAATTCGTCGTGGCTATCTGATTGAACACGGCCCATGCCAGGAATATGCTTCACGATCGCGCTGACACCGCATCGACTTAACCCATCAATAAAGGCTGTTGCTAGCGGGATCACTTCGGCTGGCGTGGTTCCGAAAGAGCGGTCACCGATCACAGGATCGGCACCTTTGATGTGCAAATCGAGGACAGGTGCTGCAGCATGCGTGATACCGACTTCCGCAAGTTGAGAGCCAATGACTTGACCAAGACTATTGGCAGCTTCGAGTCCGGCAGACTGATGTCGACGCCAGTATTTTCCGATATCGAGCGGGGAGGGGAGAACGGGCCAATTTGGATCCTTGAGACGTTGAACTCGGCCCCCCTCTTGGTCAACAATAATCACGACGTCGTTACCCAAGACCTCGCGAATCGATGCGCAGAATGCTTTTAACTGCGTTTGATTTTCAATATTTCTTGAAAATAGGATAACGCCATAGGGACGTAACTCATGGAGCCACAAGACTTCTGAGGCAGAAAGCGTTTGACCACTCAATCCCACCACAATGGGCCGATAAAGATTCATACAGATTCGCCTTTTAACATCGCATGTAGCGCGCTTAAAGTGTCCTGACCTTTTTGTCTAGCTACTTCAGGGTCTGCTTCGTCTTTACCATGCCAATGGATATGTTCGTCAGGCAACTCATCCAAAAATCGGCTCGGTGTTGTCTCAATGAACTTGCCAAACTGTTTCCTCCGCTTTGCATAGGTCACGGTCAGGACTTGCTTCGCCCGAGTGACACCAACATACATTAGGCGTCGTTCTTCTTCGATGGTGTCAGCTTCAATCGAGTTTTTATGTGGTAGGAGATCCTCCTCGACTCCCATGAGGAATACTTCGGGGAATTCTAAGCCTTTTGCTGCGTGGAGAGTCGCGAGCTGTACTCGATCACTGTCATCTTCTTCCTCTTCACGTTCGAGAATGTCACGAAGTACGAGCTTTCGAATGGTGACTTCAATGGCGGTATAGTCTGAATCGACTTCATCCTTATCATCCATCTCATCGGGATCGCCTTTGAGATCTTTCCTTAGTGCCTCGAGAAGTTGTACGACATTTCCCCAACGGCGCTCAGCCATTGGCTCTGAAGAACTTTGATCAGACAGCCAACCCCGATAATTGATACTTTCCAATAGGTCGTCGATTGCCTGCATTCCTTGACCGAATGAGAGATCGCGTCGAGCTGTTTCAATCAGCGTCTGGAATTGCGTAAGACGTCTCGCAGCCTCTGGGTCTAACCGAGACTTGAGCCCTACTTCAGGGATACAAGAATACAACGGTTGACATCGTTCATGGGCGTATTGGCCAAGGACCTCAAGTGTTGTTGGACCGATCCGACGACGGGGCACATTAATGATTCGTAATAGCGCGTTGTCATCGTCTGGATTGATGAGAATGCGGAGATACGACATCAGATCTCGAATTTCTGAACGTGCGAAAAAGCTCGTCCCACCACTTAATTTATAGGGGATCTTAAAGTGCTGTAATTTAAATTCGAGGATACGCGCTTGATGATTACTTCGATACAGTACCGCGAAGTCAGAAAATTGCTTTTTCTGATTCAGACGACGCTGCAAAATCATCGAAGCAATTCTTTCGGCCTCATCTTCGTCCGTCTTTGTCGGAAGGATTTCGACACGATCACCAAACCCCTTGTCGCTCCAGAGCGTTTTTTCAAAAATGTGCGGGTTGTTTGCAATCAGGGTATTCGCCGTCTCTAGAATGATCCGAGTCGAGCGATAATTTTGTTCGAGCTTAATCACTTTAAGTGTTGGAAAGTCAACGCTCAGTTCGTTGAGGTTTTCAGGACGGGCTCCACGCCATGCATAAATTGACTGATCGTCGTCGCCGACAATAGTGAGTGCGCCAGACGTTTGGGTCAGGAGCTTGACCAGTTCGTATTGGATACCATTAGTGTCTTGATATTCGTCGACTAAAAAATAATGGATCTTAGATTGCCATTTGGCCAGAAGATCTGGCTTAGCGCGGAATAGTTCGATCGGTCTTAAAACCAAATCATCGAAGTCGACAGCATTGCATGCCTTTAAATACCGGTCGTATTCAACATACGCATTGGCAGCTAAGACAGACTGTGAGTCACTCGCCAAGGCACGGGTTTTCTCGGGTGATAGCCCATCATTTTTCCAATGAGAAATCGTATGCTGAACAGTGGAAACAAGATCGCGATCTTCAATCGACTCACGTTTCAGTAAATCAGCAAGAATAGATTTAGCATCCTCAGCGTCGAGGATTGAAAAGCCAGATTTGAGTCCAGCGTGTCCAATCTCTCGTCTGAGCAAATTCAGCCCGAATGTATGGAATGTTGAGACTGTGAGCCCACGAATTTGATTCCTGTGCGCAACATGACTGATACGCTCACGCATCTCTCGTGATGCTTTATTTGTGAAAGTGACAGCAGTGATGTGTCTCGCCGGTATTCCAGCTTCTTGGATGAGCCATGCGATCTTATTTGTGATGACGCTAGTCTTTCCGCTACCTGCGCCTGCAAGTACGAGAAGTGGTGAGCCAACATGAGTAATGGCTTCGCGCTGTCGCGGATTGAATCGATTGAGATCCACGCAATGATCCTTAAAAACCAGACCAAGAGTTTAGCAGGTTGTGATAAGACTTAAGTGAACCAACCTGCAAGCCACCAACTTTTTGAGTGCTGATCCTGAAAGATCCAACTGATTCGCGTGTGTTGGAATAGGCAGACCCAATAGCGTCGACAAGCAGGTTCGAAATCCCACCAGCCAGACTCAATGCGTTCTGGGCCTTGAAGTAATGTATGTCCTGCTTTTTCTGGTGATGACCCAAGCGACTCAGGTGGATCAAGTAACCAGATTGGTCGAGGGGGCAGGTTGGGAAGAGGGTATGTATTGTCATTGTTATTATCGAGCTGATTGGCGTACTCAGGTCGTGGATCTTGAAGTCGACGGGGTGTCTTGATGCACTCTTTACCAAGACGAGCAGTGAGCCGATCGAGCAACTGCGATCGATCTATATCATGAATTTGAATAAATAGATCGCGTTTTTGCGGGCTTGCTTGATGTACTTGCTGAATGATTAGACGAATACTTGTCATTGGTGATTCGGGAAAGAATTTCTCAAGTTGTAACCAAGAAGGGTCTGCAATTCCCGCGACTGAATTCACAGGATGGTTGAGTGAGATTTTTAAATGGTGGCTGTTGCGGTTTTCAAGAGTGATTTCCCATCGTAGTTGACCTGTTGCACACAGACGTTGTTTTAACCAATGAGCTGCATCTTGAGTCAAACGATTGATCGGAAATTTCAGCATATCGATTGATTCAAGTCCACGTAAAAATTCAATGGATTGATCAAAGACAGGTGGTGGCGAAAACCATGACAGTGGTGTTTGGTGTCTTCCGGCGATTGCATCGAAATACAAAAATGTGTCTTGATGAATACGTGCTTGCCGAGCTCGAGATGGTGCACTGAAGTAATCGCCAATCGTTCGAAAGCCCATATTTTTAAGTCGTTTGATTTGTTCGCGTGGAATCGTCGTAGCATCAATCGCAATACGACTCAGTGTTTTGTGAAATGCATTTTCTTTCGGTCGTAATCCCTCTTGTACGAAGAGAGCTGCCATTTCAGGGGTATACCCAAAGGCAAGTTGAATTCGGAAACTTCGCGATGCGGCTGCATTTTTCAGAGTTTGTGTCAGCTCTGTCAGATCGCCGAATAGAGATTTACTTTTTGAAACCTCAATACAGAGACCCTTATTCCAAATTGCGACTTGGTGTGAGTATTGATATGCCCAAAGGGCCAATCGATGCAATAAACGACGTTCTGCGTCTGCTTGATACGCTTTGGTGAGTAACTTTGGGCAGAGGGTCATCGCCATACTCAGTGTCATGCCGGGAATAACGCCCGCTGCTAATGCAAGTTCAGAGGATTGCATGATGTGACCTTGTTGATGGATGGCGACACATTCATTGTGATGAGAGACTCCTTGCGCGTCCAAAAGTAGATTTGGAAATTTAAGATATGCATAAATCACCATCAGTGAAGCCCTGATGAGTCATGTTTGACACAAGTGACGCGCTGAGCTGGATTTGGCTTGCGAACCCAAGAGAGCTCAGAGGGAATGACAACAGGTGGCCTGGCATTTGTCCCTGGTTGCTTAAATATTGTGATTTCAAAACCAGTAACCGATGGATCAATCTTTGCGCGGACAGGTGCAGGCGAGGCTTGATGTCGGTGTGCGGGCTGTCGGATGAGAAATAGTTGTGTGTGTCCTCGTTGGCAAGCGAGTTGTAGCCGCCGAAGTTGTGTTGAGGTCAGTGTTTCAGTTTCCCATGCAATCACACTGCGTGTGGATTCTGCCAGTATGATTTGCTCTAAGCACCAAGCAAGCTGATCATTAGCGACATGAATGATGTCGACTTTCTCGGTGTCGATTCCTTCTTGCATTAGCCGTTCAGTGCATGGTGTTAAAGGTGGATTGACGAAAGCAATCCAGCGCGCATCTTGCTGTGATCGCCATGTTGCTAAAGCACATTGAATCGGTGCTGAGAAACAATCATCCGTTAGAAATTCAATCAGCATATGTGCAGGCCAGCCTTGACTACAGAGCTGAGCATTGAGCTCTGGAAATCCAGTATCTGTGACTTCGATAGTGGTTTTTGTATTCCCTTGCCATAGCTTTCCGGCATCAAATAATGGACGTAAAAGATTTGTTTTCATTGCTGTATAAAAATACAGTTTTTTACCGAAGTCAATCCGCTAACCTCGCCACATGAAATGGATTTTAAAAGTCTGCGTTCTTTCTTTATTTGTTGTACTGTCTGGATTCACTCAAGCCAATCAGGTCACTGCGCGGTTGATCGCGCCGGTTGAGTCGGTTATCCCTGGAGACACCCTCTGGTTCGGGCTATCGCTCGAAATTACTGAGGGTTGGAATACCTATTGGAAAAATGCCGGTTCTACTGGTCTTCCGCCATCGATTGAATTGAGTGATGGCCAACAATCGTATGAGCCTGAGCTTCAATTTCCTGTTGCAAAAACAAAGCCTTTTGGTGACGACGTGAGTCTGCTGACTTATGGATACACCGACGTAGTGCTTCACCCATTTCAGATTACAGTTCCTTTAACAGCGTCAGATCAATGGTCTCTCAGTGGAGAAGCGCGCTGGTTGGTGTGTCGTGATATTTGTATTCCTGAGAGTCAAGAGGTCAGCATTTTGTTACCCGTTGTCTCGTCTCAGTTGGATGTGCGCCGCTCTAGGTTTGTGCAACAAATTGATGCAGCGCGTGCTGCCGTGCCCACCGATTTCCCAGCCAGTGTCAACTTTGCTGGACCCCAATCAGTTTGGATCTCTGGATTGACTGAAGTTGCGATTCAGGACGTGATGCCCGAGGGTTCTGGTGAGGTTCTTGGGCTCATCGAGCGCGTCGAACCACTTGTGGATGGTGTGTTGGTGACTTTCGACCGCGTGTTGAATCCATCGGATTATGCTACGGGTCACTGGGTCATTGGTGTTGAATCAGGTGGGATTCGATTGCCATTGGATCGATTGCTCGCCGTCCCCGTGATCGACAAGCAGAATTTATCATTGGGTGTTGTGTTGATCATGGCGTTGGCTGGTGGCTTGATTCTGAATTTAATGCCATGTGTTTTTCCGGTGCTTTCGATCAAAGCATTATCAATTGCAGGTAAAGCGACAAAAGAACGGCGTGATGTTCAACAAGGAGCTTGGCTCTATACCGCAGGTATTTTGGCCACAATGTTGGTGCTTGCTTCGATTATGGTTGGCTTGAAAGCCGGCGGAGCACAAATTGGTTGGGGCTTTCAATTACAAACACCTTGGTTTGTTGGTCTCTTAGTTTATGTCTTTGTCATTTTGGGTCTGTGGCTTTACGGATGGGTTGAGTTTGGTATGGCACTGTCAGGTGTCGGGCAACATCTGACAGAAGGCCATTCCGGTCGCGCCGAGTTCTTCACTGGGGTATTGGCTGTTGTTGTTGCAACTCCCTGTACCGCCCCGTTCATGGGTGTGGCAATGGGCTACACATTGACACAACCATGGTGGATTACCCTTGTCGTATTTTCGACGTTGGGTCTTGGCCTTGCTCTTCCAATGCTTGCATTTGCGATTTGTCCACAATTAGCGAACCGATTGCCACGTCCAGGTCATTGGATGATTCGGTTGAAGCAATTTTTGGCTTTCCCAATTTTGGCTACTGCAATTTGGTTATTGTGGATTCTGGTTCGTCAGACGTCCTCTGATGTCCTAGTATTGATCCTCAGCGGATTACTGCTGTTCATGTTTGGTATTTGGTTGACCAAAGGAGAGGGTAGGATCTCGAACGTACTTGGTATTTTGATCGTGATCACGTCTTTGATAGCGATCCCAGGTGTGGCACAGGTGACGCCTGCTTCCTCCGAACAAACTCTGGTCGAGGTTGAAGCTGAACCTTATACATCAGCAGCGTTACAGACACATCTCAAAGCCGGGCATTCTGTTTTTATTAACATGACGGCTGCCTGGTGTATTACGTGTAAAGTCACCGAAAAACGATTGTTGAATACCGAAGCGGTTGATCAATTGTTTAATGACAATGGAATCATTCGAATGACCGGTGATTGGACTCGTTACGATCCGTTAATCACTGAATATTTAAACGCATTTGATCGTGTCGGTGTACCACTTTACGTCGTCAATCACCCGGGAATTGATCCAATTTTGTTGTCACAATTCCCGAGTTTTGATGAGTTAGAGCGAGCCATTAAGGGAGGATCTTCGCTCTAATTTCGGTGACGATTTCATTTGCACTCCAATCTTTCATTCCTTGGATACTTTCGACTGTTTCACTCGATTGGTTAATGAGAACAGTTGTTGGAACGCCGCGAAGCCCATAGTCTTTCAGCCCGGACATCTTGGAATCTCTCAGAAGGACAGTGTGCTCCCCAAATAGCTCAGGTTTTTTGGCTTTGAACGTTTCAATCGTTTTGGTGGTTTCTCCAAAATTAACCAGATATACCGTTGCCTCAGAACCTAGTTTTTGACCAAGTATTTCGAGATCAGGTAGCTCCTTAATACAGGGTGCACACCAAGTGGCCCAGAAGTTCACCACCGCGGGACCCTTAATTTCAACTGGTTGATCTTTCAGATCTGTTAAGCCGTTTGCATAAGCGGTTAGGGCACTTAGATACATGAAAATCCCGAATAGGATTGTCCTACGATTGAACATTGTTTATTCTCCTGGTGAGTCGAACAGAGTTCGGCAATAAGTGTGCTCAATAATATGTGAAGAATTACAGAGGAGCGACACAATGATTGATCAAGTTCGAGCATCGCTATCGAATCTCAGTAGATCCGAGCGGGCTGTAGCTGAGACGATTCTCGGGGATCCTGAGCATTCAGTGCATCTGAGTATCGCTCGTCTGGCTATGGCGGCGGGTGTATCCGAACCCACCGTGAATCGTTTCTGCCGGTCACTCGGTTGTCGTGGGTTTCCTGATTTTAAGTTGAGGTTGGCTCAGACATTGGCGAATCCGGCGAATTTCCAAGTTCGTGGTCTTGACGATAACGACTCCAATCTACAACTGGCCGATAAAATGTTTGAGACTGCCATGTCTCGCATCAACCGTGCGCGGACACGATTACCGGAACAAGATCTCCTTGGGGTTGTTGGCGAAATCCTAGATTGCAGACGATTACTGATTTACGGGCTAGGTCCAACATCAGGATTAGCTCGAGGAGCTCAAGAGCTTTTTATTAGAGCTCCCATCGCTGTTGTTGTTCATACCGATGCGGTGATTCAAGAATTAACGGCAAATACGGCTTCACCAGATGATCTCTTTTTATTTCTTTGTACTAATGGAGAAACCGCGCCAATGGTGCAATCTGCAACTGTTGCCGATGAACGGAGTTCGCGCTTAATCGCAATCGCACCAACAGGCTCTCCATTAGCACAAGCGTGCCATCGAACGCTTGATCTGGTCTTGGATTCTTCGAGTGCAACAATGGCGCGCTTTACCAATCGGTTAGTCTGTCAAATTGTGCTTGATGTACTCGGTGAGAGTGTCCAGCAGGCTGTTCGAACCCAGCGCAAGTTCAAACGTTTGACGCCAAGTCGTTCAGAACGCGCTGTCGGCTGAAATCTGGTCTATCCTGTACCGAACAGGAGACCAGTGTGGCGAAAGTCAAATCCATTTACCAATGTCAAGAGTGTGGGGCAACCTCATCGCAATGGGTTGGCCAGTGTCCCGAATGTCAAGCATGGAATACGCTCGTTGAATCAGTTCAGGTGCCCGAGCCTGCTAGAGGTCCTCCAGGTGGGTATGCAGGAGCCATTCCTGAGCGTTCAAAATTATCTGCTATTCAGCCAGAGCGGCTTTCTCGAATTGGCTCGGGGTACTCCGAGTTTGACAGAGTCCTTGGGGGAGGGTTTGTTCCAGGGTCCGTGATTTTACTTGGCGGGGCTCCTGGCGCTGGAAAGAGTACACTGTTGTTGCAAGTCACGACGCTACTATCAGCGCAAAAGCCATGTCTATATGTGACGGGGGAAGAATCGTTAGAGCAGATCGCATTACGCGCACAACGTTTAGGGTTGAATAGAGAGCATCTTGAATGCGTATCTGAGACTCGAGTGGAAGCTATTGCCGCAATATTCGATCAAGTCAAACCGGCTCTAGTAGTTGTTGATTCAGTCCAAGTTATGCAAGTTGAATCGCTCTCTGGTGCACCCGGTAGTGTCGGTCAAGTTCGAGAGTCTGCGGCGCAGTTAACGCGTCTTGCTAAAGCAACGGGAGTCATCGTTCTCTTGGTTGGTCACGTCACTAAAGAAGGCGCATTGGCTGGTCCGAAAGTACTCGAGCACATTATTGATGCGTCGCTTTTGCTTGAGGGAGACGGTGGTGGGCGATTCAGGACACTACGCGCTCACAAAAACCGCTTCGGCTCGGTGGGTGAGCTGGGTGTTTTTGCGATGACTGAAACCGGTCTACGTGAGGTGAAAAATCCGTCTGCAATCTTTTTAAGTCGGCCAGAAAATGTGGCGCCCGGTTCTTCAGTGATTTGTACATGGGAGGGTACTCGGCCTCTATTGGTCGAAGTCCAGGCTCTTGTTGACAGTAGTTTGGGTGGCTCCCCTAAGCGGGTTGCTGTAGGTCTGGATGGGCAGCGTCTTGCAATGTTGCTGGCCATTTTGCATCGTCATGGCCATGTCCAATTGGGCGATCAAGATGTATTCGTAAACGCGGTGGGTGGGGTCAAAGTCACTGAAACGGGAGCTGACCTCGGATTACTGTTAGCCTGTGTGTCGAGTTTTCGTGGCAAAACAATCCCCAAGGACTGGGTCATTTTTGGCGAAGTTGGGTTATCAGGTGAAGTCCGGCCGGTTGCATCTGGTCAGGAGCGAATTCGTGAGGCAGCAAAACATGGGTTTAAGAAAGCCATCGTGCCCTCGGCGAATGCGCTCAAGCAGCTAGTGAGCGGTATTGAAGTGTGTCGTGTTGAACGTATCAGTCAAGTGTTGGAGTTATTTGATGAGTCGTGATTTGAAAGAACTGCGTAGAGATTATCAGGTTGGTCAGTTACTTGAAGACGACGCTGGAGAGAACCCAATTGTATTGTTCGAAGCTTGGTTGAGTGACGCCAAAAAGACGACGCAGCTCGAGCCGAACGCAATGACTTTGGCCACGGTTGATGACATGGGAAATCCGCATGCACGTATCGTGCTATTAAAAGGACATCAGGGACGCGATTTTAAGTTCTACACCAATTATTTGAGTCATAAAGGTGAGCAACTTCTCGCGTCACCCTCAGCTGCACTGGTGTTCTGGTGGGACCAACTTGAGCGTCAGGTAAGAGTCGAAGGTTCAGTTGAAAAGCTAAAAGACAACGAAAATGACGCCTACTTTCAAGAGCGTCCCAGAGGATCTCGCTTGGGTGCCTGGGCAAGCCAACAATCGCAAGTCATCGAATCTCATGATGTATTGACAGCGAAATTAAGTCATCTAGAGACTGAGTATCCAGACGCGGTACCACGACCGCAGCATTGGGGCGGGTATGCTGTCCGAGCGACACGTATTGAATTCTGGCAGGGTCGATCGTCGCGCTTACATGATCGCCTCGATTATCGGTTCGACGGAGCGAGTTGGAATCGAGTCCGTCGTTCCCCATAATATGTGGCAATATCCCAACCGAGACGCTTCGATGAAACAGCCCAAATTGCTTGCAGTCGTTGCGCTTTGCTTACTAAACACCGCTGTCGCTGCTGATTTGTTTGTCACCGTTGCGCCGGTATCTGAGCTTCAAAAACGGATGAACACTGAGTTTCCAGCCAGTGCGGAGCCTCTAGAAACGAGTCTTCTGTCATCGGGAATATCCGCCGAAATTACAGCTATTAATGCTCGCCCAGGTGATCGAGTCACTCGTGGGAAGACACTCATTCGACTGGATTGCCGCGACACACGCTTACGTTATGATCTAGCGATTCAAGAGCTGAGACAAGCTGAAGTAAAGTTTAAATTCAGTGAGCGGCAGTTGGCGCGGATCGTGAAATTAGCAAGGACGAATATTGCCAGTGAGGAATTGAAAGATACTCGGGAAACCGAGCTTCAACAGGCACGAATCGGAGTCGATGCCAGACGGGTCGCATTGGAAGAAGCAGAGCTTCAGGTGTCCAAATGTGAAGTTAAGGCACCTTTTGATTCAATCGTGACCAAACAACTTGCGTCCGTTGGTACTCGGATGTCGATTGGAGCTCCGATTCTCGAAATTGTATCTGTTGCCGTTCATATCCATGCACGAGTGCCTTTTGATTACACAATCAACAAGGCACAAGATGTGGTGTTTGAATCTGGTCAAGAAATAATAGACGTGCGCCTGATTGTTGAAAGCGATGCAGTGGACACAGGAACAGGGACGCGCCTAGTACGATTTGAGCCAGAAATCCCAGTACCTCCAGGTTCTCCTGGTGTGCTGTCGATGCGCTCTGAATCCACAGTACTGCCCGCTGATTATTTAGTGGAGCGTGATCAAAGATACGGTGTGATGGCAGCAGTTGACGATCAAGCACAATTCATCGAAAGGTCATCGGCCACAATTGGACAGCCGGTGGATGTTTCCGATCTTGAGCCGGCTGTGCTTCTGATCAAAGAAGGACGTTTTAGGGCGCGTGATGGCGATGCGCTGGTGATCAGCAAATGATCGGATTTGCGCGATTATTGATCGGCAATAAAGTGCTTACAAACCTTACCTTTATTCTCGTTTTGGCAATGGGAGTACTGGCTTATTGGTCTCTTCCAAGGCAGCAGGATCCGACGATTAACTTTAATTGGATCGTGATTACAGTCGCTTGGCCAGGATCATCGGCATTAGATGTTGAGAGTCGAATCACAGATCCCATTGAGGAAGCTATCCAACGTGTTGACGATCTCGATTTTGTCTCAAGCTACTCGAGAGAAGGGTTGGCATCGATTCTGGTTCGGTTCGTAGACATTCCAACGAGCGTATTCGAACGTCGTCTTGGTGACTTGCGCCGCGAGGTCAACACTGCAGAGGGGAAATTTCCTGATGAGGCGACTGATCCAATTTTTATTGAAATCACATCATCCAACGCATTCCCAGCAGCAACAATTGCTTTGGTAGGGTCGGGTGATGACGACAGCCTCCGAGATCAAGCGGTCCTCATTGAGAAAGAGCTGGAACGACGAAAACGGATTGATCGAATTGATACGCAAGGTATGTCTGATCCCGAGATACGCATCGAGTTTGATGCCACACGAATCGCAGCACTGGGATTATCTCCCGCAGATATCGCTGCGACAGTACAAACCTATTTTCAGGATTTAGCTGCAGGTGAGCTCGATGTCGCCGGCTCGAGTTGGTTGGTGCGTCTCAAAGGAAAATCGACCGATGCATTTGATCTCAACCGATTTCCAATTTTAGATCGCGACGGTAGTGTGCGGATTGGTGATGTTGCTCGAGTTACCCGAACGCAAGCAGAGCGGTCAGAGTTGGTTCGCTATGATGGCAAACCATCTGTCTTACTTGCGGTAATGAAAGCTGAGGGTGCAAATACCCTCGAGCTTGTCGATGAGGTGAAAGAGTACATTGAGACGCGCAATGAACTGGAAGCAGTGACTGGCACGCGGCTTGTCTTGATCGATGATCAGACGATTCCCACTCGTAAAGCGCTCAGCATAATGCAGAACAACGCCTTGATCGGGTTGACGCTGGTCTTGGGTGTGGCTTGGATATTTTTAGGATTCAAGATTGCAACACTCACTGCGATCGGTATTCCGTTCATCCTGGCGGGAACATTCTGGATTCTTCAGGGGATGGATCAAACACTAAATGTCACGGTGTTGTTGGGTGTTGTGATAGCGCTTGGAATGCTTGTCGATGATGCTGTTGTTGTCGTCGAGGCAATCTATTATCGAATCGAGCGTGGTTCGACCGGAATCGATGCGATTGTAGACGCTTTGACTGAGACCGCCGCACCAGTGACTGCAGCGGTCTTGACCACTGTCGCTGCCTTCATGCCGTTGATGCTTCTTCCGGGTATTTTGGGGAAATTTATGATGGTAATCCCATTGGTGGTTTCGATTGCCTTAATCATTAGTCTGGTCGAAGCATTTTGGATGCTCCCAAGTCATGTACTTGGTTCAGGAATGCGGCTGAATCATCGTGGGAGAATGCAGCGATTCAGAATGCGCTTGAATCGCGGCATCCGTCGGGTCTATACGCGTCTGTTGATTCGAGCGTTACGACGACCGATTGTCACGCTTTTGATATCGATCTCCGCTCTTATCGGGGCCGTTGGATTACTAGCGAGCGGTCAGATACGCGCTGATTTCTTTGCTTCCGATCCGATTCGCGTATTTTACGTCAATGTTGAAACAGAGCCTGGAACAAAGCTTGAGCGAACCCTCGATTTAACACTGGCGATTGAACGGGTCGTTGCAGCCAAGCTGATCGAAGGTGAAGCGCGAGGCATCGTTGCATATGCGGGGCAGCAATTCACTGAAACAGAGCCTTTGAGGGGTAGTCACCGTGGTCAGGTGTTGGTCGGCTTACAGCCTGACGGTCGCGAAGTGTCAGATATCGTGGACGATATGCGTGATGCAGTCAGCACCATTCCTGGCCCATCGAGGGTCACCTTCCTTGAGCTAGCAGGTGGGCCTCCTGCTGCCAAACCAATTTCGATCAAAGTCCGTGGATCGCAGTTTTCAGAATTACGTGCTGCGGCTGATGAAATCCGAGATGTTCTTCAGAACACAACTGGTATTAAAGATATTACTGACGATGCGCAGGATGGACGATTTGCTTTGCAATTGACCTTAGATCCTGATCAAGTCGCACGGTCAGGTCTCATACCAGCCGATATTGCGCGAAATATTAGAATTCTTGTCGACGGAGAAGTGGTAGAGTCAGTACAAGATCAGGGTGAGACTGTTGATATTCGGGTGGTTGCTTCAGATAGTCAATTGTCGTCGCCGACAGGGCTTTTGGGTGTACAACTGCCGACTACGACCGGAGAAATGATTTCGCTCAGTGAATTAGTCGAGGTCGACCGCTCTCCCGCGCTTGGAACGGTTCGCCATTATAACTTCAGGCGCACGATTACAGTCGAAGCAGATATTGATTCTGAATTGACAGATACTATGACGGCGAATCAGGCAGTGATGGCTGTTTGGGCTCAGCGACAGGCCGCTTATCCGAACGTCGATCTCGACTTTTCTGGAGAGCTTGATGACATCCAGGAAAGTCTCGATTCGATCGGGATTCTTTTCTTATTCGGTCTGGGTTTGATGTATCTGATTCTCGGAACTCAATTCAAGAGTTATGGCCAGCCTCTACTCATTCTTGTGACGGTTCCGTTGGCGTTTACAGGGGTTGTCCTCGGACTGTTTGTCACCGGCAATCCG
Organism: uncultured Litorivicinus sp.; assembly: GCA_902558075.1. Lineage (GTDB taxonomy): Bacteria > Pseudomonadota > Gammaproteobacteria > Pseudomonadales > Litorivicinaceae > HIMB30. Next base: position 190,359 of record CACECO010000001.1, on the reverse strand, counting down.
CTGTCTTTGTACACTCTATATGGTGTGGTTGCTCTTTCCGGTATTGCTGTGAATTCTGCAATTGTATTAATCAGTGCCGCAAACGATCGCTTGATGGCTGGAATGAGTTTGAAGCATGCAACGGTGTATGCGGGCCGGCGTCGTGTTGTTCCGATCGTGATAACTGTGATGACAACAATTGCCGGATTATTCTCTTTGGCAGCTGGCCTTGGAGGGTCCTCATTGATTTGGGGCCCGGTAGCAACTGCGATTGTTTGGGGGCTCGGTTTTAGTTCAGTCCTTACTCTATTTGTTGTGCCCCTTCTTTATTTCCTGACAGGTAAACGACGAGAAATTCGTTTGAACCCAACTCCTTGAAGAATTCATTTTGAACCACATATTCATTTTGAGGCGCCTCGATGGGCCTCGAAAAACAACCGCTCTGTCGTAAAGAAGAGCACCCAATTTGATCGCTTTAGGAGGATCACATGACAGTAGACCTTTCACCCTTATACCGTACAGCAATTGGGTTTGACCGACTTGCAGGCATGCTTGAGAACGCAAATCGCCTAGAGAGCGCGGGCTACCCCCCCTATAATATTGAAGTGACAGGCGAAGATGAATATCAGATCACGATGGCAGTGGCTGGCTTCACCGACGATGAGTTATCAATCGAGTCGAAGCAGACTGAGCTGACAGTTTCTGGTGAAAAAGCGGGGCCGGAAGATGACCGTCAGTTTTTGCACCGAGGCATCGCAACGCGCAGTTTCGAACGGAAATTTCAGCTGGCAGACCATGTCTTCGTAAAAGGTGCACGCCTCGAACATGGATTACTTCATATCGAGCTGTATCGGGAATTGCCTGAGGCACTGAAGCCGAGGTCAATTTCGATTGAGACAGGGAAGCTCATTGAAAATCAATCTTAATGGTGGAAGGCCCGGATAATCGGGCCTTTTTTCTTGAATAGCTTTGGTTTTCTGATGCGTTAGAGAGGAGATCGGTACAAGCAATTGGGTGGTTGAAAAATCTTCGAATAACTGAATTTTTGTTAAAAAATTTGGTATAAATATGTCTCTCAGGAGGCAGCCCATGAAATTGTTGAAAGAACTCACTCACGGTGACGCTGGTTTTGCATTGATGTTGATTGTGATGGCATTAACGATTCTCGCACTGGCATTCTAGTCGATGTGGTCATCGAACTACACGATCGCGTGCCTCGTGCTCGTCTTCGCGTGTTTGAGTCTTCACCACTTTAATCCATCGGGGCAAGCGTTAATTCTCGTTGCGTTGGTGTCGGGAATAGTCGTTCGGCTTTCCTTTTTAAATTACTCCGGATCGGCATGTCGAAAGACTGGATTGCTGGAGCAGTCATTGTGTTAGCTGCCATCTTCACGGTTGTTCTTCCAGCTAAGCAATTTCTTTTACAGTCACCGTCGTTATATATTGGCGTGATGTTGTTCGGTGTGTTAGCGATTGGCATGTTGCGTGTAAAGATTCCTGAGACCGTTGAGTCAGCGATGGAGGACACCCACTGAATTCTCGGGAAATCCTTCGGTCAGCCTTTGATCGGGCTGTTGAAGCCGCTCAAGCAATCTGTTTGATTCCCCATCTAAACGATCTCCCTCCAATTGCTGGGGAGACCGTATTTCTTGTGGTTGGAAAAGCAGCATCGCAGCATGCGCAGGTCGCTCAACAGTGCCTTGGTGACATTAAGGGATTGTGCATCCTTCCGCGGGGTCACGAGGTCAACACTAGCCTGCAGGTCATTGAGGCATCACACCCCGTTCCTGATGGTGGCAGTTTGCGTGCAGCTGAAGACGCTTTAACGCTTGCCCGATCGCTTGAACCCAATGATCGGATGATTTGTTTAATTTCAGGTGGCGGGTCGGCGCTTATGTCTGCGCCGCTTCCCACCATGGATCCAGAACTGAAGATGCGGACGCATCGCGCATTACTGGCGTCGGGCGCGACGATTTCTGAGTTAAATACCGTGCGTAAACAGTTGTCACTGGTGAAGGGCGGGCGACTCGTTGAGGCCTGTCGCGGCACCATTCTGAACTTCTTGGTGTCCGATGTTCCTGGAGACAGAGTTGAGTTTATCGCGTCTGGTCCAACGGTACCGGCATATACCAATCAAGCCGATGCGATCGCTGTGTTAACGCGACATAAGATTGACGTTCTCGATGAATTAACACCGTGGTTATCCGATCAAAATAATGCGACACCACACCCTGACTCACTTTGTTTCGAACGGGTATTGACTCAGATTGTTGCTGCACCCTCACAGTCGTTGAAGGCCGCACGAGAGTTTCTCGAATCAGAGGGCGTGGAATGCTGGGTACTTGGTGACTCCATTGAAGGTGATTCAGAGACTGTTGCTCGCGTTATGGCTGAGACAGCTTTATGGCAACGGCGCCATCGAACACTCGCAAAACCTCTTTGCTTGCTGTCTGGGGGTGAAACAACCGTCAAGGTAACTGGTAGTGGTGTGGGTGGACCCAATGCGCATTTTGCGCTGGCATTACTTGATGCGCTCGATGGTGCTCGAGGGATCTCAGCGATCGCATGTGATACCGATGGTGTCGACGGCGCTGCTGAGATTGCCGGCGCGGTGATTGATGATCAGACACTCGCTCGGATGAGAGATGCGAATCTTGACCATCGTGATGCCCTGAAGCGTCAAGATGCACATACGTTCTTCCAGACACTGGGTCAATCAATCATCCCCGGGCCAACTGGCACTAATGTGAATGATTTCCGAGCAATTCTGATCGAGCCTTAGATATTTTTTTTAAAATAGAGCAATCACGATTGAGATCGTGATCATCGATGAGACGGTTGAGATAAATATGCTTGTTGTTGCTGTCGGTGGTGATATCTGATAACGACTTGCAAATAGGTACATATTAATCCCGGTTGGCATCGCAGCCAGCATTGTTGCAACGGATAACCATAAAATTTCGAGGCCAAGCCAAGACCCAAGTAAAAATACCGCCAGTGGGTGCAGCGTATTTTTTAAAATGGTAACCAGTAGGGCGGGGCCTATAGAACCTGAAATCGAGTAACTCGCAAGAGAGCTACCCAGCACAAAAAGTGCAGCTGGCGTGATGCTCGTCGTCACGAGGTGAAAAAGATCGGCGGTGATTGGGTGGATTCCTAGCCCGGTCAGCCTCCACAGAAATCCGAGACCCAGTCCGATGATCAATGGGTTTCCTATTAGCCCACCCAGTACCTGTTTGGGTAATTTGATGAGACCTGCATCGCGTCCTTTTGCGATCTCAATCGCGGTCGTTACCGCGGTGAATATTATGATTCCGTGAACTGAAATGAGTAGGAAGAGGGGAAAAAGTGCTTCTTCCCCTAGAGCACGGGGAATGATTGGGACACCGAGTAAGACGGTGTTCGAGAAACATGATCCGAGTCCGATGATCATTGCCTCGACCACCGGCCGCTTTAAAATGAGCCAACTGATCAGTAAGCCGAGCATAAACATAACGAATAGTGGAATGTAGTAGCTGGCGAAGAAATCTGTCGCTGATTCTACGGGTACCTCTAGTTCGACAACCGCTGAAAATAGGAGCATTGGTACGGCGAAGTCGAAAACGTACTTGGATAATCCGTCACGATGTGAACTTAAAAAAAACTTAAATCGTGTTGCAGAGTAGCCAATCAGCCCGAGAGCAAGCACTGGGGCTAGGATGTTAAAGACTTCGTTCATTGAGCTCCTGATTGAAAGAGATAGGTTTTGGTGGGTGGTGGATTTCGGATGAGTCCGCGTTGTGTCATAAACTGAGAAAACCGCTCCCACTGATCGACATCTGTTTGGCGGGTTTCACGGGCTAGTTTGGGTAGTGTGTCTCGCCACGCTCGGCGATTTAGCTCGTTATCGAGATCATTTGGGCGATAGCTGACAAATGATCGATACATCGCATCTGGCGATTGAAGGATCAGCTGACTTGCCTTATCTATCACATCAAGAAAGCGTTCGATTTTTGCTGTGCCTGCATAATCCGGGTGGGTTACAAAAATCAGCTCCTCGTAGGTTGGAATACCATGCTCTTCAGGATAGAACGCTCTTCCGGGACGGCCATCGATATCCATCTGGTTCAACTCAAAATTCCTGAAAGCCCCAATAACGGCATCGACTTGTCCTGCATACAGAGAGGGTGATAACGCAAAATTCACATTCACCAGTTCGACGTCGTCTAGCGTTAATCCGTGAGTTTCGAGCATTGCACCAAGGACTGCATCTTCAAATCCACCAACGGAAAAACCGACAGTTTTTCCTTTTAAGTCCTTGACTGAATGAATATCGGAATCAGCCAATACGACGAGTGAATTCAACGGACGGTTGACGATCGTGCCGACGCGCATCAACGGTAACGAATTATTGAGGTCGACCATGAGTGACGGCTGGTAGCTAATCGCGAGATCTGCTTTTTTTGCTGCCGCAAGCTTTGGTGGGAGTGATGGATCTGCGGGTTCGACGAGGTTAACTCTGAGGCCAGCGTTTTCAAAAAGATCTTCTTGTTCCGCGACGATCAGTGGTGCGTGATCTGGGTTGATAAACCAATCCAGTAGCACGGTGATTTCTTCTGTGGCGGCTTTTGGCGCTGAGCTCATAGCGACCAATAGGCTCAAACAGATGAATTGAAGAATATGTTTGCGTTGCATTGCGTTGACTCCTGATCATTGAGTTGCGTGCAGAAGGTCAACCAGAGAGGTGTCTGTTGGTCTCAGGCTTCCTACACCGGTACTAACCGGATCAGGTTCAAAGGGTTCTTCTCAGCTCGTGCGCCCCTGCCGCAGCCGCACAGTATACACACGGCAGGAAATGATTGTTACTCGTAAAGTTCGGGGCAAATATCTCGCGTGCTTGTTGTTTTGCCTTGCTCGCCTTTGGCTCGAATGATGTCGCCACGCTCTTCGATATAACGCTGGAAATTTGGTTCACGTTGATAGATACCATCGGCGATATACTCGAGGACCGCTTCTGTATGAAAGCTTCTGAGCTGTGACTCAACGCGAATTAATTCTGAACCATTTGAGTCAAAAAGAACCAGACTTGGTGCGTAGATAATGTTCATGTTTCGGGCAAGATCCCGCGCAGTTGTAATTTGACCCGACGGAGTTGTGACTGGGGCACTCGACCACATGTCAAGCTGTACCGTCTGGAACGGCTTGAATCGATTACGGACAGAATCGAGTGCTAGGACGCACCGATGGAAAGTATCGCAGTCTGGGCAGTTGGTTTGTTCGAAAAGGATTGCTTTGGGCTGACCTGCTGTATCGAGGTTCGTTCCATTATCGATAAACGGTTGGGTATTGAGTTGAGTGTTGACAGCTTGAGGTTGATTCACAGCGAGATACTCAAAAATGGTTTGTGATTCATAAGTTTTGGTCTGCACATAATTGAGCGCCAGTTGCATTTCTGGAGGTGACACATGCCCATTCAGTCGCAACACAGACTCCCCCTCTGCATTAACGAAAATAATTGTTGGGGTAAATTGGACATTTAGTGAGCGAGCAATCTCTTTTTCTGTGGTCTCTTCACCATCTAGACCATACACCTCACGGTCTCCCCATATATTCAGTGCCACCACATCGAAATGTGCATCGAAAATCTGGCGGATGGATTGTTGGGTCAGATTCTTTTCGATCGTGTTCTTGCAGTAGGCGCAGAATTCCTGCCAGAAAAAAACAACAAGATGTTTGTTGTCTTCGGTCGCCTCAAGATTGTCCTCTGATAAATCGAGGAAGCTGAACTTGAACCACTCAGGCAGTTCGAAAGAGTCGAAATTGGTAACTTGTTGGACAGGTTCAGGAGTCTCGGCAGTGTGTGCAGACGATGAAATCAGGCAGGTTAAAGCGATGAGTATGAATCTGAACACACGAGCTCTCCGGTACAACGCAATTACCGACAGCAATATGCGCTTTCCAGAGAGTCTGTCAAGCCTTGTTAGATGCTTTGTTTCAGCTCAAGACGACGACGATGCAAAACCGGCTCAGTATATCCACTGGGCTGCTCCACACCCTTGAGGACAAGATCAAGCGCGGCTTGGAACGCGGTCGATTGATCATAGTTTGGAGCCATCGGCCGATATGCTGCATCGCCTGCATTTTGGCTGTCTACAACTTTTGCCATACGCTCCATCGTTTCACGCACTTGTGCTTCATTTATGATTCCGTGAGTTAGCCAGTTTGCAATGGCCTGAGAGCTAATTCGGAGCGTCGCGCGATCCTCCATAAGACCAATATTATTGATATCAGGGACCTTTGAGCATCCGACGCCTTGGTCAACCCAGCGAACCACGTATCCAAGTATTCCTTGCGCATTATTATCTAATTCAGATTGGATCACTTGTGGTGACCAATTGGGATTTTCGCGTAGTGGGATTTCCAGGATTTCATCCACCGTATTACGCCGTTGTCCTTTCAATGAATCTTGAACTGCAAAGACATCGACTTGATGATAATGCAGGGCATGTAACGTGGCGGCAGTAGGTGAAGGAACCCAAGCTGTGGTTGCTCCCGATTGCGGATGCGCAATTTTTTGTTCAACCATGGCCGCCATTAAATCAGGCATCGCCCACATGCCCTTACCGATTTGTGCTTTACCTTGGAGTCCACATTCGAGACCGATATCCACATTCCAGTTTTCGTACGCATTGATCCACGTCGCTTTTTTCATGTGGACTTTACGAATCATTGGCCCTGCATGCATCGACGTGTGCATCTCATCACCTGTTCGATCGAGAAATCCAGTATTGATAAAGACCACCCTTTCAGATGCTGCGTTGATGCAAGCTTTCAGGTTGACAGTTGTCCGACGCTCTTCATCCATGATGCCCATTTTGACTGTATGGCGTGGCAAATTAAGCAAGTCTTCAATGGCTCCAAAAAGACGATTCGCAAAGCTAACTTCTTCGGGTCCGTGCATCTTCGGTTTAACGATGTAGACCGATCCGGCTCTTGAATTTTTGTTTTCGGTGCGCTTTAGATCGTGAATTGCGATGAGCGTGGTGAAAATTCCATCGAGAATACCCTCGGGGACTTCGTTCCCGTCACTATCTAAAATAGCCTCATTGGTCATTAGATGGCCGACATTACGCACAAACATTAATGCCCGTCCAGGGAGCGTGAGTTCGGATCCATTAACGCTGATATATTTACGATCAGGGTTGAGCCGGCGCACCATATTTTTATTAGTTTTGAAAACGGACTCAGTGAGATTACCTTTCATAAGACCAAGCCAATTCCGGTAGACGACAACCTTATCCTCTGCATCAACGGCTGCAACAGAGTCCTCGCAATCCATGATTGTCGTCAGCGCGGACTCCATCAATATATCTGCAATTCCCGCCGGGTCTGAGCTACCCACAGGCTTTGTCTTATCAAATTGAATTTCCACATGGAGCCCGTGATTTTTTAAAACGATTGCTGTCGGTGACGCTGTATCGCCCTGATAACCCACCAACTTTTTTGGATTTTTTAAGCCAACAAGACCGCTTGGGGTATGGACTTTTAATGAGCCACCAATAATTTTATATGATGTGGCGGTCGCATGTGTGCCGCTCTTAAGGCCGAAGTTTTCATCGAGAAATGTCTTGGCAAATGCGATGACTTTTTCGCCTCGAATTGGGTTGTATTCGAGTCCTGTGCTTGCATCACCATTGTTCGAGATGACGTCGGTACCATAGAGCGCATCATAAAGGCTACCCCAACGCGCATTGGCCGCGTTCAGTGCGTAGCGAGCATTCATCACAGGGACAACGAGTTGCGGGCCTGCAGTCGTCGCGACTTCAGCATCAACGCAATCTGTCGAGACAGTTACATTTTGAGGTTCTGGTAGTAAGTATCCAATATCCTGTAAAAAAGCTTCGTAGTCTGCAGGATCATGGGGCTGACCTTGACGAGCTTTGTGATATCCGTCGATTTTCGTTTGGATGACATCACGTTTTGCAACCAATTCCCGGTTTAATGGGGCGAGTTCGTGAATCAAGGAATCAACACCTGCCCAAAACTTTGTTTCGTCGATACCGGTTCCTGGGATCGCTTCTTCATTGATGAAGCGATAGAGCTCATTCGCCACCTGAAGGCCGCCGCGCGCAGTGCGATCGGTCATAGTATCTCTCCAAAAAATAATCGTAGGGGATCATCGCGGCGAGACAATAGCACAAATTGGGCGCCGCTTTCAAAAAATGGAATCAATTTTCATTTTAATTTTTTGCCGCAAGTGTCGGTGTTTTTTTCTTGTTTCGATCTAGCGGTGTTGCAGCCGCAATTCGATGTTGAAATCCTGTAGCGTAAATATTTGTGTTGAGGAAGAATTTGATTGTGTTTGATTCAGTTCAAAAGGAAGTTTCTATAGATTAACGATAGTCTTGCGTTTAACTGTCGTTGTCACCAAGCCCTACAATTCTGGGGTCATACTCGAGATAAAAGCCAATTGAACAGAGAAAACATATCAGTAGGCTGTTTTCATCAACGCTCTCATAGAAATTCTGTACTGTATAAAATCCTAGTCGTGCCATTGCAAAAGATGCCAGCTTCACGGACCATTCGATGAATAGGCATAAAGGCTGGAAAAAGTTCACAAGCTCGCCCCACGAGCGCCAACGCTTGGCATCCGTGACTGTTACTGGACCAATTTATTTAAAAGCGACAACATGAGCTCTCCAGTTGTTGCAAATCCAAATACAGCACCTCCAACATTCATCGCGAAATGACTGAGTACTAGTGTTACTAATGACTGAGTACTAATGTTATAAAGTGCCGTAGATCTGACATGAAAACTTTGGAGTCATCAATGACATGGAAGTTGAGACAAGTGATAAACCGTTTGTCAAAAAAAATTCTATCGACTTTGATTGGCCAGCATTTCAGTGACCTTCAGAAAAGTATAAATATGTTCTATTTGCTGACGAAATGGGACTCGACCTCTCTGAGCAAAGTTACTGTGGAGAATCTTATTAAAGATTCGAAATCCCAAACCGCACAAGACATTTTTGTGTTAAGTGTTTTTGGTCCTTCATTTCAAGGACAATTCGTCGAGGCTGGAGCTTGCGACGGTGAACAAGCTAGCAACACGTTTCTACTAGAGCAAAAATTTGGATGGTCCGGAGTATTAGTCGAACCCAATGATTATTGGCGAGATCGTGAGTTAGTCAAAAAAAGAGAGTGTCATTGGTTCCATGGATGTCTGGCTGGAACGGTCGGACACGTTGAATTTATCAATTATCATGCGCCAGAATTGTCGGGGATCAAATCCCATTTCAGGAAAAGAAAAAAGAATCAAGGGACCGAAAAGTTAAAGGAAAGCATAAATATCGTAACGTTGATGGCAAAATTTAATATGCCTAGGATCGATTACCTTTCTTTGGATACTGAAGGATCTGAATATGAGATCTTGGAAGCGATAAATCTGGCAACAAATCAGATTGGCGTCATTACTGTCGAACATAATTTTAATAATATTAATAGGGAAAAAATCTTCGTTTACTTAACTAAATTCGGGTACCAAAGGGTATTTACTTCATTATCAAATCAAGACGATTGGTATGTCTCACACGCTTTATCTTCAAATGTCGATATTACTTAGCCAACTGAGACATCAGGTTCTGCGTGGTACCAGAGCAATTGAGTTCCCGCGCGAAATTAACGAGCCTCTTGTCGACAAAAATACAAGATTAAGAGTCTACTATTTAAGCCCATCTCTATAGAATCGCTGATAACTAAACGTTATTAACTGAAGGCGAGACTCTCACATCGACTTTAGATGCTATTTTGAGAGTTAGAAGACTCTAAATATGTGTTCCACTCATTTCGGCACGCATTTTCAACCTATCTGGTGAATAAGTTTGGTGAACTCAAAGCATCTGAACTCACAGGGCATGATCGTTCGACCGCGAGTGCAACAGAACTCGGCCGGACCTACTATTCAGGTTTGGAGCTGGCACAGAAACGGGAGATGGTGGATCACATTCCAAGATTACAAGTAAGTCCTGAATGACAACCGGAACTTCCTTTTTATTTGATATTAAGCCCGCACGAGATAAATAAGTCTGCCTTATTATTATCAAACGATAGGGCGTATTTGCGTTTCACTTGATAGTAAATTCCAAGGTAAGCACATCGGGGCTTGATCTCATATTCCATACCTTTGCCATCAGCGCTTCAAATGACTTTTTAGTGGTCACGTACTCTGATTTTGCTTTTAATAAAGTCCTTGTGCTCGACATAAATTAGATCAGCAATTTTACGAATGGTATTCTCTTCGAAATGATCTGCGCGTCCATCAGCAAACGCTATCTCCCATAAGCAATCAACGAGACCAATTTTTTCTTCTCTGGACAAGCATTGATTGATTACATGAGTGTGTTCAAATAATGAGATCGATAAGTCTTGTTGTTGCTCGGCCAAATTTATTAAATCATTGACTACTGGCCTTGCTAGCTTCCACTTTTTTGTAATCGTTGAAACGAGTTGGACTCTCTCAGTTTCGTCAAAATTACCATCAGAAAGTGCTACCTCAATCATTAGAACGATTGAAATCTTGCGAGTAATATCAACTTTTGGTTCTAAGTTAGTATCGGTAGCTACAGAATCAAACAAACTTTTTATCGAACTCAACATAACTTTACACATGCCCTCGCCTAAGCAAACAAAATCTGTGTTCAGCCAACAGAGCACCAAAGACAATCAAGCAAAATTTGCAGAAGATGGATTTTCTACTCATGCAAATGTCCTCAAATTTCTTTGATACTCGGATTTGCTTTATTCCCCGATCAGCAATGGCAATATTCTTCAAATCTGCGGGCATCATTGACCCTGATCACACAGATCCTCAGTCATTATCAGTAATTAATCTAAAGCCGTACTGGCAATCCCTGACTTCACCTGTTTCAGGATCTTCAATGCAGGATTGTGTTTTTACCCCAATCATCCCAGCCCCCAAGGAAACGATGCCAAACAGGAATACAGCTGGGATGAGTGCAATGACTTGTGCAAGGACTGCTTTTCGTTCATATCTTGCGACGAACCAATGAAAAGCAATGGGCAGACTAGAACCAATCGCCATATTTAAGTAGAAGACATAGAGTACATCCGGCTGCAAAGGGTCTCGCGCAATTGGAATAAAAGTTAACGCGAGTATCGTCATGCCAAGCCCGTAAGCAATAGGCCCTCCAATGATTACAAAGCGGATGGGTGACTTTTCTATTCTGAGCTTGAGCCAGTTCAAGAGTCTATTCATTGGTCTTTCTCCATGCTCAGTGGATGAAGATTTTTTCTCACCGAATGATAGATTTTGAACAACCCCTGAATCATCAGCATCAGACACCTAGCAAGCACCAAGATCATACAGGTGGTCGCAATTCCTCGTATTGTAGCGTCGCGTAATAACCAATAGCCGTAGGTTGTGCAGAGGTAAGTGGATACCGATAAAGCGATTAACAAAAGATCAAATACTTGCATGCCAGTGATCGTAAAATACTGTTTTTGGTTATTGAACGCATCGTTAGACAAGTATCGGATTCGAAGAAAACGCACCATGACAATCAGCCCGTAACCTAAAACAAATAAAGTCGGAACAGTCACTAAACTGACTGCATAGAAAAAGGGGTAATGTTGGCTGGTCAAAGAGTGAATCCAAGACAGTAATCCATAGGGACCAATATTTCGCTCAAAGGCATCCTCCCAATTATGGATAGTCATATAAGTTGCTACTGCTTTATTTGTTCCAAGCAGCAATAGGATAAATATGCAGACTAATTTTGAGTTCATTGAGCATCACCTGATCAATTTATTGAACACGAAACACAATGCGTTAATTTGTTTAAGCAATGAATACTGCCTAAGTTCTACTGGCTCGTAAAACTCAAAAAAGGCTGTGTTTTACATAATGAACATCGAAACAGCACCAACGCAAAATAAGCGAAAGCAAAACCGACGACTGTTGGAGTGACGAAAAACCAAATATAGAAAGAAATCGCTGTGCATAAACCTAAAGAGATCAACGCTAGGTCGAATACCTGTATCGCTGTAATGGCCAGATATTGTTTTAAGCTAGCTAATCTGTTTTTACTCAAGATTCGATGTTGAACAATGCGGTATAAAACAATCAATCCATAACTAAGGAGCGAAAGAATCGGAAAAAGTATTAAAATACGTGCATAGAAAATGTCGGGGTGGTAGGGATAATAAAGATTAGCACACGGGTTTCCGCGTTCCTGACCGGAACCTGAGAACGAATCTGGGTATAAATAGCTCGGCGCTGGTTGACACGAGATTGCTTCATTTGTGCCAAGCAGAAATAGGATGAACATGTAGACTAATTTGGAGTTCATTGAGTATCACCTATCAATTCATCGAATTCGATACGCGTTGAAGGTAAATCCAGCTACCGAGTTCTCTCATTATCAGATTATTTTCAGACTGTTGAAACAGTAAATTAAATGACGGCAGTAGATGCTGAATAAGGTCGTGATCGGAAAAGATTGAGCCTTCGCTCATTTGGGATGCTCTCAGACAGCTCCAGCAAGTCTACTAAACTATCGTCGTTCGCTGATTGGTGATTCCAACTTCCTAAGTCAGGAACACCAGTAGACTCAACACGCATCTCATATGATGCCTTCAATTTCGGCATTGCTCCGTATTTCTGAAGATACGCATCTTCCATTGCCTCTCTAAGTTCGGTTTCATATCCATGATGGACGATAAAACTGTCATGTACGGGTAGAACCACAATTTCGGAGCAACGTTGGATTAAAGTCACCATGATCTCTTCAGCGAGATCACTATCTATCCGTTGGAGTCCCAATCCGGCTCCTGAAAAAAACTGGTCTGCAATCGCTGGATGTTTTGCTTTTATCGCGTTAACGATCTGTTTCCAAGTGACACCATAGCGGCCCAGCTGGCTTCCTCGTGGCGCCCGTTGCATCCACTTATCTGCGTTAAGCATTGCGTTAAAACATTGCTTTATCATTTTTCGGAAACCAGTCGTGTCCTCCGTATTCCGGTTCGGAGTGAGGCCGATGTCATAGGGATCACCGTCTAGTTCAAGGCCCTTTTCGCGATACAGAATATGCGGGTGTAAGCCAGAGTAGTCGAGCTGTACGGTTCTTTTGCCATCAATCACGATGCGGTCTCTGTACTCCGATGGTATTTCCTGCCACCAGCCACCATAAAAACGTCCACCTGTTTGAAAGTCACTATCATTAAACACACGGTAGAGCTTTAGCTTTGACAGCATCAATGGGCGAAAATCGTCGGGATTCTCTCCAAGATGATCTTTATTTCTCTTGGCCATCAGTGTAACCAACTTGGTGTACTCCTCCTGACTTAACTCAAGATCGATCCACTTATTCATGATTCGGTTATTGATCAGCTGTAGGTTGTGACGCATTTGATTGGTTTGATCTGTGTCTTCGTACTCGATCAGTTCTGTATATTTCACTGTGCGTGTTTTAGGTTGTCCGTATTGATCCACTTGGTTGGTGGGTATTTGTTTTTGATAAGTATGTTGAACTCGGATGGTTTCATTAACCTCACTCTGTCCTGCGAAGACAACAGGAAGTTCGGTGAGGGATTTGGAATCGAAAAGTTTAAGTAAGTTGGGAGTTGCCCTATAACGTGTGAGATATAGACCACGAGAGCCACAAGATACCCCTGCTTTTGCTTGGGATAGATACCCTAAATGGAGTAGACCACGATAGGCTCTCTCTACGAAGATACGATAGGAGGGATTTTTCTTATAGCGCGTGGAATTGCTATACCAGTTCTTATTTAGATGAATGGAAGCATATCCCCTCCCGGGGTGCTTATTCTCTGCAACGAGAACAGGTCCTATAAGGGCTTCGACTGACTGTCTAAGATTGGAAAGTTTTAAAGTAACTTTTTTCTTAAATCCGTATTCAGTACAACGGTTATTTAATTCTATTGAGAGTTGGTCTACGACCGTTTTAAAGACATGGTTTTTAGACATAGACTTCTTTACTTTAGATAATTTTATGCAGACAGCTGGCAAGAAATTCCTAGAGGGTTTGTCTGCGTACTAAGTACGTTTGGAGCCAAAGGCTTATGGGTATTCCAGATAGATATAGTTTAACCTAAAAGCCCTTATCTTAAAAGGGATTTCCGGTTTAAGTAGCTGTTAATATTGAGAATTATTTAAGTACCGTAATTGACTATTTACGATATACGCATATCGCTTTGAAAAGTCCTCTGATGTACTCTTTTACGTCAAGAAACATCAGCGGGTTGAGATCTGCCAGATCAAAGAAACATTGATATGAAACAACTGTTATCAATCCTTATCCTCCTATCCCTCTCCTTGCCAAGTTCTGCTGGGGATTTCCAGAAAGGACTGACCGCCGCACAAAGCGGAGATTTTGCTACTGCACTGCAGGAATGGATACCTCTCGCAGAACAGGGGAGTGCCGTTGCGCAATATAATCTGGCATTGATGTATCGCAATGGATATGGCGTTCCACAGAACGACAAGACCGCTGCGAAGTGGTTAACCCTTGCGGCAGAACAGGGGGATGCTAAAGCGCAATATAATCTTGGGGTGATGTATGACAACGGATATGGCGTTCCACAGGACTACAAGACAGCTGTGAAGTGGTACACCCTTGCGGCAGAACAGGAGCATGCCAGAGCGCAATATAATCTTGGTGTGATGTATGAAAATGGATATGGCGTTCCACAGGACGACAAGACGGCAGTGAAGTGGTACACCCTTGCGGCAGAACAGGGGCATACGGGTGCGCAATATAATCTTGGGGTGAAGCATGAAAATGGATATGGCGTTCCACAGGACTACAAGACGGCAGTGAAGTGGTACACCCTTTCGGCAGAACAGGGGGATGCAGATGCGCAGTCAAACCTAGGGGTGATGTTTGGCAAGGGAAAGGGAGTGTTACAAGACAATATCTATGCACATATGTGGTTCAACATCTCTGCATCATTAGGAGGCGAAAACGCATCCTACAACAGAGAACTAATCGCAGAAAGAATGACGCCTGCAGACATCTCCAAAGCACAACAGCTGGCCCGTGAATGTGTCGCTAAGGACTACAAGGGGTGTTGATGCACCTTAGGTTCCCTCTTCTACTCATCCTCCTTTCCCTGTCGATCCCCAGTCTTGGTGAAACATGGGGTGATCTTGTTGAAAGAGAGGGTCTTTTTTACAAAAAGTTTACTGATGTTCCCTTTACGGGTGAGGTAGCAGGACTTCAAGAAGGCTTTTTAAAAGACGGTAAACGACAAGGCTCTTGGGCGTTTCATCATCGTAAAGGACAGTTAGAGAAAAAAGGTGCTTGGAAGGACGGCAAAGAAGAAGGGCCTTGGGTGTTCTATCATCCTAATGGACAGGTTTATTTGAAGGTTGCATTCAAGGACGGCAAAGAAGAAGGTCTTTGGGTGGAGTATCGCGACAATGGCGAGTTATCGTTCTGGGTTGAATACAAGGACGGCAAAAGAGAAGGTCCTTACGTGGATTACGATGTATATGGAAACAAATATTCTGGCATATACAAAAACGGTGAAAAGATTAGTGACTAATTCCTAATTTAAACTCGCTGATGGATCGATATCTCGTTAAATACACCGTGAATTTCTCAGACCACAACATTGCTCTGGAAGAAGAGATGGAAGTGGAGACCGACGATCCGGAGATTGCAAAAGCCCACGTCAAAAGTTTGTACGACGATGACGAGTGCAACGTTGTCGACATCCCACAATCAATTTTAGATAGTCAATCCGGTTATGGAAAAACGGATCTCTTCTTCGATAGTGTGCATCTTCAACACTCCTGACCCCCTGTCTTCATCAGCAAGAACCCAATTGCAAAAATAGAAAAATTGGTTGGACTTGCTTACATGTATCCGGACCCCCCCCGGTGGCCCTAGCGTAGGGGTGGGGTAGTTATTTTAGTTTCCGTAAACATAGGTCGCGCTGTCCATTGGGGCAACGTGATGGGAGAAGCCGTCGGGGCCTTACTTAGGGACTTACTGATCCTCTTCACACTCAGCTCTGATCGACGTTATCTGCTTCTGAAAAACCGCCGAGACATTCAAAATCCCATCACCAAATCGATAAACCGAATCAACATATGTCAAGGCATTAACTGTGGTAGCTGACCACTCGCCATATCCACGCCAAAGATCAACAGAGGCGCGGGTATTTTGGAAGTAACCATCCGATTTAAATGAAACTGCATTTGGCAGAACTTTCATAATAAATCGTTGGTTGGTGAGCTTGTTAGAACCATCGGTATCGATCATGACAAACTCAGTCATTTGGCAGAAAAAGACTTGAGCACTAGCCATCAAAGGGAACGCCAGACCGATCACTGCCGCAAATGCTCGTGATAACTTATCCATCTAGCTCCCCCGGTCTCAACGGCTTCGACAATGAAATCATCATCCTCTCTCTATGATATCGTCGAGGAATCATGTGTTCGCAGTTGAGCTCAAAAACAACAAAGCGAGTGTAAGAATTGTATTCACGCTATTTCCACTCATGTCTATTACCTCTGGAAACCTACATTCGTTAAAGGTACGAGAAAAATCAGTCACCCCTCGTGTTGCTGTCTATGCTCCTTAGGGCATTATCTATCTGCCACAAAGCTATTTGGATGGGATGTGTGTCGTCCCTTTCTAATGTTTTTACAATAGAAGTGACAAGACCTTTAATTTCACTCAATATTCGGTAAATTGAGTCAAGTTTACCCTGCGCTGTTGCGGTTGCGAGTTCGATTTTGAAAGCAGAATCCTGAATCAAGCGGGCGCTTTCAACAACTTTACTTAGATCCTCTCGGCTACGTAGTTGGGCTCCATCGATTTCCGTTTGGTGTCTAATGTCCATGAGTATTTGAACAATCAATTCCCACCGTTGATCGTCTCCAGCGGAAGATTTAATTCGCCATAAAACTAAAAGGCATAAAAAATTTATCACGACTAACGCGACTAGAATGTAATCCATATGTAATCTCCCAAAATACCTCCCGGCTAGAATACAAAAATGTTTGCTGCCTTGCCTAAAAGTACCCGGACACCCTCTGGGTGGCCCTTGCAGAGGGGTGGGTTAAGGAAGTAATTAATGAGTTACAAACTCCATACAAACTCCATACAATGGAATTTGCGGGTTTCATAAGATATTGAAAATATTGAACTTTCTACTCAATATTAGAATATGGTGGAGACGGCGGGATTTGAACCCGCGTCCGTCAGTCCGCTATCAAACGCTCTACATGCTTAGTCGCGTTTTTCAATTTAAGTCGGGATCTCCCAACGCACAGGGATAACCTTTCCGAGTTCAGTAAAAGTTTAACTTCTCAACCCCGAACACAGCATTGAAGCGAGTCTCTGTTTCGAACCCTGTTGATGAAGACCAGAGACGATCCCCACCCAGGGTCTAGCTTAAGCTGCTAGAGCGTAGTTTTCGTCGTTGGCAGTTATAGCTAACGAGTCCACAGTTGGGTTTACGAGCACTGTAGAACTACTCGGCATGCACATTTGGTTTTGTAACCGGCGTCGAATCCATATCGTCCCCATATTTTCAATTATCGGCTATTTAGAGAAAATTTGAAATCTCTTGAATGAAAATCCAAACACCAGAAGCAATTAATAGGATGCCAATCAGTCGATTGACGAGCTGGATACGCCCGCTTTCGAGTCGTTGCTTCAGTATCGTACCCGAGAGCGCTACACCAACATAGACCGTCGCATCAATACCTCCGGCTAACGCTCCCATAGTGAGCCGGGTGTACAGTGTGTGCTGAGGATCGACGAAAGGCCCGAAAACAGCTAAGAAAAATATCAGGACTTTCGGGTTCACGATCGCAATCGAAAAGCCCGCGATAAAGCCACTCTTGGTCGTCAGTTTGCCAGGAAGGGGCATGTCACCCGCGATGACCAACTGATATCCGAAATAAACCAGAAGTGCGATTCCGAGGAAGGTCAAAGCGGCTGTGAGTTCCGGTAGAGCGATTAGCAAAGCAGAGAGACCAAAGACTGTTGTCAGTCCGAACACCATGATACCAAGGCCATGCCCAAGCGCACCGCTGATACCAACGGCCGTCCCTCGAGAGGCCGACATCGACAAGATGAGTAGCCACGATAAGCCGGGAGAAGCGGCTCCAGCTAGGCACAGAAAAGCCAGTTTAATCCAATCCAATTCAGACATCAGCGAACACGGTGACGGACAGCGCGCTGCTTCTCGATATTCCACTCGCGATCACGGATGGTATCGCGTTTATCGTGTTGTTTCTTCCCACGGGCCAGTCCAATTTTGATTTTGACTAGCGGACCTTTCCAGTACATTTCGAGTGGAACACATGCATGCCCTTTTTGGCTTAAGGCGCCGTGAATCGTTGCGAGTTCTTTTTTGTGGAGAAGCAGTTTTCGCGTGCGCGTCGGATCCGCGATCACGTGTGTTGACGCAGTATCCAACGGCGTGATTTGTGAATTTAAAAGGTAGGCCTCGCCGTTACGAATGATCACGTAGGTATCGCTTAAGTTGGCCTTCCCAGCACGGATCGATTTCACTTCCCAACCGTTGAGTTGCATGCCGGCCTCGAATGTTTCGTCGATGTGATAATCAAAACGGGCGCGTTTATTTTGAGCGATTTGATTGCTATTACTGTTCGATTTTTTGGCCATGGCGGGCGACTTTACGTATATTTTCCGTTTTTTCAAACAGCGATTGAGGAATTGATGCCGAAAATCACAAGATCCGCACTAGTGTCTCACACTCCAGAGCAAATGTTTGAACTGGTCAACGACTTTGCGTGCTATCCCGAATTTTTACCCTGGTGCGGTGCTGCACGGGTCATCGATTCATCTGACACAGTCATTATCGGAGAGCTATTGATTCAAAAAGGTAGTATTCGGCAAGCGTTTACGACGAAAAATAATTTAACGCCACCGGAACAGATCGATTTATCTTTGGTGAATGGACCCTTTAAATCGTTATCAGGACGTTGGCGTTTTGAGTCAGTTGGCGAGGACTGCTGTCGCGTGAGCCTCGATCTTGAATTTGAATTTGCGGGTAAACTAATCGCCATGGCAATCGGCGCTGTGTTTTCGCAAATCGCTGGAAGCCTTGTTGATGCGTTTTGTGATCGTGCAGATCAGTTATATGGTCGGTAGGTTTTGAAAGTTCAGGTCGTTTACGCAAAGCCCGATCAACAATACTTAGTTGACTTGGATGTGCCCGAAGGAACAACTGTATATCAGGCCGCAGATCTGTCTGGTTTAGCGGCCGAATTCCCAGAAATCGATCTTGCAACAACTCCGATGGGGGTCTTTGGCGTCCGTATCAAAACGGCCACCACCACGATCCTTCATCCGGGCGATCGGGTGGAGTTGTATCGATCTTTAATAGCGGATCCGAAGGAGAGCCGCCGGACTCGCGCTGAATCTCAGAAACTTGATCGTTCGTAAAGTTCACAATCAGATAGGTATTTTGTTGAACTTCGCCATCAAAATCGATTCGCTCCAAATAAATCCAGCGGTTGGGATTGAACGTATTCACAGTGATTGGTGACCCAAGCAGGAACTGGACTTGATCTCTTGACATTCCTACTTCCAACCGCTCGACACGCTCTGGGATGAGTTGATTACCTTGTTTCACAGGATTTTTGTGGACACCAGGGAAACTGCAGCCAGTGAGTACGATGGTGGTAATCAGAACGAGAGTGGAAATCAGTCGCATCGATATCTTCCTGAGAGAATTCTTGGCAGAATAATAAAGATGCCTAGCCGACGAGTCCATTGATGATGCAATACGAAACTGATGAATTAAAAAAAGCAGGACTAAAAGCGACGCTTCCGCGGATTCATGTCTTACAGCTATTGCTTGCCAATGAAGGAGAGCATATGTCGGCGGAGGTGGTCTATCGGAAACTGCATGAGTCTGGCATTGATGTGAATCTCGCGACGATTTATCGAGTACTGACGCAATTTCAAGAAGCCGGACTAGTGGAGCGTCATCAGTTTGACGCCACGACCAGTGTGTTTGAATTAAAACCCGACGATCACCACGACCATATGGTCTGTGTTCAATGCCATCAGGTTATTGAGTACGTGAGTCCTGAAATTGAAGCCCTGCAGGAGAAAATTGCTAAAGACCATGGATGCGAAATTGTTGACCACACGCATGTAATTTATGTCACTTGTTATGACTGCTGTGTGAAAAAGTAATGGGGTCGAGCCCTCTCCTCGATCCGAGTGTTCTCTTTTTCGTACTCGGTTTATTTGCTGGTCTTGTGCGCTCCAATCTGGAAATCCCTGGTGCGATCGCTCGCTTCTTATCGCTCTACTTATTGATGGCGCTCGGACTCAAGGGTGGGTTTTCTCTTGCAGAAAGTGGTTTTAACTCGGCAATTCTGAGAGATCTTGTGTTTGCGACTGGTCTCGCTCTAGTCATCCCACTGGTAAGCTTTATTGTGCTAGAGAATATGATTGATCCGTTGGATGCGCTGGCGATTTCGGCGACTTACGGTTCTGTTTCTGCGGTTACGTTCATCACGGCAACGCAATTTTTAGAAACTAATGGTCTCGAGTACGGTGGTCACATGGCTGCTGCCATGGCGTTAATGGAATCGCCGGCGATTCTCTTCGCGATCGTAATGGCGAATCTTTACCGAACGCAAGAGGAGCGTCGGGAGCATCAAGGTTTCGTGGCTGTGATGAGGGAGTCGTTCACTGAGGGTGCCCAGATTCTACTGTTGGGCGCGATGATCATCGGGATGATCACTGGGGTGACCGGTAAAATGATTATGGATCCATTTACCGGCATGATCTTTAAAGGCATGCTCGCGTTTTTCTTGCTTGATATGGGCGTAGCTACTGCCAAACGACTCGCTGACTTGAGTGGTGTGCCGAAGCGATTGGCAGTCTATGGAGTGATTGCGCCCCTGACGCACGGCTCAATCGCATTGACGCTGGCATGGGTGGGTGGTCTGTCAGTCGCCAATGCAACCCTGTTGGCCGTCCTTGCAGGATCGGCCTCCTATATAGCTGTCCCTGCTGTTTTACAGCACGCGTTACCAGAATCCAATCCAAGCTTGTACCTCGGGCTATCGCTTGGTCTGACGTTCCCATTTAATATTATTTTCGGTATCCCGCTATATCATTGGGCAGCCAATTGGCTGATCGGCGCTTAATTTCGCAACAGATCTGTTGCAGCCTGTCGCGTACGTTCAGTGATCGAGTGCCCGCCAAGCATTCGCGCAATTTCATCAATGCGTTCACTGTGTGCCAAAAGACGAGCCTGTGAAACTGTCACGTCCTCATCCCATTGTTTTTGCACATGCAAATGCTGATCTGCTTGCCCTGCAACCTGTGGTTGGTGAGTGACAACGAGCACCTGGGCATTCATAGCCAATTCAGTCAACAGTTCGCCGACTTTTGCGGCAGTCTTCCCGCCGATGCCGACATCGACTTCATCGAAGACCAAGGTTGGTGTCGCTAATCTAGTCGCTGTGATGACTTGAATCGCCAAATTAACGCGAGACAGTTCGCCACCAGATGCGATTTTCGACAGGGGACCACCTTGTTGACCTGGATTGGGCTGGAAAAAAAACTGAACAGATTCGGCGCCGGTAGCCGATAGTGTTTCGTTGGGGATCAGGCGTATATCTAATCGCGCATATTCCATCCCTAGATCGGGAAAGTTGGTAGTAACTTCTCGAGACAGTTGCTCTGCGGCAGCGGCTCGTAAGGTCGTCAATTCAGTGGCTTTTTGCTGCGCGATGATCTCAAGCTCTGCAGCTTTTTGTTCCAGCATCGGAATTCGATCATTCGCTTCGGCAATTCCCACGAGTCGCGACGCAAGGTTTGTATGATGTTGGACGAGGTCTTCTGGTTCAATTTTGTGTTTTCTTGCGAGCTGAAATATCTGTGTAAGACGATCCTCAACAAACTGCAGGCGCTCTGGATCAAGATCGAATTTATCGTGTGCATGTTGGATTTCGCTTTTCGCTTCACTCAGCGCAATGGCTGCTTGCTCGAGGAGCTTAGCCGCATTCCCTAATCCCTGATGGCCATCTGCAATTTGACTAACGTCGCCGGCGATTTTTTCTGTATGACTGATTATTCCACCGGTTTCGTCGCCCGAAAGAAGCGCGACTGTTTGTTCGGTGACTCGGATAAAAGCATCGCCGGTTGCCAACTGACGCTGCTCTTGGTCTAGTTGTTCGAATTCACCGGCCTGAAGGTTAAACGCGTTGAGTTCTTCGACTTGGAAACTGAGAAGCTCTCGTTCGGCGTCTGCTTTTGATGCGTCAGCCCGAAGTGCATGCAATTTCGATAGGGTATCTATCCATTCCGTCACGGCGGCCGATGTGTGCTGACGTGCCAGGCCTTGGTCAGCATATTCATCCAATAGTTCTAGCTGATGCTTCGATTGGAGCAGTTTTTGGTTCCCATGTTGTGTGTGCATCAAAACGAGTTGCTCTGACAGTTCCTTCAATTGCGAAGTTGAGATCGGAGTCCCGTTGACATAGGCCTTCGAGCGGCCTTCTGAAGACAGTGTTCGTCTTAAAACCAGCTCATCGTCTTGGTCCAGTTCATTTTCACTCAGCCATGCTTTTGCTTGAGGGAGGCGCTCAATATCGAATTCAGCAATGATCTGCGCGCGCTCCGTCCCGGCGCGTACCAGCCCGAGATCAGCACGAGCCCCCAGAGCGAGTTCAAGCGCATCGAGAATCAGCGATTTACCGGCTCCTGTATCGCCGGTCACTGCGATACATCCACTGGTCAGTTCAAGGTCAACTGACTCAAGTGTCGCTAAGTTTTTAATTTTCAGTTGTGAGAGCATTTGTGTGTCTGTTGAAACTCGCGGATATGACCTTATACAAGCGTTGCAGTTGCGAGTGTAGCTCACTCAAGGGGGAAACAAGGAGTAGTTTATGGCCGACGAAAAATCACCAGCGGATGAGGACGTCGTGAAAGACACAGAGGAAGCGTCTGAAATCCAAAGTGGAGAGCTTGATGACGACGCGACTCAAGATAACGAAAATGAAGAGATTGATACCAGTGATGAACCAGCTGAACTCAATGATGGTGATTCGGCTAGCTTGGAAACCCAAGTTGAAGAGCTCAAGGAAGCGTTGATCCGCTCCCAAGCAGATCTGCAAAATGCTCGTCGTCGTGCCGAGCGCGACGTCGAGAATGCACACAAATACGCAGTTGAGAAATTTGTTAAGGATTTACTCGCAGTATTAGATTCGATGGATCGAGCACTTGAACTTGCCCAGACCACAGAGAGTTTTGATGCGTCGATGCTTGAGGGGACTCAAATGACGCACAAGCTTCTTTTGGATACAGCGGCGCGGCATGGAGTCGAGCCTATCAATCCGGTTGGAGAAGCATTTGACCCGCAAGAGCACCAGGCGATGAGTATGGTGGAGTCAGCGGATCATGATCCAAACACAGTGATGGCAGTGATGCAGAAAGGCTACAAATTGGAAGGACGAGTGATCCGAGCAGCGATGGTCATGGTGACCAAAGGTGCTTCGAACTAGTTACTTGAATGCGGATAAAAAACCGCAATAAATGTTAGGAAAGCCGGGCATCCGGACATGGATGAATAGAGAGGAAACACCATGGGTAAGATCATAGGAATCGATCTTGGTACAACAAATTCTTGCGTGGCTGTGCTGGAAGGTGGGAAGCCACGTGTCATCGAGAATGCTGAGGGTGATCGTACGACACCGTCGATTATTGCTTATACGGATGACGAAACGCTGGTCGGACAGCCCGCCAAGCGACAGTCTGTAACGAACCCAGATAACACACTATTTGCTGTTAAGCGCTTGATCGGTCGCAAGTTCAGTGATGATGTGGTGCAGAAAGACATCAAAATGGTTCCCTATAAAATTGTAGGTGCCGATAACGGCGATGCATGGATTGATGTCAAGGGAGAGAGGCTTGCTCCTCCTCAAATCTCGGCCGAAGTCTTGAAAAAGATGAAAAGGACCGCCGAAGATTATCTCGGGGAAGACGTGACGGAAGCGGTGATTACGGTTCCAGCATATTTCAATGACAGTCAGCGTCAAGCCACGAAGGACGCGGGTAAGATTGCAGGTCTCGATGTCAAACGGATCATCAATGAGCCGACCGCTGCCGCTCTTGCTTATGGAATGGACCAGGCCCGCGGTGATTCGGTAATTGCTGTCTATGATTTGGGTGGTGGTACCTTTGACATCTCGATCATTGAAATTGCTGAAGTTGACGGCGAGCACCAGTTTGAGGTGTTGTCCACCAACGGCGACACATTTCTTGGCGGCGAGGATTTTGACTTGCGAGTGATTGATTACCTGGCAGAGTCATTCCAGAAAGATCAGGGAATGGATCTCAAAGGCGATCCATTGGCGATGCAACGTTTGAAAGAAGCCGCTGAGAAGGCGAAGATCGAGTTATCTTCTAGCCAGCAAACAGATGTAAATTTGCCCTATATCACAGCTGACGCAAGTGGCCCTAAGCACTTGAATCTTAAGTTGACGCGGGCGAAGCTCGAGTCATTAGTCGAGGATCTGGTTGAGCGCACACTGGCGCCGGTGAAGCAGGCGCTTGAGGATGCAGGTCATTCAACCTCTGACATAAACGATGTAATTCTTGTTGGTGGTCAAACAAGGATGCCACTGGTTCAAGACAAGGTGAAGGCGTTCTTTAACAAAGAGCCGCGTCGTGATGTCAACCCAGATGAAGCTGTTGCGATGGGTGCGTCCATTCAAGGCGCGGTCCTAGCCGGTGACGTAAAAGATGTGTTACTTCTCGATGTGACGCCTCTGTCTCTTGGTATTGAGACCATGGGTGGTGTCATGACTGCATTGATCGATAAAAACACCACCATCCCAACTAAAAAGACCCAGGTGTTTTCAACAGCTGAAGACAATCAGACCGCAGTGACCATTCATGTCTTACAGGGTGAGCGTAAACAGGCGGGTCAAAATAAGTCGTTAGGTCGATTCGATCTGGCTGATATTCCACCGGCACCCCGTGGTATTCCACAGATTGAAGTTGCCTTCGACATCGATGCGAACGGTATTTTGAATGTGTCTGCTAAAGACAAAGCGACCGGTAAAGAACAGTCGATTGTGATCAAAGCGTCCTCTGGGCTGTCGGATGAAGAAATCGAGAAGATGGTGAAAGATGCGGAAGCGAATGCTGAAGCGGATAAAAAGTTCGAAGAAATGATCGGTGCGCGGAATACTGCCGACGGTATGATCCACGCGACTAAGAAGTCAATGGCAGATGCCGGTGACAAGCTGACTGACGAAGAAAAAGTACCAGTTGAGGCGGCTATTTCTGAGCTTGAAGAGGCGTTGATGGGTGATAATAAGGATGAAATCACTGCAAAGACGACAGCTTTGACCGAGGCTTCGGCGAAGATTGCAGAGAAGCTTTACGCAGCGGCAGACGCTGGTGCAGATGCGACTGATACAAGTGCAGATGCAGATCCTTCAAAACAAGATGATGATGTTGTTGACGCTGAGTTTGAAGAAGTGAAGGACGACGAAAAGAAGTGAGTTGCATGACTCAAGTCTCAGGGAAGAAGAACTGAGTGGCCAAGCGTGATTATTATGAGACTCTCGGGGTATCGGCAGATTTTTCCGAAGGGGATCTTAAAAAGGCCTACCGGCGCCTCGCAATGAAGTGTCACCCAGATCGTAATCCAGGCGACGCGGATGCTGAGGCTAGATTTAAAGAACTGTCTGAAGCTTACGAGGTTCTATCAGACCCTGAAAAACGGGCCGCTTATGACCGATATGGTCACGAAGCATTCGAGGGTGGTATGGGAGGTTCTGGTGGTGGTTTCCATGAGGGCAGTGCAAGTTTTTCAGATATTTTTGGTGATGTTTTTGGTGATATCTTTGGCGGCGCGGGTCCGGGTGGAGGGCGATCATCCGTGCAGCGCGGCAGTGATCTTCGCTACACCCTTGATCTCTCCTTAGAAGAGGCCGTTTTTGGCGTCGAAAAGACGATTCGGGTGCCGCGACTGACTGAATGTGACACCTGCCAAGGTAGCGGTGCAAAACCTGGTTCGTCGCCTAAGACCTGTCAGACCTGTAATGGCCAAGGTCAGGTTCGTATGCAGCAGGGATTTTTTGCAATTCAGCAGACCTGTCCTCGGTGTCACGGACAAGGGAAGATGGTGACAGATCCCTGTGGTGACTGTCGGGGCCAAGGGCGCAGGGAAGAAACGAAAACGTTGTCAGTGAAAATTCCTGCAGGAGTTGATACGGGTGACCGCGTTCGCTTGTCTGGTGAGGGTGAAGCGGGTGTCAACGGTGGTTCAGCGGGTGATCTTTATGTACAAGTCAATGTCAAAGCGCATAGGATTTTCACGCGGGATGGCAAAGATCTGTATTGCGAGGTCCCGATTTCATTTACAGACGCGGCACTTGGCGGCGAGCTCGAAGTCCCGACCCTTGATGGTCGCGTCAAGCTAAAGGTCCCAGACGGTACGCAAACCGGTAAGTTATTCCGGGTGCGTGCGAAGGGGGTGAAGCCTGTGCGCGGTGGAGCGCAAGGCGACTTGCTTTGTCGGGTAATGGTCGAAACACCTGTGAATCTTACCTCGAAACAGCGCGAACTACTCGAAGAGCTCCACCAAACGCTGAATCATAAAACACACGCACCAAAGCGTGAAGGGTGGTTTGACAGCGTCAAGTCATTCTTTGATGAGATGAAGTTCTAATGACCAATATCGTGATCACTGGAGCGTCTGGCCGCATGGGTCGCGCACTGATTGAGGCGACTCTTGAGACCGATGGTGCGATGCTGTCTGGAGCGACCGTTCGCCCATCATCGTCACTTGTGGGGGCGGATGCGGGCGAGCTTATCAGTCAAGGTCATCGTGGCGCACCAATTCACAGTAGCCTTG
This sequence comes from uncultured Litorivicinus sp., assembly GCA_902558075.1. Lineage (GTDB taxonomy): Bacteria > Pseudomonadota > Gammaproteobacteria > Pseudomonadales > Litorivicinaceae > HIMB30. The sequence continues at coordinate 163,482 of CACECO010000001.1, read as the reverse complement.
ATCTTTTTGATTCGATGAGTCCTGTTGTCATCGACTTTACAGCGATCGAAGCAACGCTTAAGCATCTTCAGTGGTGTCTCGAAAACGGTACTCCATGTGTGATTGGAACGACTGGATTTTCGGAAGCACAGGAGGAGGTGATTGCTGAGGCTGCTAAAGCAATTCCTGTTGTGTACGCGCCGAATTTCAGTGTTGGCGTCAATGTGGTTTTTGATTTATTGGATCGTGCATCACGTGTCTTCGGTGATTCAGTCGATATTGAAGTGCTCGAAGCGCATCATCGACACAAATCGGATGCTCCAAGCGGTACCGCATTGGCGATGGGTCGCGTGGTTGCAAATGCGCTCAATCGTGACTTGAGCCAAGTCGCTGTTTTTGGTCGCGAGGGTCAGACAGGTGCACGTCCTCGCGAGCAAATTGGATTTGCGACGGTGAGAGCTGGTGATGTGATCGGCGATCACACAGTGTTGTTCGCTACAGAAGGCGAGCGCGTCGAGATTACTCATAAGGCCTCGAGTCGACGAATATTTGCTAATGGCGCTGTGCGTTCGGCAATCTGGGCGTCAGAGCAAGCGCCGGGCCTATATTCAATGCGCGATGTACTCGGCCTGTAAGCAAAACCTTACAGCGTAGATAGACTTCTCGGTCTAATCTCCCTAAAATGCGCCGTCAATCGCTCGGTGCTAGCCGAGTCTGTCGAGACAGAGGACTCTCGGTTGAATTCACCTGCAATTTTAATACTTGCGGACGGCACACAGTTTGCCGGTCGCTCCATCGGCGCGGACGGGATATCCGTTGGCGAAGTTGTTTTTAACACCGCAATGACGGGTTATCAGGAAATCCTGACCGACCCGTCGTATGCGAGACAATTAGTTACGTTGACGTATCCACACATCGGAAATACGGGCGTGACTCCGGAGGATGAAGAGTCGAACATGATTCATGCAGGTGGATTGATCATTCGTGACCTACCGCTCTTGCCGAGTAATTTCCGTGCACATGAATCACTGGACACCTACTTAAAATCAGCGAGCATTGTTGCAATATCAGACATCGATACACGCAAGCTGACTCGTATTTTGCGTGATAAAGGGGCTCAAGCCGGTGTCATTATTGCGGGTGTTGAGGCATGTTTAGATACGGGTGTTGCGAAAGCACAGGCCGCACTGGCTGAGTTCCCCGGGCTCGCCGGTATGGATCTCGCTAAAGAGGTTACAACTGCATCAGCGTACGAGTGGGATGAGGGTTCGTGGGTTCTGGGCGAGGGATATCCTAACAAGGAGAATGCTCGCTTCCATGTCGTTGCGTATGACTTTGGGGTGAAGCGCAATATTTTGAGAATGCTCGCTGATCGCGGATGCCGCTTAACCGTTTTGCCTGCGAAAACTCCAGCGGAAGATGTGTTAGCGATGAATCCTGATGGGGTGTTCTTGTCGAATGGACCTGGAGATCCCGAGCCTTGCACATACGCGATCGAGGCGATTCAGGACATTTTGGAAACGAAAATTCCGGTGTTTGGGATCTGTCTAGGTCACCAACTCCTCGGTCTCGCATCTGGCGCGAAAACGATGAAAATGAAGTTCGGTCACCACGGTGCGAACCATCCTGTTCAGGACATCGAGTCGGGGGTTGTCATGATCACCAGTCAAAATCACGGTTTTGCGATTGATGAACACACCTTGCCAGCGAACCTCAGGATGACGCATAAGTCGTTATTTGATCAGTCTGTGCAGGGGATAACACGAACTGATACTTCAGCATTCAGTTTTCAGGGTCACCCTGAAGCTAGCCCAGGGCCGCATGATGTGGCCCCATTGTTTGATCAATTTATCGCGAACATGGAGGTCCGCTGATGCCAAAACGTACTGATCTTGAATCGATTCTGATTATCGGTGCGGGTCCGATCGTTATTGGGCAGGCGTGTGAGTTCGACTACTCGGGCGCACAGGCATGTAAAGCGCTTCGCGAAGAAGATTATCGAGTTATTTTGGTGAACTCAAACCCCGCTACCATCATGACTGATCCAGCGATGGCAGATGCAACGTACATTGAGCCAATCCGCTGGCAGTCCGTTGCAAAGGTGATTGAGAAAGAGCGTCCGAGTGCATTGCTACCAACCATGGGTGGTCAAACTGCACTGAATTGCGCGCTCGATTTGGATCGAGAAGGGATTCTCGAAAAGTACGGAGTTCAGTTAATAGGCGCGAATGCGGATGCCATAGACAAGGCTGAAGACAGGGACCGTTTCGACAAAGCGATGAAAGCAATCGGGCTTGAAACGCCACGCAGCCATATTGCGCATACGATCGACGAAGCGCTTATTGCCGCCGATGATCTTGGTTTTCCATGCATCATTCGTCCGTCGTTCACCATGGGTGGATCAGGCGGCGGTGTTGCTTATAATCGCGAAGAATTTGAAGAGATTTGCGAGCGTGGCCTCGACTTATCACCGACAAATGAATTATTGATAGACGAGTCTCTACTCGGCTGGAAAGAATACGAGATGGAAGTGGTGCGTGACCATAAGGACAACTGCATCATCGTCTGCTCTATCGAAAACTTCGATCCAATGGGTGTGCACACAGGCGACTCCATCACCGTTGCTCCGGCACAGACATTGACCGACAAAGAATATCAAATCATGCGCAATGCCTCGGTGGCTGTGTTGCGTAAAATTGGTGTCGAAACTGGCGGTTCTAATGTTCAGTTTGGCGTGAATCCGGACAATGGTCGCTTAATGGTGATCGAGATGAACCCGCGTGTGTCACGTTCATCCGCACTCGCATCGAAAGCGACAGGCTTCCCGATTGCGAAGGTCGCCGCCAAATTGGCGGTTGGTTACACGCTTGATGAACTTGCCAATGAAATCACTGGTGGTGCAACACCCGCGTCATTTGAACCATCAATCGATTATGTTGTGACAAAGGTCCCTCGCTTTACATTCGAAAAATTCCCGCAAGCTGATAGCCGTTTGACGACACAGATGAAATCTGTCGGTGAAGTGATGGCGATTGGCCGAAGCTTTCAGGAGTCGATGCAGAAGGCATTACGTGGTCTCGAAATTGGTGTCAGCGGTTTGGATCCAACGTTTGAGTGGGATTCTGAAGAGTCTGTGCAGGCAATGCGTCATGAGCTCGCGAATCCTAGTCCACGTCGTTTATGGTGCGTGGCTGATGCATTCCGTAGTGGAATGAGCATTGATGAGGTCTTTCAGGTCTCGAAAATTGATTCTTGGTTCCTTGCGCAAATCGAAGATTTGGTTTGGGACGAGGCGCGTATGACGGAGATGGCTCTATCGGATCTCGATCGTGATTCACTGTGGCGTTTAAAGCGCAAGGGATTCTCTGACAAACGTTTAGCAGCGCTCCTCGATGTGTCAGAGAAAGAATTACGCGAACGTCGCTTTAAACTTGATGTAAGACCTGTGTATAAACGCGTAGACACCTGTGCTGGTGAGTTTGCGACACCAACGGCATATCTCTATTCAACCTATGAGAAAGAGTGTGAGGCGAACCCATCATGCCGTGACAAGATTATGGTCTTGGGTGGTGGTCCGAATCGAATCGGTCAAGGTATTGAATTCGATTATTGCTGTGTTCATGCTGCATTTGCGATGCGTGAAGATGGTTATGAAACCATTATGGTGAACTGTAACCCCGAGACTGTCTCTACTGACTACGACATTTCAGATCGTCTGTTCTTCGAGCCGGTGACTCTTGAGGATGTGTTGGCGATTATCGATATCGAACGGCCAAAGGGCGTGATTGTTCAGTTTGGTGGTCAGACACCGCTGAAGCTTGCACGTGAACTTGAGGCGTCCGGTGTTCCTATTGTCGGTACTTCGCCCGAAGCCATTGACCGTGCTGAAGATCGGGAGCGATTCCAACAAATGGTAACGCGTTTGGGTCTGAGGCAACCGGCGAACGCGACCGCGCGGAGTCTTGAAGCAGGACTGGCTTTGGCAGAAAGCATTGGTTTCCCTTTAGTTGTGCGTCCCTCCTATGTTCTTGGAGGGCGAGCGATGGAAGTGGTTTCAAATCTCTCTGAGCTGAAACGTTATCTTCAGGATGCTGTGGTTGCGAGTGATGACTCTCCAGTGCTTCTCGATCACTTTCTCGATCCAGCAATCGAAGTTGACGTGGATGCAGTGAGTGACGGTGATCACGTGGTGATTGGTGCCATAATGGAACACATCGAACAGGCTGGCGTTCACTCGGGTGACTCTGCATGTTCACTGCCACCCTATAGTTTGCCAAAACACATTCAGGATGAAATTCGTGATCAAGTGATCCGAATGGCGCGTGAGTTGAATGTTGTCGGCTTAATGAATGTACAGATGGCTGTACAGGGCGAGGATGTGTATGTTATCGAAGTGAATCCACGTGCCTCACGAACAGTCCCTTTTGTCTCGAAATGTGTCGGGGTGTCTCTAGCGAAAGTCGCTGCACGTTGCATGGTGGGTACGTCCCTTGAAGCGCAGAACATGACCAAGGAACTGATTCCGCCATATTTTAGTGTGAAAGAGAGCGTTTTCCCCTTCGCAAAATTCCCAGGTGTCGACCCGATCCTGGGTCCTGAAATGAAGTCAACCGGCGAAGTCATGGGAACCGGTGACAGTTTTGATGAGGCCTTTGCCAAGGCGCATACGGCTGCCGGCGATCGGTTGCCGAGTATGGGGCGTGCTTTTGTGTCTGTTCGCGATGCAGATAAGGCTCGCGCTGCAGTTCTTGCACGATCGTTAATTGAATTGGGATTTGAGCTAGTCGCAACTGGTGGAACCTGCGATCACTTAATTAATTCTGGCATTGTTTGCCAGCGTGTGAATAAAGTGATGGAAGGTCGGCCAAATATTGTTGATATGATAAAAAATGATTCAATCGCGTTTATCGTAAATACAACTGAGGGTCGACAGGCGATCATGGACTCTGCAACGATTCGTCGATCAGCGTTGAATCACAAAGTTTGTTATACAACGACCTTGGCAGGTGGCGAATCGATTGTGCGTGCGCTGAAGTTTGGTAACGAACGTGAAGTCCGACGACTTCAGGAGCTTCATCGTCGCGTCGAAACACAATAATAAGGAATCAAATGAGTAAGATACCGATGACCAAATTCGGCGAATCGTCGCTTCGGGATGAACTGCAGCGTTTAAAGCAAGTTGAACGCCCGCGCATTGTCACTGCAATTGCTGAAGCGCGTGAGCACGGTGATCTGAAAGAAAATGCTGAGTACCACGCTGCGCGAGAGCAGCAGGGATTCTGTGAAGGCCGGATTAAAGATATCGAGGCGAAGCTATCCCATGCTCAAGTGATTGATGTGACGCAAATTGAAAATACCGGCAAAGTGATTTTTGGCGTGACCGTGACGCTCATTAATTTAGAAACTGACCAATTAGTGACCTACCAAATTGTGGGTGAAGATGAGGCGGATGTGAAAAATGGAAAGATTTCTGTGACATCACCAATCGCCCGAGGGTTGATTGGGAAAGAAGAGGGGGACGAAGTGTCGGTAACAACCCCTGGCGGTGTCGTCGAATACGAGATCGACTCTGTTGAACATCGATAATTAGATTGGCCGGATCAGATTTGATAAACGAGGGTTGGGTCGGTCCGCGGCCCTAAAAAGTAGCGCCATTGCACCGGTTGATTGCACGCATTGAGCGCCGGTTTCCTCGCAAAGTGAGGCAATTAAAACTTTCCGCGCGTCACGCTCTGCGCGAACTTTAATTTTGATTAACTCATGATCGTTCAGTGCACGATTGAGTTCGTCGAGTAAACCATTAGACATTCCTTGATCGCCCAACAGTACAATCGGCTTCAAGTGATGCCCAATCGCCCGCATCTGTTTTTTGCGTTCCGGTGTTAACATAGTTGTCTCCATCGAGGGGCCGCGAGTGTAGAACAAAACATGGCACGATCCAAGTCCAGCGGTCGCTGGCTAAAAGAACATTTTGATGATCCGTACGTTCAGAAAGCACAAGCGGAAGGTCGTCGGTCGCGGGCCAGCTTTAAACTGGAAGCAGTACAAGCGAAGGACCAATTGATTAAATCAGGGGACGTCGTCGTCGATCTAGGGGCCGCCCCTGGCGGTTGGACTGAGTTAGTTGCGAATTGGACCGGCCCCTCTGGCCGGGTATTTGCGCTTGATATTCTCACGATGGACTCAGTCGCGGACGTGGAATTTATTTTGGGGGACTTTACCGAAGAAGCGGCTCTTGATCGCTTGATGCAGTCATTAAACGGGGTTCGGGTTGATGTTGTTTTGTCTGATATGGCGCCAAATTTGTCAGGAAATAAATCTGTGGATCAACCGAGGGCTATGTATCTATGCGAACTAGCCCTCGACTTTGCGCGACAGACGTTGAATCCCGGCGGTGCTTTTTTCGTAAAAGTGTTTCAGGGCGAGGGGTTCGATGAATTTTCTCAGGCGCTTCGAACGGATTTCTCTGTCCTAAAAACGCGGAAACCTGACGCGTCGCGTTCGCGTAGCCGAGAAACTTATCTGTTAGCAATGGGGTTTCGCGGTTCAACCCTTTGAATTCGGTTGGCCTGCCCAAATAAACTAATTATATTGAGGGGCTCGACTCCTCTGAAAGCATGGAGAAGATTATGGCGAGAAATTTGGTGCTTTGGTTGGTAATCGCTGCTGTTTTACTTACAGTATTTAACAACTTCAGCGTAGAAACACAGTCACAGCAGATTAACTACTCTCAGTTCGTTGAGGAAGTGAATAGAGACCAGATTCGTCGCGTCATCATCGACGGACAGTCGATTATTGCAACGCGTGCCAATGGCGATGTTTACGAGACTGTCCGTCCGGCAGTGCAGGATCCACGATTGATGGATGACTTGCTCCAGCACAATGTCGTTGTCGAAGGTCGTAAGCCAGAGCAGCAGTCGGTATGGATGCAACTTTTAGTTGCCGCTTTCCCGGTGCTGATCATTCTCGCGATTTTCATGTTTTTCATGCGTCAAATGCAGGGCGGTATGGGCGGTGGTCGTGGTGGCCCGATGTCCTTTGGAAAATCAAAGGCTCGCTTGATTAGTGAAGACCAAATTAAAACTACGTTTGCCGATGTTGCTGGTTGTGATGAGGCTAAAGACGATGTTGCGGAACTGGTTGAATTTTTGAAAGATCCAGGCAAGTTCCAGAGGCTTGGTGGGCGGATCCCTCGTGGTGTTCTGATGGCAGGACCTCCGGGAACTGGTAAAACATTGTTAGCGAAGGCAATCGCTGGCGAAGCCAAAGTACCCTTCTTTTTTATTTCAGGATCAGATTTCGTCGAGATGTTCGTTGGTGTTGGTGCATCGCGAGTGCGTGACATGTTTGAGCAAGCGAAGAAACAGGCGCCTTGTATCATTTTCATTGATGAGATTGATGCTGTTGGCCGTCAGCGTGGTGCCGGGCTCGGTGGCGGTCACGATGAACGTGAGCAGACATTGAACCAGTTGTTGGTCGAGATGGATGGCTTTGATGTCAATGATGGAGTTATCGTCATTGCCGCGACTAACCGACCAGATGTACTCGATCAAGCATTACTCCGTCCGGGTCGATTTGACCGGCAAGTGGTTGTTGGGCTTCCAGACATTCGTGGGCGTGAACAAATTCTCAAGGTTCACATGAAGAAAGCGCCACTTGCTCCAGAAGTGGACGCATCGTTGATTGCTAGGGGTACGCCTGGCTTTTCTGGCGCTGATCTCGCGAATTTGGTCAACGAAGCCTCATTATTTGCCGCTCGTGCGAGTACGCGGGTGGTGGCTATGAGCCACTTTGAGCAGGCGAAAGATAAGATCATGATGGGTGCCGAGCGTCGGTCCATGGTGATGAAAGAATCTGAAAAACGGAACACGGCGTACCACGAGGCTGGTCACGCTATTGTTGGCCGATTAATGCCAGAGCATGACCCAGTATATAAGGTGTCGATCATCCCTCGAGGGCGAGCGTTAGGTGTCACCATGTTTTTGCCGGAAGAAGATAAGTACAGCCATTCCAAGCGGGGTTTGGTAAGTCAGATTTGTTCGTTATACGGTGGTCGGATTGCTGAGGAACTTACTTTGGGTGCCGAAGGCGTGACCACAGGTGCATCAAACGATATTCAGCGTGCGACCTCGATCGCTCGCAACATGGTGACGAAGTGGGGTCTGTCCGAGAGGCTTGGGCCGCAGATGTACGATGAAGAAGACAACGAGCCTTTTTTAGGCCGTTCGATGAGCCGTCCAGTGCATGGTCAGTCAGACGACACTGCACGCTTGATTGACGAAGAAGTTAAAGATATCTTGGATTCTTGTTATCAGACGGCCAAAACAACGCTCGAAGAGAATATGGATAAACTTCATGTCATGGCCGATTGTTTGATGGAATACGAAACAATCGATACGAAACAAATCGATCAGATCATGGAAGGTCGGAAACCTGGTCCTCCAGCGGATTGGAATGACAGTGACAAGCCACAAGGCGGGTCGCCAGACATAAATGATGATTTGCATGAAGCGGCTAGAAACGACGCTTCTGATACTGCTTCAGAGGATGGCGCAGCGCCAACCAATTAGCGGTGATGCGAAAGGTCGCATGGCCTGATCTGGGGTTCCAAGGACCTCAGATCATGGCTGTTCTGAATATTACACCCGACTCATTTTCTGATGGCGGCAAGCTTTTTGACGGGCAAGCGTCGTTCGATGCGATATTATCGCGTGCCGACTGTTGCCTGACTGAAGGTGCGACCATACTCGATGTAGGTGGAGAGAGCACGCGTCCGGGGGCGGCACCCGTTCCTGAAAGTGAAGAACTTGACCGAGTTGTTCCAGTAGTCGAAGCACTATCCGCTCGATTTGATACAGTTATCTCAGTTGATACTTCCACTCCGAATGTCATGATTGAGAGTGCCGCTCATGGTGCCCGGATGATTAATGATGTGAGGGCATTGCTGCGTGAAGGAGCGATGGCCGCGGCGTTGCAGACAGGTCTCCCCGTTTGTTTGATGCATATGCAAGGCACGCCACAGACGATGCAAAAACAGCCAACATATGATGATGCTGTGGACGATGTGTACGAGTGGCTGATGACACGTGTTGATGTCTGCCGAGATGCAGGATTTACCACAGATCAGTTGCTGCTCGACCCGGGCTTTGGATTCGGGAAAACGTTTGAACATAATGTCGCTCTTTTCAGAAGTTTGGATCGCTTTGTTCAAAGCGGATACCCTGTGTTGGTCGGGGTCTCTCGGAAGACCATGATAGGGGATATGACCGGCCGTCCAATCGAACAACGTGTTACGGGAAGCGCTGTGGCAGCGGCGGTTGCAGCATCGTATGGCGCTGCAATTTTGCGGGTTCATGATGTTGCTGAGACGCGTGACGCAATGGCCGTGATGCAAACATTAACGCAGGGAACGCAGTAAATATGAGTCGAAAGTATTTCGGAACAGACGGTGTCAGAGGCCGAGTTGGTGAAGGATGCATCACAGCAGAATTTGTACTCAAGCTCGGTTGGGCATTCGGTCAAACAGTCCGTCAGGGCCATACCAGCCGCCCCAAGGTCCTGATTGGAAAAGATACACGGCTCTCTGGGTATATGTTTGAAACCGCACTCGAAGCTGGCTTAATCGGGGCTGGTGTTGATCCTGTGATGCTTGGACCAATGCCAACTCCCGCCATTGCATATCTGACGCGGACATTCTCAGCTGAGGGTGGGATCGTGATCAGCGCAAGCCACAACGGCTATGAAGATAACGGCATCAAGTTCTTTGACAAGAACGGAACTAAACTGCCTGATGATGTGGAGCATGAAATTGAGCGACTGCTCGATGAGCCTTTAACCACAGTGAACGGGCCGCTATTGGGGCGTGCCTCTCGGGCTGATGATGCTGCTGGTCGGTACATCGAATTTTGCAAGCACACTTTGCGCCTCGGTACAGACCTCTCGGGATTGAAAGTGATCGTCGATTGTGCAAACGGGGCGGCCTATCAAGTCGCGCCCAAGGTGCTTCGAGAACTCGGCGCAACTGTTGAGGCGATAGGTGTGACTCCCGATGGACTCAACATCAACAATGGGGTTGGGTCGACAGCACCTGATGCGTTGATTGAGGCTGTTGTTTCAACGCAAGCTGATCTCGGTATCGCACTTGATGGCGACGCTGATCGGGTGGTCTTAGTCGACGAAAATGGTGCGCTTGTTGATGGCGACGAGATTTTATACATCATCGCCGCATCTCGACATCAGCGTGGTCACATGGATGGTGGTGTCGCTGGCACTTTAATGACTAATCTAGGCCTCGAAAAAGCGTTGGCTGACATGCAAGTTCCATTTGTACGAACGAAAGTGGGCGACCGTTATGTGATTGAGGCAATGGAGGAGCGCCAGTGGACCTTGGGCGGTGAGACTTCTGGTCACATTATTTGCTCTGACCTGACATCGACCGGCGATGGACTGGTGGCCGCGCTTCAGGTCGTCAATGCACTATTACTCTCTGGGCAAACATTGAGCCAAGCGCGTCATGGTATGACAAAGTATCCACAAATCCTTATCAACGTTCCTCTTGTTTCCCGTAATCATCTGGATCATCAACTGGTGAAAGACGCAGTCAATTCTGTTGAATCGCAGTTGGGTGCTTCAGGTCGGGTCGTGTTACGTCCAAGTGGGACAGAACCGGTGGTTCGCGTGATGGTTGAGGGTGTTAACGCGACCGAAGTGAAGGATTGTGCTGAGCAGATTGCAACATCGGTGGAAAAAGTCGCCTCAATCAGCTAACTTCCGCGCTCAGAGGAAAGAGATGTCGATGATTATCGGAAATTGGAAGATGAATACGGTCCGAGCTGATGCAATTGCATTAGCTCAAGCTGTTGCTGGTATTGAGCATCAATCTGCAACACGTGTTGGAATTTGTCCGCCTGCTTTATGGATTGATCCGATCGCGCACGTCTTAGACAGATCATCCATTCTGCTAGGCGCTCAAGATTGTATCGGCGATCAGTTTGGGGCACATACTGGGTGTATCAATGCAGATATGGCTCATGATGCTGGTTGCTCGATGGCGATTTTAGGGCATTCGGAGCGACGAGCACGTTTTGGCGAAACCTCAGAAAGCTTGTTGCCTGCGGTTGCAGCGGTGCTCGAGACTGGCATGTTTCCTGTGTTTTGCGTCGGCGAAACGCGGGAGGAGCGTGAGTCTGGTCGTGCGCTCGATGTGGTTGCCCAACAATTGAGACCGTTGTTGACAGCGGGTTTGGATGTGAGCGGTGTTGTGATCGCTTATGAGCCTGTCTGGGCTATTGGTACTGGTTTATCTGCGACGCGGGCGGATATCGCAGAAATGCACGCGACTGTTCGTGATGTAGTCGGTCAAGCAGATGCGTTAGTTTTATACGGGGGGAGTGTTTCTCCGGAATCGGCTGATGAGGTTTTTTTAGCCGAAGGTGTGTCGGGTGCCCTAGTGGGTGGAGCCTCTTTGAAAGCAGATAAATTTGCAGCGATTGTTGCTGCATGGGAACGGAAATAATGGAAACGATTCTCTTAATTGTGCATGTGTTGATTGGGGCATCAGTCATCGGCCTCGTTTTGATCCAACAAGGAAAAGGTGCTGATGCCGGTGCCTCCTTCGGTGGTGGCGCTTCGCAGACAGTCTTCGGTTCAGCGGGCGCAGGAAGTTTCCTGGTGAAACTTACCGCGGGTTTGGCTGCTCTTTTCTTTGCCACGAGCCTTGGGTTGGCAGTGATTGCTCAGCAGAAAGCCAAAGCGGTAGGTACTTTTGGCTTGCCCGAAGTGCCAGCTCAAGGCGAGCAATCTGTAATTCAAGAGCCTGTTGCACCGAAAACGGTCGACTGATTTCTTGATTTTTTAGGCGCAGATCATTAATCTGCGCGTCCCTTGCCGAAGTGGTGGAATTGGTAGACACGCTATCTTGAGGGGGTAGTGAGCGTAGCTCGTGCCGGTTCAAGTCCGGCCTTCGGCACCATCATTTGAATATTGTTGTTATTTCCCCTGAGCTCCAAATTGATTTGTCTTCAACGGTTTTTTGACATCAGATGGAAAGTTCAATGGCGAAGCTCGGTTATCACGGTTTGACGCGTATCATTGAGGTGGCTGGATATTCTGCAAAAGGAATTCGGCCCACATGGAAGTATGAGTCTGCTTTTCGTCAGGAAGTAGTCTAAACCGGCGCCCTTATCCCCTTCGCTGTCTGGCTTAGTCGTGATGCCGTTGGGATAGACATGTTGATATCATCCTTATTACTTGTTGTCATTGTTAAGCTCGTCAACTCAGCGATTGAGGCGGTCATTAATGGTGTGGGCGATGAACCACAACAACTCTCCGGTGGGGCTAAAGACTTGTGTGCTGGAGCAGTGTTTGTGGCGCTGATCCTTGCCAGAGCTCTCTGGCTTTCAGTGATTATCGACTATCTGGGTTAAAATCACTGCACTCTTTTGCGGTTGCGAAACCGTCTAATACCACGAGGGTTTGAAAAAATTGGCTGTGATGCCTAGATTAGGAACCCAACATTGGTTTTAAAGAGGCCCGACGATGCTGATAATCAAACGACTCGGTCGACGAAGTTTTGAGGTTTTTCGTAAAGGATCTCCAATCGGTATTGTTCGTTTTGTGCGGAGTTCCAAAATGTGGAACTTCAGACCCTATCCAACTCTAGGTGACTCTGATGGTCTTATCGAACGGTCAGACAAGGTACTTCGCAATCTTTTGTGTCCCGCAGGAGAGCGCTGTACGGTCGATCGAATCGCTCGAGCTTAACGATTGATTTACTACAAGGTCTCCGTCATAATGTCGCGGCTTTTTGCAAGGGGGCCTTGGTAGGATTTGCGTTCCGCCAAGTGCTGTAAGAAGAGAATACGCTGGCCTTGAACCCCATTAGGGGTTTTTTTGTTTTTGGCGGTTGGAAATGACACCGAAGCAACAGCAACTCAAAGAGCTTCTGGGACCAAGTGTCACTGCGCTTGATCTGGAACTGTGGGCGATTGAAATTATTAGCAGCGCAAACCGGTTAACATTACGCCTGGTGATCGATCATATAAATCGTCCAGTGACAGTTGATGATTGCGAGGCTGTGAGTCGTCAGGTCTCGCGTATTCTAGATGTTGAAGACCCACTTCCTGAGCGATACACCCTTGAGGTGTCATCGCCTGGAATCGAGCGTGTGTTGTATGAGATTGAGCATTTTGAGCGATTTATTGGTTCTCAAATCAAGCTTAAGCTCAATGTCCCTTTTGAGGGCAGGAAAAATTTTGCTGGCGTCATCGCTGGTGTCGAGAATCAGGCGGTGCTTTTGCAATTTCGGGATACAGAATATGAATTTCCAGCAGAGCATGTAGAACGAGGTCAATTGGTTGTGACTGATGTCACACAGGTAGGCGGAAGCAAAGATGGGAAGTAAGGAAATCCTTCAGGTAGTCGAACTCTTTTCAAACGAAAAGGGGATTCCAAAAGGTATCGTATTTGAAGCAATCGAGCAGGCGTTGGCGACAGCTACCCGTAAGCGTTATGAGGATGAAGAGGCAGATATTCGTGTTGCGATTGACCGCGCAACTGGAGATTACGATACCTTTCGTCGCTGGGTTGTTGTGCCAGACGACCATCTGGCCATCCTGGGTTCAGAGCTGACCACTGAAGAAGCAGCCGAAATCGATACGGAGCTTCAAATTGGTGATGAATACGAAATTGAAGTTGAGTCAGTTGATTTCGGTCGCATCGAAGCACAGACCGCCAAGCAAGTCATCGTTCAGAAAGTCCGCGAAGCTGAGCGTGAAAAAGTTGTTTCAGATTATGAAAGTCGACTGCTGAGCCTGATTAACGGAACAGTCAAAAAAGTGACTCGTGATTCAGTGATTGTAGATTTGGGAGGTGCCGCCGAAGCACTCATGCCACGTGAGAATTTGATCGGCCGCGAAATTTTTCGAGTGAATGACCGTGTTCGCGCGATTTTGCAAGAAATTCGTACCGAGGGTCGTGGCCCACAATTGATCCTGTCTCGTAATTCGCCTGAATTTTTGATTGAACTGTTCAAAATCGAAGTCCCAGAGATCGCTGAAGAAACCATCGAAATTCGTGGTGCTGCTCGCGATCCTGGAATGAGAGCAAAAATTGCTGTAAAGACCAACGATGGACGAATTGATCCGGTGGGTGCTTGCGTCGGTATGCGCGGCGCTCGCGTGCAAGCCGTTTCTAACGAGCTCAATGGAGAGCGTGTGGATATTGTTTTATGGGACGACAACCCAGCGCAACTCGTGATTAATGCCATGGCGCCAGCGGAAGTGTCTTCAATTGTGATGGATGAAGATAATCGGTCGATGGATGTCGCGGTCACCGGTGACAATTTAGCTCAAGCGATTGGTCGTGGTGGTCAAAATGTGCGATTGGCGTCTGAGCTGACCGCTTGGAAGCTCAATGTGATGAGTGAGGAACAGGCTGTCGAGCGGCAGGAAGCTGAGTCCGAGAAGCTCGTCAATATGTTTATGGTTCGACTCGATGCAGATGCTGAATTAGCGCGTACCTTGGTTGAAGAAGGGTTTACTTCGATTGACGAAGTGGCTTATGTCCCTGTTGAGGAGATGCTCTCAATCGATGGGTTCGATGAAGATCTGGTGGAAACTCTGAGGGCACGATCACGTGATGTGTTGTTGACAGTTGCTCTTGCTGGTGATGAAACACGTGAGCCACAGGATGATCTTTTGACGTTGGAGGGGATGACACCGGGACTTGCGTATCAGCTTGCCGATCATGGGGTTTGCACCATGGAAGAGTTGGCAGAACTTTCAGTTGATGAATTGACTGAAATCGAAGGGGTGGATGAAGCTGCTGCAGCAACTCTCATCATGAAAGCGCGTGAACCGTGGTTCGCAGACGATGCTGACGAATCAGCCGAAGAAAGTAGCGAACAGGAGTAGGTTTTGTCTGACACAACAGTAAAACAGCTGGCCACACTGGTTGGTATATCAGCTGAGCAATTACTCTCTCAGATGGCGGGGGCTGGAATCGATAAATTATCGTCAGATGATGTCGTGACGGATGACGAGAAACAGAAACTCCTTGCACATATTCGTTCAGGACAAGCGAAAGTCTCTGCGGAACCTGCCAAAGTCACGTTACGTCGTAAATCGACATCAACTATCAAGGCAGGTGCCGGTGCTGTGAATGTTGAGGTGCGCAAAAAGCGTACCTATGTGCATCGAGATTTGACTGCGGAAGCAGAAAAACAGCGTGAAATTGAGGACGCGAAAGTACGCGAGGTTCAAGAAGCAGAAGAATGGGCACGTCGCGAGGCCGAGTCGGTTGCGCGTTCTGTTGAAGCCGAGGCTTCCCCGAAAGCGCCTGTTTCTGAAGAGAGTGCGCTACCTGCGGAAGAAGCAGTGATTGCGGCGCCTATCGTCGAGCCACCACCACCGCCTAAAGAAGATGATGGCCGGCGTCACAGAAAAGAATCACACGCACGCCGTGATCGTCCGAACGATGATGACGAACCGCGGCGTCATGGTAAGCCATTAGGCAAACGCGATGATAAGCGCGGCAAGATTGCCGCAACCGACGATGAGCGTGGGCCTAAAATGCGTGGTCGACGGAAGCCGGGTAAAGCGGCTGAGGAGCTGTCCTCGCATAAATTCGAAAAGCCAGCCGCGCCGATTATTCGCGAGGTGAAGATTTCAGGACCTGTGACCGTCGCTGAATTGGCTAACCAAATGGCTGTGAAGTCAGGTGAGCTGATCAAAATCCTGATGAAGATGGGTGTCATGGCTACCATCAACCAAGTTCTGGATGAAGACACAGCCGTGCTGGTTGTCGAGGAAATGGGGCATAAAATTGAAGTTGTCGCCGATGATGCACTCGAGCAATCCATGCTTGACGATTATCAAGAACTTCAAGGTGAGCGTGCGCCTCGTGCACCAGTTGTGACCGTGATGGGGCATGTAGACCACGGGAAAACTTCGCTACTTGACCGAATTCGGAAATCGCGTGTCGCCGCTGGCGAAGCCGGGGGGATCACCCAACACATCGGTGCCTATCACGTCGACACTGATAACGGAATGATTACGTTTATTGATACGCCAGGTCACGCGGCTTTTACGAGTATGCGTGCACGTGGTGCGCAGGTCACTGACGTGGTCATTCTTGTCGTTGCAGCTGACGATGGCGTCATGCCACAGACGGAGGAAGCGGTTCAGCACGCGCGCGCGGCGGGTGTCCCAATGGTTGTGGCAGTCAACAAAATTGATAAGGAAGAAGCAGATCCGGATCGTGTAAAGACCGAGCTGGCGAGTCAAGAGGTGATTCCAGAGGACTGGGGTGGGGATGTTCAATTTATTTCAGTGAGCGCACATAATGGTCAAGGGATCGATGAGCTTTTGGAAGCGGTGTTATTGCAATCTGAGCTGTTGGAACTAACCGCTGTTCACGAAGGTCAGGCTCGTGGAACCGTTGTTGAGTCACGTCTTGATCGCGGTCGTGGTCCCGTCGCAACAGTGCTTGTGCAAAATGGGCTTTTGAAAGTTGGAGATGCCATCCTCGCTGGTGAGCAAGTCGGTAAAGTCCGCGCATTAGTGGATGAAAACGGCAAGCAAATTAAAAAAGCAGGTCCATCGATTCCTGTTGAGATTCTAGGTCTGTCAGGAACTCCAGATGCGGGTGACGAGCTCATGGTGCTCGAGAATGAGCGGAAGGCGCGTGAAGTTGCTGAATTCCGTTCAGAGCGCACTCGTGATGCTGAACACAAGCGTCAGCAGGCGCAAAAGCTAGATCAAATGTTCGCTAATATGGAAGCTGGTGAGGTATCCAATCTCAATATTGTTTTGAAAACCGATGTGCGAGGCACGCTTGAAGCCTTGTCAGCCGCACTCCTCAAGCTTGCGACAGATGAAGTGCGAGTGAATTTAATTGCACAAGGAGTTGGCGGAATTACTGAATCCGATGCGACGCTTGCGTCGTCTGCTGGTGCAATTGTCTTGGGCTTCAATGTCCGTGCGGATGCTGGCGCCCGTCAGATTATTGAGCGTGATGGGATCGAACTGCGGTATTACAGTGTCATTTACGACATCGTTGATGATGTGAAAGCGGCAATGTCTGGTCTTCTCGCGCCTGAATTGCGTGAAGAAATTGTGGGTGTGGCTGAGGTACGCGATGTCTTCAATTCGCCAAAATTCGGTCAGATTGCCGGTTGTATGGTGGTCGAGGGTATTGTATCTCGAAACAAGAAAATTCGAGTTCTACGCGATAACGTCGTGATTTACGAGGGTGAACTTGAGTCGCTCCGTCGATTCAAAGACGACGTCAACGAAGTGCGAAATGGTACCGAGTGCGGTATCGGCGTAAGGAATTACACCGACGTGAAGGCGGGCGATAAAATCGAGGTTTTCGATGTTCGCGAGGTTGCACGGAAAATCTAATGCCGGCGGAATTTAGTCGCACTCAGCGTTTGGGTGAGCAGATCAAGCGGGATCTTGCTCTCCTTATCCAGCGTGAATTAAAGGATCCTCGCATTGGTATGGTCACAGTTAATTTTGTTGATCTATCCAAAGATCTGTCATATGCGGATGTGAATGTCACCGCGTTAGTCACTGACGACTCTGATGAGAAGATTATTGAGAGTCTGACGATCCTCAACGAGGCGTCTTCTTTTTTGCGAGTGGAACTTGGTCGAGCGCTGAAAGTTCGCAAGGTGCCTCATCTTAGATTCCACTACGATGATTCGCTTAAACGCGGAGCGCGAATTAATGCGCTGATCTATCAGGCATTACAGAGTGATCGACGCGAACGATGAGTAAGCGCAACAAGGGTCGCGATTTAAACGGGATCCTCATTGTGGATAAGCCTCAAGGTTTGACATCCAATGGTGTGGTCAGTCGTTTAAAACGGTGGTCTAAAGCCAAAAAAGTGGGTCATACAGGGGCGCTAGATCCAATGGCTACAGGGGTTCTACCGATTGTCTTTGGAGAGGCGACAAAATTCAGTCAATACGGATTGGATGCTCATAAAGGGTATTTGGCGCGTATTCAACTCGGTTCCGCAACTGATACGCTGGATGCCGATGGCAAAGTCATTTTAGTCAAACCGATTCCTGAATTAACAGAATCGAAGATCGCCACTGTATTGTCCGCGCTGACGGGTACTCAGATGCAGGTGCCACCGATGGTGTCAGCCCTGAAGTATCAAGGACAACCACTGTATAAATTAGCTCGGCAGGGAAAACAGGTTGAGCGGTCACCTCGCCTGATTCAAATCTTCAGTAATCACCTATTGCAGTTTGATGTAAACGAAGGTTGGATTGATATCTGTGTTCGATGTTCAAAAGGTACCTACATTAGAAGCCTTGCTGAATCGATCGGTGACGCACTTGGCTCTGTTGCCCATTTGAGTCGTTTACGGCGCGATCTGTCGGGTGGATTTTCGCTTGAGCAGGCGCATGCATGGAATGCATTCGAGTCCCTTCAAGACGACGATCCATCACTAATTGATTCGTCGTTGTTGCCGATCGATGCAATCCTAAGTCATTTCCCGCGGGTTGATTTGACCGAAAACGAATGCACGATATTGATTCAAGGGCAAAATGTCTCTGGTAAACGAGTCGATGTGTGCGATAATGCGCGCGCTTATTTCACAGGTGGTCCGTTTATCGGAATTGTTTCCGTTAAGTCTAGCGGGATAATTACTGCAAAACGGATGTTATCTCCGGCTGCTGCTGGCATGCGCGGCAGTTCGGATTCTGACCAATGAGGTCGGGCATGCCGTTGTAGGAGCAGAAAAAATGGCTTTATCAGTAGAAAAGAAAGCTGAAATCGTTGAAAAGTTTGGCCGTGGTGAAACCGATACAGGTTCACCAGAAGTTCAAGTAGCTTTGTTGACCGCAAATATCCAAGCACTACAAGGCCACTTTAAAAAAAACATCCACGATCACCATAGTCGTCGTGGTTTGATTCGCATGGTCAACCAGCGTCGGAAGTTGCTCGACTATCTGAAGTCAAAGGATCTGGGCCGCTATGCAGCATTGATCAAGGAACTTGGTCTGCGCCGTTAATCGGTCTAAACGAGAACGGCCCTTCGGGGCCGTTTTTGCATTTTTGCCAGATGAGATCTGGCATGTTGGAAGTAGGAAATAATGGAAAAGCAAATAGTACAATTTCAGTTTGGCGGGCAAGATGTCACGCTGGAAACGGGCGCTGTCGCGCGTCAGGCAACGGGTGCCGTTTTAGTATCAATGGGCGAGACGCAAATCCTCGCAACAGTCGTCGGGGCAAAAAATGTCAAACCTGGCCAGAATTTTTTCCCTCTCTCAGTTCATTACCAAGAAAAGACATATGCTGCGGGTAAAATCCCAGGCGGTTACTTTAAGCGTGAAGGTCGTCCAACAGAGAAAGAAACGCTGACATCGCGTCTGATTGATCGTCCGATCCGCCCACTCTTTCCAAATGGGTTCATGAACGAAGTGCAGGTTGTTTTGACAGTGATGTCTGCATCGAAAACTCATGATTCCGATATTGCGGCGATGCTTGGCGCATCCGCCGCACTCGCGATTTCAGGTATTCCATTCAATGGACCATTGGGTGCTGCGCGTGTTGGTTTTTCAGAAGATGGGCAGTACATATTGAACCCAACATTCGACGAGCTGTCTGACTCACGTCTTGATATGGTCGTAGCTGGGACAAAAGACGCGGTGTTGATGGTTGAGTCTGAAGCAGATGAGCTGACAGAAGAACAGATGCTTGGAGCCGTGATGTTTGCCCACCAAGAGTTTCAAGTTGCGATTGATGCAATTGGGGACTTTGGCCAGAAGTTCGGTAATGACGCTTGGGAATGGGAAGCTCCATCAATTGATGGAGCATTACTGTCACAAATCGAAGAACAGTATCAGCCACGCATCGTCGAGGCGTACCAGATCTCTGAAAAGATGACACGTTATAACGCCTTGGGTGAGATTCGTTCAAAAGCAATCGCTTCATTTGGTGGGGCTGATGGTGAAAATGCTGAAGCGGTTGGAGAGCTCTTCAGTAAGGTCGAAAAGAACGTGGTTCGTAGCCGCGTTATTCAAGGGCTGCCACGGATTGACGGACGTGACCAGAAAACTGTGCGTCCGATCAATTGTGACGTTGGGATGCTAAAGCGTGCGCATGGTTCGGCTGTCTTTACTCGCGGTGAAACGCAAGCGATTGTTGTGACGACGCTTGGCGCTCTGCGAGATGCACAAATTGTCGATGGTTTGATGGGTGACGAAAAAGATACCTTCATGCTGCATTACAACTTCCCTCCCTACTGTGTTGGTGAAGCCGGTATGATATCCGGGCCGAAGCGCCGTGAGATCGGTCACGGCCGTTTGGCCCGCCGTGGTGTTTACGCGATGCTTCCTGATGAAGAGACATTCCCTTATACCATTCGTGTTGTGAGCGAGATTACTGAATCAAATGGTTCGTCGTCGATGGCATCTGTGTGTGGCGCGTCGCTAGCGCTAATGGATGCAGGTGTTCCCTTGCGTGCCCCTGTTGCGGGTATTGCGATGGGTCTTGTGAAAGAAGACGATGGTTATGCTGTCTTGACAGATATCTTGGGTGACGAGGACCACTTGGGTGATATGGATTTCAAAGTTGCTGGCTCATCTGATGGTGTGACTGCGCTGCAAATGGACATCAAGATTCAAGGTATTACTGAAGAGATCATGCGTGTCGCGTTGGCTCAGGCGCAGGATGCTCGTTTGCACATTCTGGGTGAAATGAACAAAGTGATTGATTGTGCACGTGACGAAGTTGCCGATACAGCGCCACGGACCTACAGCTTCCGTATTGACCCAGACAAGATTCGTGAAGTCATTGGTAAAGGTGGGGCTACGATCCGCAGTATTTGCGAAACCTCCGGTGCGACTGTCGATCTTGATGATGATGGTTTAGTCCGAGTGTATGCAGAAACCAAAGAAAAAGCGCAAAAAGCGATTTCGATGATTGAGGCAATCACAGCCGAAGCAGAAATTGGAGGTGTTTATAAAGGTAAAGTCGAGCGAATTGTTGATTTCGGGGCCTTCGTGAATATATTGCCTGGCAAAGATGGCTTGGTTCACATCAGTCAAATAGCTGAAGAGCGTGTCGAGAAAGTTGAAGACTATATGAAGATCGGCGATGTTGTGAAGGTCAAAGTGCTTGACGTTGACGCACGCGGTCGTATTAAACTCACAATGAAAAATATTTAAGTTTACATCGGAGGCATGCGCCTCGGATGAAATACGTTGAAAAGCCTCGCAAATTGCGGGGCTTTTTATGTCAGTGTTTTAACTCAATTACCAGACTATCAATCAGTCGTGCTCGACCAAGCTTTGCGGCGACCAATATGACAGCTGAAGCCGCCTCAACATAGGATTTTGACAAGTCTTGAGCGTCTCTGATTTCCAAGTAGTCGAGTACGAAGCCGGCAGCGGTCAGTCGCTCCTTTTGCTGTCTCAGTGTCTTACTGACCTGAGAATCGCTCCGCAGTGTGTCCCCAATCCGTTTCAATGCCCCATAGAGCATTGCGGCTGCTTCTTTTTCTTCTGCAGAGAGATATGCATTTCGGCTACTCATTGCAAGGCCGCTCGGTTCTCGGGTTGTGTCGGCTCCAACGATGGTTACTGGTATCAGTAAATCAGCGACCATGGTCTGGATCACTTGTAGTTGTTGATAATCTTTATTCCCAAAGACGGCGACGTCAGGTTGTACGATATTCAAAAGCTTTGCCACGACCGTCGCAACACCTTTGAAATGTCCAGGACGATGATGTCCGCATAAAATGGTAGATAAACTCGGTAGGTCAATTTCTGTGTTTACGCCTTTTGGATAGACTTCGCGAACCGTTGGCGCAAATATCGCATCGCAAGGGTGATTGGTAAGCGCTTTGCAGTCTGCCTTTAAGGTTCTTGGGTAGGCATCAAAATCTTCATGTGGGCCGAACTGCATCGGATTTACAAAGATGCTCACAACGACAACATCCGATATGTCAGAGGCCTTTTCCACTAGGTCGAGATGCCCTTGATGCAAGTTACCCATGGTGGGCACAAAACCGACTGTTTTCCCGTTACCGCGCGCTATTGCCAAGAATATCCGGAGGTCGCTGACAGTGTTAAATATGATGGGCGATGAATCACTCTTCAAAGCAGTGCTCCGGTGCAGGGAAAGAGCCATTCTTAACAGCTCGATTATAGGCTTGAAATGCTTCTAGAATTGAGTCTGCGGATGCCATGAAATTCTTCACAAACCGAGCCTTTTTACCTGGGGTAATCCCCAGCAGATCGTGCATGACGAGTACCTGACCGGTTGTTGATGGTCCGGCACCGATACCAATGACAGGAACGGTTGTGACATTCATGATTGCTTCAGTGACATGATTTGGAACACATTCGAGTAAAATTAGGTCTGTTCCGGCGTCGTCGAGGGCTGCAGCGGCATCGATGAGTCGCTTTGCGGTTTCATCTGTTCGGCCTTGAACACGATATCCGCCAAATTGATTGACAAATTGCGGTGTCAGCCCAAGATGGCAACAAGTGGCAACGCCTTGATCTCGATACAGTTTGACGAGATCCACGAGATTAGTTCCACCTTCGATTTTGACAACATGAGCACCCGCTTGCATCAACTCTCGGGCGGTATAAACTGCATCCTGCGTGGTGGCCGACGCCATGAAAGGAACATCGGCAACGATCAAGCATGAAGATGCAGCGGCTGCTGCACAACGCGTATGGTAGGCGATATCACCGACTGTCACCGTCAGGGTGCTTTGATGTCCTTGGAGGACCATACCAAGCGAATCGCCAACTAAAATCGTGTCGATGCCCGCGTCTGAGGCGAGGCTTGCGAAACAGGCATCGTACGCAGTGACTACACTGAATTTTGTATTTTCAGCGCGATGTTTTTTGAGGGTATTCAGGGTGATCTGTGGCACTGCGTACTTCCTATGTATCGATTTGAACCAACTTCGAGGAATCGTAGCGGTTTCGTTCGAGTTGGTCACCTGTTGGCATTATTCCGTTAGGAATTAGGTCGAACAGTGGAATGGTCACAAATGAGCGATAAAACAGCTCTTTATGCGGAATCGTGAGTTGAGGCGTGTTCAATCGAAGATCGTCGTAAAATAAGATATCAATATCGATCGTTCTTGGTCCCCAATGTTGGTTTTTAACTCGCTGCTGTTGCTTTTCGATCCCTTGGAGGGCGGACAACAACGCGTTTGGACTAAGGTCTGTATAGCCTGAAATGACTGTGTTTACAAAGTCCGGTTGATCTTGCGGTCCGAGCGGTTTGGATTGATAAAGCGGCGCGCATTCAATTGCATCGACTGAGCTTGCTAAGGCTGTAATTGCTTGTTGGATCTGGGCTACTGGATCATTCAGATTTGAGCCAAGTGCCAAGAAAACGTGACTAGTCACGGCGCTTCGACCGTCTGCGCGGACACCGTGCTTTTAGTTCGTCCTGATCATCTTTGACTGATGCAATCAGATCACGGCGTAGCGCGTCATCGGCAATTTGATACTGGGTCCACCACTCGCCAAGCCCGCCTTGGATTTCACCGGAGAGTTCACGTAACAGAAGGAAGTCATATCCGGCACGGAACCTCGGATGCTCAAGGGTTGAGTCTGGACGACGGCCATGTCGCTTTTCAAGCTTCATTTGCAGTTCCCAGATTTCTCGGATGGTGACGCTGAAACGCTTGGGTATCGCAATGAATTGCTGATTAAAGTCGAGGGTTTCAGAGCATGCGATTGCAAGGGCGGGTGCGCGTCCGTGTCCCTCAGCCTGGAGCTCTTCCCATCGATGCTGAACCTTAGGCCAGTGAAGTGCTGCATACAAGAATGCGGGGGTCACTGACTTGCCTTCATTCAATCTTTTATCCGTATTTAAAAGAGCTAGATCTATCAAGTGTTGGTGGTGCAAATCATCGGCCTCGCCGAACAGGGCTTCAGTTTGCGGAAACAACGGTCGTAACAGATCGTATTTAACGAGTTCAGGGAACGTTGCTTGACCGTGGCCTGCCTGAAGTAATTTCAAGATTTCATCGAATAGCCGCGATGGCGAGACATCTCTCAAAAGGGGAGCGAGACGCCGAA
The DNA here is from genome assembly GCA_902558075.1 of uncultured Litorivicinus sp. Lineage (GTDB taxonomy): Bacteria > Pseudomonadota > Gammaproteobacteria > Pseudomonadales > Litorivicinaceae > HIMB30. Next base: position 139,433 of record CACECO010000001.1, on the reverse strand, counting down.
GGGGTTCTGCTGTGTCAGCCTCGAGTTGAAGGCCTAACTTTCCAACAAACCTCACAGCTCTAAGCATACGCACTGGATCTTCGCGGTAGCGCGTCTCAGGGTCACCAATGATTCGAATCAACCCATCCTCGAGATCATCGTAGCCGCCAACAAAGTCCAGGACTTCATGGTTAGATGGATCGTAGTAGAGCGCGTTCATTGTGAAGTCGCGGCGTACAGCGTCATCCTCAACTGATCCAAAGACATTGTCGCGAACCAACATGCCTGACGCATTCGCTCGTTGTAAATGGCTATTTTCAGCAGAACCTCTGAAGGTTGTCACTTCAATGATTTCAGGCCCCATACGAACATGGACGATCTGGAAGCGTCGCCCGATGATACGCGCTTTTCGAAATAGTTTCTGAATTTCAACTGGTTTGGCGCTAGTCGCAACATCGAAGTCTTTTGGGTGTTTTCCGAGTAACAAATCACGAATTCCTCCACCAACAAGATAGGCTTCGAACCCTGCATGTTGAAGGACCTCAATGACCCGTAAACTGCCATGCGATAGATCTCGTTGATTAATTCCGTGATACTCCTGAGTCACCACATCTTTGAAGATGTGAGCGCTTTGAGAAGATTTCTTTTTAAACACCGAAAACAATAGAAGACTCCAGTAGCACAAGTAGAAATGATACCAGAGCCCATCAACAAAAAAGGGGCTTTCGCCCCTTTTAATGGTTGTGCGTTGTTGATTATTTTTATTATTCGCACCAATCGAAATTACCTTTCATTGTGCAATCTCAGTCTCAAGTTACTATTTAGGCAACTAAGGCCTTAGCTTTCGCTTTTTAATTGTTATCGGCCTAAGGAAACAAATCTGCTCCCGTGAAACTCAGTTCTCACAGTGAACCGTAATCTCATTCAGCTATCTTTTTATTGTTGTCACTGCTTCTGTTCTTTTTTATTAGTCTTATCTCGAACAGGTGCAATCATATACAAAATAAGAGATCACTAAGATTAGACCTATGGGTAACTTTTTTTCGAGAAAAATCGTTACGTGTCGTTACTACAAGTAGCAAGTAGGTGTTACGAATTTTTCAACTCGTCTTTACGCCGAGGAATTCCCAGACGATTTCTCCGCTCCCAAAGACTCTTTCGGCTGATGCCCAGTCGCTTGGCTAGCTCGGTTTCGCTCATTTGGTCTTCATGGGACAGCACAAAATGTTGAAAATAGTCTTCAAGCGACATCGTTGGCTGGGCGCGACCCATTGGCCGCTGTTCTTTTGCAGAAAACGTGTTATCTGTATCGGGCGCGCCTGCTAGTCCAAGATCCGAGTGATCGATCAAAGGACCTTCGGATAAGACCACTGCTCTTTCGATGACATTACCGAGTTCTCGAACGTTACCTGGCCATGGGTGACTTTTGATCGATGCCTGGATACTGTCACTAAATCTCAGTTCGGGTCGATTCACCTGATGTTTGACCCGGTCGAGAACAGCTTCGGCAAGAACCATGATATCTTCTCCACGATCTCTGAGTGGTGGACATCGCAGTTCAATGACATTGAGTCGGTAATAGAGGTCTTCTCGAAATTGGCCTTTCGAGACCATGTCCAGCAAATTCCGATGTGTCGCGGCGACCAATCGAACATTGACATATGTTCGGTCGGTGCTCCCCACTCTTTGAATCTCGCCTTCCTGAAGTACTCTTAGCAATCGAGATTGCGCTTCTAATGGGAGCTCACCGATTTCGTCTAAGAAAAGAGTCGATCCGTCTGCGGACTCGATTAACCCAGCTCTATCCTGTGTTGCGCCCGTAAATGCGCCTTTCACGTGGCCAAAGATCTCTGCTTCAATGAGTGGCTTTGGGATTGCAGCGCAGTTGACTGAAATCATGTCTTTTTCTGATCGTGAGGACATTTGATGAATGGATTTTGCGACCAGTTCTTTGCCAGTTCCAGATTCACCCCCGATTAAAATTGTTGTTTCAAGAGGGGCCACTCGTAATATCTGCTTTTTTAATTTCAGCATGACTACGCTCTGTCCAATCATCATGTCTGTGCTGATCGTGGATCTCGTCGCTGTTGCTTTTTCGATCGATCGAAGCAAATCGTTGTGATCAACAGGCTTGGTGAAACAATCGAAAGCGCCTTTTCGCATTGCCAAAATTCCGGCTTGGAGGGACACTTGGCCAACAAGTAAAATCAGAGGCACGGGTTTAAAGTGAGATATCAAATCAATCCCTGATCCGTCGGCAAGTCGATGCTCACAAACAACGCAATCGATGTCCCTTTTCTGGGATATCGCTTCCTTGACCGACTCGGCGATCAACACATGATGTCTGCGTTGCTCGAGTCCAAGTTGAATAGACTTTCGAATAATTGCTTCGTCTGTAACGAGAAGTAGCGTTGCCATAAGCACCCTTGTTTGGAGATAGTTTACGAGTTTCTAGATCGAAAGGGTATTGGCTTCTGAAGCCTTGACAATCAATGGGATGAAATTTTCCAACGATATAAAATAGTCCAACCACACTTGTGCGTGCTCGTTCGGTCCGGGTGTATCTTTTAGTAACAGTAATCGTGAAATCAAGGCAAAAGTCGCACCTGGCCGAGTCCAATCCACAGGTTCAGCGAATGTTTGTTTGGATAACTTTGTACCATCAGCACCGACTAAAACGGGAAAATGCCCGTATGTTGGGCTTTCATACCCAAGACATTTCATGATGAACCGTTGCATGGGTGTTGAATCAAGAAGATCAATTCCTCGGATCACATGCGTAATTCCATCGATCCGCTCATCGACCGCACACGCCAGCTGATAGGCGAAGAATCCATCACGTCGCTTGACGATAAAATCTCCGGATGGCTGGCTGATTGATGACGTCGTAATTAGATCATCTACCATCAGATCGATGTCACTGGCATCAATTCGCACCGCTCTATCTGCGATCAACGTTTGGCCAATTTGATTACGACAAAAACCCGGGTAAGGTCCTTTTGGAAGTGATTTCCGAGTACAACTACACGGATAGAGACGTCCTTGTTCTTCGAGTGAACTCAGAGCGTTTTGGTAGTCCGATATGCGGTCTGTTTGTCGACAAACCGATGCAGAGGGGCTGAATCCAAATGCATCCAGACAATCAAGGATCGAATCAACATGGATTTGATTACACCGTTTCCTGTCGAGGTCATCAATGCGAATCAACCAATCACCATGATGGTGTTTTGCATGTATATAGCTGACGAGTGCAGCAAGAATGGACCCGAGATGCAACGGGCCGGTCGCTGAGGGTGCAAATCGACCACGATATTGAGCCAAACGATTATGCGCCAGTTTGTTTTTCGCGGAGCTCGTCGAGTGTTTTGCAGTCGACGCACTGAGTCGCTGTTGGGCGCGCTTCTAGGCGACGAAGACCGATCTCGATTCCGCATGTTTCGCAAAAACCGTAGTCATCGTTTTCAATCGCCTCAAGTGTTTTATCGATCTTCTTAATCAGTTTCCGTTCACGATCCCTGGTACGAAGTTCGAGACTGAACTCTTCCTCTTGCGTGGCACGGTCGGCTGGGTCAGCGAAGTTTGCTGCTTCCTCTTTCATGTGCGAAACGGTGCGGTCAACTTCTTCCATAAGATTCCGTTTCCACAGATCAAGAATCTGCACGAAGTGTTCACGCATCGCCTCACTCATGTACTCTTCACCTTTCGATGCTTGGTACGGATCTACATAGCCTAAGAGTGATTCTTTTTTATTCGTTGCCATTGTCGGCGAAACTCCACACTATAAAAATGAGACGCGAAAAAATATCAGAACATCGACGACTCTACCACCTTCTTTCAACTGGAGAACATATTGAGACCTCTTGATCCGCGCCCATTGGCTGACAGATTGCAGACGATCCCTCCTTTTCATGTGATGGAAGTAGTCCGGATTGCAGAAGAACTGGAGTCTCGGGGTGTTGATGTGATTCACCTTGAAGTCGGGGAGCCTGATTTTCCAACATCGTCGTCTGTAATTGAGCGCGCCTGCACTGCCTTGGAAGCTGGGAAGACCAGATACACTGATTCTCGTGGTGTTGAGAGGTTAAGAGATGCACTATCGGCTTGGTATCAATCGCACGGTTTGGATGTACCAGCGCGACGAATACAGATCACTATGGGAGCATCAGGAGGTCTCTTGTTGGCTTCAGCTGCAACCACAAACCCCGGAGATGGGGTACTGATGGCTGATCCAGCATATCCATGCAATCCAAGATTTGTCGAAGCAGTGGGCGGCGAAGTTCATTGGATTACGACCGACGTGACAACGCAGTTTCAGCCAACGTGTAAAGCACTCGAGGCGGAGGTGACAGCGAATGATCGGACACTAATGCTCGCACATCCAGCAAATCCAACAGGACAGGCTGTTCCTCGTGCAGAGCTTGAGCGGATGATCCACTGGTGCTTAACAACGCATCGCCACTTAATTGTCGATGAGATCTATCAGAGTCTCGCGTTTAACGATGCGTTGTGCAGCAGTCTTACGATCTCGGATCAACATTTCGTGGTCGGAAGTTTTTCGAAATATTTCAACATGACAGGTTGGCGCCTTGGCTGGCTTGTGATTCCAGATTATGCGCTCGAAGCGACACAACGATTAGCGCAGCACCTTTTCATTTGTGCGCCATCATTTGCACAAGAAGCCGCGCTTGCTTGTTTCGAGTCTGAAGCGTTGCAAGAAGCAGAGATGCATCGGCGCGAATTGAAAGCGCGCCGCGACCTGTTAATCCCTCGCCTAGAGGCGATGGGTTTTCAGATTGCTGCGGAGCCTGATGGTGCGTTTTACGTGTTTGTAGATGCATCAGATATCACGAGTGAAAGTCAGCAATTCTGTTCCGATTTAATTCGTAAGACAGGTGTCGCGATTACTCCAGGCATTGATTTTTCGCACAGTCTTCCACCAACCTGGCTTCGTATCGCCTATACGCAACCGGTTGATCGATTGCTCGAAGCACTCGATAGAATGGCCCGTTTTATTCATGATTAAGTATCAGCAATCGCTAATCGAAGGGCGGTTTGTTCGTCGATACAAACGATTTTTTGCTGACATCGATACAAGTGATGGGGTGATTACCGCTCACTGTGCAAACACAGGTCGTATGACTGGATTGCTTGATGAAGGTTCACGTGTTTGGTTTCGTCAACAACCACCCGCGCGAAAATTAGGGTTTGCTTGGGAATTAGTTGAAACATCTTTGGGCATGGCATGTATTAACACCGCTCGGGCCAATGAGTTATTGTCCTTGACTGATTTGTCACGTTGGATCCCAGAGGTGACCTTTGTCCGCCGTGAGCCGACTGTCGGGTCACATCGCTTTGACCTTGAATTGGCGCGTGGTAGTCGACCGGTATACGTTGAAATCAAATCGGTCACGTTGTGTGGCGATTGGGGTGTCGGATTATTTCCAGATGCGCCATCTGAGCGTGCAACGCAACATGTGAATCTTTTGGCAGACATGGCCGCCGATGGAATCGAGACGCATTTGGTCTTTGTTGCGATGCATACCGGAATTCAGTTTGTGAGCCCATATCGAGAGCTTGATGGCGCTTTTGCCGATGCGTGTCAGAGAGCTCGTGATCTTGGCGTTATGTTTCATGCTCTGGGGACAGAAATCACGCCACAGCACATTCAGTTGGCTGGAGTGATTTCTTTCCCCTTGGATTAACCATTTTCGCGCTCGACTGCTCGATATCCTATATCAGTGCGATACTCAGCTCCCTCGAATTGTATGGTGTTCAAACGCTCATATGCTTTGGCTTGAGCATCTGTTACTCCTGATCCAACTGCAGTCACGCAGAGCACTCGGCCACCTGATGTGACAGGTTGGTCATGGTTCATTGCAGTTCCGCCATGAAACACCTTGGTGTCAGCAATGTCCTGGCCCAATCGAATAGCGCTTCCTTTGGTGTAGTCGCCGGGGTATCCAGTTGCCGCCATGATCACACCCAAGGCGGCACGCGAGTCCCACACAGCGATTTGGTTCGCCAAACCACCGTGACATGCAGCTTCAACCAAGTCGAGTAGATCACTCTTTAAACGCAAAAGGATCGGCTGAGTTTCAGGATCACCTAATCGGCAATTATATTCGAGTACTTTGGGTGTCCCATCAGCGGTCACCATAATGCCAGCGTAGAGGAACCCGCGATATCTCAATCCATCGGCGGCTAGTCCATGGATTGTTGGCTGAATCACCTCCGCCATAATGCGGTCATGACAGGTTTGATCAACAACTGGTGCGGGTGAATATGCTCCCATCCCTCCGGTGTTAGGTCCCGTATCACCATCGTGAGCAGCCTTATGATCCTGTGAGGATGCCAGTGGAAGAACATCAGTACCATCGACCATCACAATGAAGCTTGCTTCTTCTCCGGTTAGGAATTCTTCGATCACAACGCGACTGCCAGCATCTCCAAACTGGTTTCCTTGAAGCATATCGCGTACGGCAGATTTCGCTTCATTCAGTGTCTTTGCAAGGATGACACCTTTACCTGCGGCTAACCCATCGGCTTTAACAACAATCGGTGCACCGACTTTATAGAGGTGGGCGATCGCTTGGTCGACATCTGTGAAGATACCGCAGGTAGCAGTGGGAATATTGTGACGTCTTAAAAATTCTTTGGTAAACGCTTTGGATCCCTCTAGTTGCGCGCAATCAGCTCGTGGACCGAAGCAACGAAGCCCTTCTGCTTCAAAGCGATTGACAATTCCGTTCACAAGGGGAGCCTCTGGTCCTACAACGGTATAGTCAATGTTCTGACTTTCTGCGAATGTCACCAAGCCATCTAAGTTAGAAACAGAAAGATCCACGTTGGTGATTGTATCTTCGAGCGCTGTGCCGGCATTTCCTGGTGCGACAAAGACGGTTGTTACTCGGGGAGATTGTGCTAGTTTCCAAGCAAGCGCGTGTTCGCGGCCACCGTCGCCAATAACAAGAATTTTCATAATCAAACCTTAATGTCGGAAGTGACGCATACCAGTGAAAACCATTGCGATACCGTGTTCGTTTGCGGCTTTGATGACTTCGTCATCACGAATGGACCCACCGGGCTGGATTACTGCGGCGATTCCAGATTCAGAGACAGCATCGATGCCATCTCTAAATGGGAAAAACGCATCTGAGGCCATCACACTACCTGCCACTTCAAGATTGGCGTCTTGTGCTTTGATCGCTGCAATTCGTGCCGAATAGATACGGCTCATCTGACCTGCCCCAACACCAATCGTCTGGTTATTTTTGGCGTAGATAATCGCATTGGATTTTACAAACTTCGCGACTTTCCACGCAAACAAAAGATCTGCCATTTGTGCGGCAGTTGGTTTGGTGTCTGTGACACACGTGAGTTGAGATTCTGTTCTCGATCCTGTGTCGGTGTCTTGAATCAAAAGTCCACCCTGAACACGACGGTAATCCGCCTGCCCAGAATTTTGTGCGAGTGAACCAACGGTCAGTAAGCGAACCGATGGCCTTTTGGCAAAGAGTCCAATAACACCGGTTTCAACGCTTGGAGCGATAATGACCTCCACGAATTGGCGTTCTAAAATCCGATCCGCTGTTTTCGCATCAAGTGGACGGTTGAAGGCAATAATTCCACCAAATGCACTGGTGGGGTCTGTCTCAAATGCTTTTTCATAGGCGTCAAGAATCGACTTTTCGATGGCAACGCCGCATGGGTTTGCGTGTTTCACGATAACGCATGCCGGTCGATCAAACTGGCGAACACATTCAAGCGCCGCATCGGTGTCTGCAATGTTGTTAAAGGAGAGTGCTTTGCCTGCGAGTTGCTGTGATGTGCTAACAGATGATTCGGTAACACTTGGGTCGCGATAAAACGCAGCGGACTGGTGAGGGTTTTCGCCGTAACGTAAGACCGAATCACGCTCAAAATGCATAAATAGTTTTTCTGGATACTGAGCCGCATCGTCATCGCGCCCTAAATAATTGGCAATCGCTCCGTCATACGCAGCAGTATGCTGGAAGGCAGCCTTTGCGAGTTGCTTTCGAGTCTCAAATGACAGTCCGCCTACTTCTTTGAGTTCAGATAACACCGTTTGATATTGAAGTGGTGACGTCACGATGCTGACAAATTGACGATTCTTGGCCGCTGAGCGAACCATCGCCGGACCACCGATATCAATATTTTCAATCGCATCGTCGTGAGTCATGTCAGGGTTCGCAATCGTTTCCTGAAAAGGATATAGGTTGACACAGACAAGATCGATCGCTTCGATTCCATGTGCTGCCATGACCGCTTGATCTTGGTTGCGGCGGCCAAGAATTCCCCCGTGAATTTTTGGGTGAAGGGTTTTGACACGTCCATCCATCATTTCAGGGAATTCAGTGACTGAGGAGACTTCGATCGCCGGTAGGCCCGCATCTTGAAGCGTGCGAAATGTGCCGCCCGTGGATACTAACTGAACACCAAGATCGTGGAGACCTTGGGCAAAGTCAATTAAGTTTGTTTTATCTGAAACACTGAGAAGTGCTCGACGCACCTGAACTGAATCGGTGGCTGACATCCTTGATTAACGCTCCCTAAAAAAGCAACAAGTATACCAGTGTCTTGAGCAGTCTAGGAGAGAAGACCGAAGAGTTTCATGCGGGTACGTAATGTCCCACGGCTGATGCCTAGCATCTCGGCTGCCTTTGATTGATTGTTGTTGCTTTGGTTGAGAGCAGCCTCAAGCAACGCATGCTCGACTTGGCCAACAACGAGGTCGTATAGGTCTTGTGGTATTTCACCATCAAGTTCGTCAAAGTACTGATCGATCTGTTTTCTAACCAGTTCTTTTAATCCCATCGCGGAGTCCTCCTCCGTCTAGTAATTCTTTAAATCGTTGATACTGCGCATCTGCATCGGCAACAGTTTGCAATTGTGACCATGCTTCGGCCCCATTTGCAAATCGTTTTAAAAACCATTGCATGTGCTTGCGTGCCATTTTCACGCCAATTCTTTCCCCATAGAACAGTTGAATTTGTTTGACGAGTTCGGCCATGGTTCTGATTTGAATCTCAACAGTGGGTCGAGAGAGGAACCTGCCGCTGAGCTCAGCGGCGATCCGTCCGGGTAGCCACGGATCGCCTTGCGTCCCGCGACCGATCATGACTGCATCTGCGCCGGTTGCCCACAGCACGTCGCGCGCTTTTTCGGTCGATGTAATGTCGCCGTTGGCGATCAATGGAATTTGGATTGCGTCGCGTGTCCGTCGAATCGTATCGTATTCGGCTTCACCTTTGTACAGATCGCAACGCGTTCTTCCATGCATCGTTACTGCCTGTAGTCCTAGATCTTGGGCTATTTTTGCGATTACCGGACCGTTTTTTGATAACTGATCCCATCCTGTTCTCATTTTGACTGTGACGGGAATTTGTACGGCTTTTATTACTTGACGAAAAATTTCTGCACAGAGTGCTTCATCACGCATGAGTGCTGAGCCAGCTGCTTTTTTGAGTACCTTCTTAGCCGGGCAGCCGAGATTGATATCGATGATATCTGCTCCGCGCTCTTCATTGGCGCGAGCAGCCCTTGCCATCATTTGAGGATCATATCCTGCAATTTGAATACTAATTGGCCCTGGCTCATCTTGAATATCTAGTCGCCGATCACTCTTTCTCGTACCCCAGAGGCTGCTGTCTGAGTGAATCATTTCGGAAATTGCCATGCCTGCTCCAAGCTTTCTGCATAGGACCCGAACGGGGCGGTCGGTGACGCCAGCCATGGGTGCTAGCCAGACAGGATTATCAAATTGATGAGAGCCAATACGCAAAACGATTACTCGGTTTTTGTTCCTGAGAGAAGAGTCCAGCCCTCTCTCGATTGATCGACATCAAAGGTGATTGCGGGGTAAGCAGCCTTTACCTGTGGAGCCTGTTCATCCAATAGACCAGCCATCACAATTTTTCCTCCCGGTCGAGTAAGCTCAGTAAGGGTTCTCGCAAGCTCAGTTAAAGGATTCACGTGGATATTGGCGATTACAACATCAAAAGTACGGCTCGATGTCTGATCGGGTAGCAGTGTCTCAATCACTAAGTGATTCAACTTTGCATTATGTTTGGTCGCAATGAGTGCTTGTGGGTCGATATCAAGCCCAGTGATTTGGCTCGCACCAAGGCAACCCGCTGCAATACCCAAAATTCCTGACCCGCAACCAAAGTCCATCACAGTCTGGAATGAGGGTGGGTTGGCACTGAACCATTCAAGACACAACTGCGTCGTTGGATGCATGCCTGTACCAAATGCCAGACCAGGATCTAAATTCAATATCGTGAGATCCTGAGGCGTTGGTTCGTCATTCCAGGTTGGTTTGACCCAGAACCCACCAATTTTGATCGGTTTAAATTGGTCAAGCGATAGTCTGACCCAATCTTGATCTGCAAGCACCGTCAGCTCTTTCGGCAGTTCAATAAGTATGTTTGCGCGCTCGAAATACGTTGCAAGATCTCCGAGGATTTTAGCGTCGGGTCTTTGGTCGTAAAATAGTCCCTGCAACTTAGTTTGTTGCCAGACCGGATGACTTCCCATTGGTGGTTCAAAAATCGGTGAATTTCCATCATCAACCAGCGTCACTGCTTTAGCGTCTGCTAAAAGGAAGAGCTCCTCGAGGAGCTCTGCTTGATCACCAGTCGCTGAAATTGTGAGCTGCCGAAATCTGGTCACGATAGACCCAGTTTTTTCTCGAGATAGTGGATACTGACCGGTCCGTTCAGAAAGGTGGTATCTGTCACGATGTCACGTTGCAGAGGAATATTGGTCTGAATGCCATCAATTAATGATTCAGATAGGGCAATTTCCATACGTCTTAATGCTTCCTCTCGTGTTGCCCCGTGCGTGATGAATTTGGCAATCATTGAATCGTAATATGGAGGCACTGCGTAACCTGAATAGATATGTGAATCCACGCGAATACCCGGTCCACCCGGAGGATGATACCTCGAAATTAAACCAGGATTTGGCAGAAACGTATTGGGGTTTTCTGCATTGATGCGGCATTCAATCGCATGTCCATTCAGCTTGATTTGGTTTTGCGTGACCGAGAGTGGATGACCGGCAGCAACCGAGATTTGTTCGTGGATGATGTCGATTCCGGTCACCATTTCACTCACAGGGTGCTCAACCTGCACACGCGTATTCATTTCGATGAAGTAGAAACGACCGTCTTCATACAAGAATTCAAAGGTGCCGGCTCCGACGTAACCTATGTTCTTACAAGCCGTCACGCAAGCTTCAAAAACCTGTGCACGCGCTTCTGGGTGGACTTCAGGCGCGGGTGCTTCTTCCAGTACTTTTTGATGTCGACGTTGCAGTGAACAATCGCGATCGTAGAGGTGGATCGCGTTGCCGTGTTGATCAGCTAACACTTGGACTTCGACATGACGTGGTTTTTCGAGAAACTTTTCTAGGTAAACGGTTTCATCACCAAAGGCCGCTTGTGCTTCGGATTTTGTGATCTGAATTGAACTTAGAAGGTTGGATTCTGTGTGAACGACCCTCATTCCGCGACCACCACCACCTGCTGCTGCCTTAACAATCACGGGGAATCCGATGTCTTTTGCAATTTGTAGATTTTTTGCGTCATCGTCGGCCAAGGGGCCATTGGATCCAGGTACCGTGGGTACACCTGCCGCTTGCATAGCTTCAATTGCGGCAACTTTATTGCCCATCAATCGGATTGTTGCCGCAGACGGGCCAATAAATGTAAAACCGGACTGTTCGATGCGCTCCGCAAAATCTGCGTTTTCAGCCAAGAACCCATAGCCTGGATGGATCGCTTGTGCATCCGTTACCTCAGCTGCCGCGATAATGGCGGGAACGTTCAGATAGCTTTGATTTGGGGGGTTCGGGCCGATACAAACAGTTTCGTCCGCGAGTTTGACGTGTTTCAAGTCTCGATCGCATACCGAGTGCACAGCAACCGTGCGAATACCCAGTTGCCGACACGCTCTTAAAATGCGAAGCGCGATTTCTCCGCGGTTGGCAATGACGATTTTTGCAAACATTAAACTATCCAATGACGACGAGTGGTTGCTCGAACTCAACGGCATCACCATCGTCTACAAGAATCGCAAGGACTTTACCCGAAGCATCTGCCTCGATCTGATTCATCATCTTCATTGCCTCAACGATGCAGAGTGTATCGCCTTGTTTGACCTCACTCCCAATCTCGATAAACGCTACTGTATCCGGGGATGGTGAGCGATAGAAAGTGCCAACCATTGGTGATTTCACTTGATGGCCGGCTGGTGCTACCACTCCCGGTGGTTCATTGGAAATGGGCTGAGGTGTTGCGGGTTGCGCCACCATCGCTTGGGGTGCAGTCATCTGTGGTGTTTGAACAACAACTTGGTTGGTGCTACCACGTGTAATACGGACACTTTCTTCGCCCTCTGAAATTTCGATTTCAGCAACGTCCGTGTCGTGCAGCAGTTCGATCAATTTTTTGATCTTACGAATATCCATCATCGAACCTTAGCCTTTTAAGTGTTGTTTCAGTGTTTCTAGAGCGAATGCGTAGCCCTGTGTTCCGCATCCTACGATGACTGCGAGTGCGACATCAGAGAGATAAGAGTGATGACGAAATGCCTCGCGCGCATGCACGTTCGAAATATGTACTTCGACAAAGGGAGCAGCAACTGCACTGAGTGCATCACGAATGGCAACGCTGGTATGTGTCCAGGCACCCGGGTTTATAACAAGCCCATCAACCGGTTCATCCATGACTCGATGAATTCGATCGGTCATCTGGCCTTCGTGGTTGCTCTGAAAAAACTCAAGCATCATCCCGGAGGGTGCGATGGCTGACAGGCCATTTTCCAGTTCCTGTAGCGTCGTGGTGCCATAGACGCCAGGCTCTCGTCGTCCGAGTAGATTCAGATTTGGGCCATTCAGCACTAGTACCTTGGACATAAAATCAACACAAATTCTTTAAACGTGTCGCAATTTTGCGCGATTTACCGTGAAAATGACAGTTCTGTTTGTTGTGGCGGGTAGCAAAATCCAATATCTGCACAGCCTTGATAGGTCAAAACCATCAGATCGGGTGCATTCGAGATCGTCATCCATAAGCGTTTCTTATGAATCGGCGTTGGTCCGAAAAGCGGATCATCATACATTTCAGATGGAGAACGCTCCGTTTTGAGAATGTCGCCCGCATCGTTTTGCACGATCGTCCGGTCATCGTAAAGATAAGTACCGTCTGCAATCGTGATTTCAATCACATCGGCCCGTGGTTGCGAGACGATGAACGCCTGCTCTGGTGCTAGCAGATCTGGAGCACCAAAACTTGAGCCAAATGAGCTTTGTCCCTGCGCAGAAGTAGTCGCTGAAAAACAGGTGGCTACAATAAAACTTGAGATAACGCGTTGCACTGATTTCCTCCCGTTGTCATATTGGTTGATGATACTCGTTGTTTAGAATTAGAGAAACGGATTAACCATGCTCGAAGCTTTGAAGAACCGGCTGGCCAATCTCGGTAACCAATCAACATGGATCGTCGCGGGCGGGGGTGCTGCGGTGTTGTATTTGCTCGGCGCAGTGTTGTTGGGGATCCACTGGAGTCAGCCACCTCAACAACAACGGATCGAAGAGATCTTGGAAGAGACGATACCTGTTGATCATCAGGTCACGATAGGTAGCGCCACCGTTGGAACCTTGATCTTCATCACCGAGACTTTACTGGATAAGCCTGGTGGCTATCTATCGAACGACGTGACACCACCAGGGCTTTGGCTCGACAATATGCCTAACTGGGAATTTGGGACATTGGTCCAGGTGCGAGATCTGGCCCGAGCATTACGTAAAGATTTGTCACGTAGTCAGTCTCAGTCGACTGAGGATGCTGATCTGGTGGTCGCTGAGCCTGCCCTGAACTACGACAGCGGGAAATGGTTCCCTTCTGCTGAGTCAAGCTACCTAAAAGCAGTCGAGTCATTGAAGTCATATCATGGCCGATTGGCAACACCGGGGGAGAATGCACAACTCTATGCACGCGCAGATAACCTCCGTAACTATTTGGCTGATGTCGAGACGCGCCTCGGTTCGCTGAGTCAAAGATTATCGGCAAGCGTTGGGCAAACGAGATTTAATACAGATTTAGCGGGTGATCCTGCAGCGGGCCAATCGACACAGGATGTGTCAGAACGGATGGTTAAAACGCCATGGCTCAAAATTGACGATATCTTTTTTGAAGCGCGGGGCTCAGCTTGGGCTTTGTTACATATACTGAACGCGATCGAAAAAGATTTTGGTTCGGTTCTCGATAAAAAGAACGCGCGTGTATCGCTTAAACAAGTGATTCGCGAATTAGAAGCGACTCAGCAAACTGTTTGGTCGCCGATAATTCTCAATGGCTCTGGATTTGGGGTTTTTGCGAACCACTCTCTAGTGATGGCCAGTTACATTTCCAGAGCGCACGCAGCCATCTCGGACTTGCGTGCACTGTTGGCGCAGGGTTGATTACGTTTTAGCTGCTTCGACCGAGGCAATCACAGCGTCGCGAGCTGGACCAGATCCACGCCAACCGTCGACTTTGACCCATTTGTCCGCTTCGAGATCTTTATAGTTCTCGAAGAAGTGGGCGATTTGATCGAGAAGCAACGACCCCAGGTCTCTAGGCTCTTTCACATCCTTATAAAGTTCAGTCAACTTATGATGCGGTACCGCCAGCACTTTTGAGTCGCGACCGGCCTCGTCGCTCATATCCAAAATACCAATTGGACGAGCACGAATGATTGACCCCGGCTGCACGGGGTAAGGTGTTACCACCAATACGTCGAGCGGATCTCCGTCGTCTGCAAGTGTATTAGGTACATAACCGTAGTTCGCTGGGTAGAACATAGGTGTTGCCATGAACCGATCGACGAATACGGCGTCATATTCTTTTTCGATTTCATACTTGATTGGCGTTGAGTTTGACGGGATTTCAATTGCGACGTAGATGTCGTTTGGGATGTCCTTTCCGGCAGGAATATCATTGAAGCTCATAAGGTCCTCAGATGGTTAATAGATCGAATCGATGCATTTGTAGACGGCAAGTGTCCGGTGCTTCAGTCTGTATTTCAACCGATACGCTCAGGAATCGCCATCGTAAAATGGTAAAAGATCGCTCGTTGCTGTTTGCGGCGCGCAATGACACTATCTTTAAGACGAATGAGAGAGAATGCATATTGAAAATCCATATCCTTGGCATCTGCGGTACTTTTATGGGTGGCCTCGCACAACTATGCCACCAAAAGGGTTGGGACGTAGCGGGTTCAGACCAGCATGTGTATCCCCCGATGTCAGATCAGCTTCGAGATGCCGGGATTGTTCTGCATGAGGGCTTTGACACAAGCGTTCTGACTGATGATCTAGACATGGTTGTGATTGGTAATGCCATGTCGCGCGGCAAACCAGTCATTGAGGCTGTTTTGGATCGGAAAATCCCGTTTGTCTCTGGTCCCGAGCTGCTAGGCCGTCTGACGACTGATATGACGGTACTTGCAGTCTCGGGCACTCATGGCAAAACTACGACCACCAGTATGCTTGCGTGGATTTTGGAGTCCCACGGTCTAGAGCCAGGATTTTTGATTGGTGGTGTCCCCCGAAATTTTGGTGTTTCAGCTCGCCTTGGGAGTGGACAATATTTTGTCGTGGAGGCGGACGAATACGACACTGCGTTTTTTGATAAGCGATCAAAATTTGTGCACTACCACCCCGATATTTTGGGGATCAACAATCTAGAGTTTGATCACGCCGATATTTTTGCCGACCTGACAGCGATTGAGACGCAATTTCACCATGTAATTCGCCGAGTTCCGGGATCTGGTTGTGTGATCAGTCGATCCGGAGTTGAGGCGATCGACCGCGTCTTAGCTCGCGGCTGCTGGTCTCGCCAGAGACGAATTGGACAAAATACCGAGATTGAGTTCGTTGCAAATTCCAATGAATTGATCTGTGATAGTCTTAACAAGTCAGTTCGATGGACGATGCGTGGTACTCATAATGCACATAACGCAGAACTCGCTGTCGCAATGGCGCATGCGATCGATCTACCGATGAGTCAGTCATTCAGTGCACTTGCTTTTTTTGAAGGCGTGGATCGCAGACTGAATCTTTTGTATGAGACAGCTTATTTGAAGATTTGGGATGACTTTGCGCATCATCCAACGGCGATCGAAACAACTCTAAATGCACTCAGTGAATATGATGCAACTCACGGTCCGTTGATTGCGGTGATTGAATTGCGTTCGAATACGATGAAGGTAGGTATTCATGGCAGTGCACTTTTAGATTCAACCGCTTGTGCTGATCGCGTCATTTGGGTGTTGTCGACTGAAACTGAGTGGGATACTTCTGTACTTGAGCGATCTGATGGAACCTCGAGTGTCATGACTGATTTATTGAGTCTAGAGCGTGACTTGGTTGGGCAAACGACCGGGCAAATCGTATTTATGTCTAACGGCGGATTTTCCGGGATCCAAAGGCGAGTGGTTCAACGCTTGCAGGAGCGTTGAAAAATTTAGAAACATCCGCACAGTAACTTCCATGATCTTTGAATCAATCCGGCCTGAGGTTGCTGTGACCAAACCGCTTTTCCCATTACCGCTGGTTTTGTTTCCAGGCGGCCGTCTACCGCTTCAGATTTTTGAAGCGCGGTACTTGGATATGGTCGGCTCATGCATGCGAGAGGGTGGAAGCTTCATTGTGACAATGTCACGGTCTGAAGGATTCGCAGATCTTGGTTGTGAAGTCTCGATTTGTGATTTTGATCAATTAAGCAACGGACTGCTTGGAATTCTGGCTGTCGGAGAGCGCAAACAGCAGCTGTTCAATCCCAGGCAGTGCGAAGATGGCTTATGGCTTGCGGATGCAGCAGATATTCCGATGGAAGTATCTGTTGAAGTACCCACCGATCATTCTGGTCTGGTTGAGTTGTTGAAGAGTCTTCAAGTCCACCCAGCCGTGCGGGGCTTATACGGAGATATTGATTACACCGACGCAACGGAAGTGAGCGCGCGGCTCACTGAACTTTTGCCACTTGATAACGAAGTGAAGCAGTCATTTTTTGAGATCAGTGACCCACTACTGAGACTTGCTGAATTAGAAGTCGAGATCACGAAACTCCAAATTCAAGGGCGTGACGCCTGATATCCCATGACAACCCACGGTATAATCTTCGCATTACAGCGGAGCGATCATGAACTACCAACAGATAGGTAAAAAAGCCAAAGCGGTGCGAACGACCATCACGACCGCATCCACCAATACCAAAAATGCGGCACTTTTGGCGATCCGTGATGCAATCGCAGGGTCGCGCTTTCAAATTCTCGAAGCTAATCAGATGGACCTTGAGGCGGCCCGGGATAACGGGCTTGATGAAGCGTTGCTCGATCGATTGGAGTTAAATAATGCCCGTATCGACGTGATGATTGAGGGTGTTGAGCAAATTGTTGCGTTACCTGATCCGGTTGGTGAAGTTTCACGTATGACGCGTCGTCCATCGGGAATTGAAGTCGGTCTCATGCGACAGCCACTCGGTGTTATTGGGATCATTTATGAGTCACGTCCGAATGTGACCATCGATGCAGCCGC
Organism: uncultured Litorivicinus sp.; assembly: GCA_902558075.1. Taxonomy (GTDB): domain Bacteria; phylum Pseudomonadota; class Gammaproteobacteria; order Pseudomonadales; family Litorivicinaceae; genus HIMB30. The sequence goes on along the minus strand of CACECO010000001.1, from coordinate 121,850 downwards.
TCTCTGCCTGAAGTCAGGTAATGCGTGTGTTTTAAGAGGCGGCAGTGAAGCGTTTCACTCCAACCAAGCAATTGTCCAATGTATTGCTACTGGCTTGACGTCGGTCGGTCTGCCTCAGGCTTGTGTCCAAGTGGCACCAACCGCAGATCGTGAGTTCGTTGGTGCGATGATTGGGGGTGATCATCCGATGTGTGATGTGATCATTCCTCGCGGTGGCAAAGGCTTGATTGAACGAATTTCAAAAGAAGCAAAAGTGCCTGTTATCAAGCACTTAGACGGCAATTGTCATGTTTACGTCGATACAGAAAGTGATCAGCAAAAGGCTCTTCAAATACTGGAGAATGCCAAGACCCATCGTTATGGCGTTTGCAATGCTGCAGAGTCATTTTTGATTCACGAAGCCGTCGTCAAGACCTTGCTTCCAGCCCTCGATGCAGTGCTTAAACCGTATGAGGTTGAGATTCGCGGATGCGAGCGTGTCTGTGCGATCTTGCCTTCAGTATCGAATGCCACTGAAGAAGATTGGTATCAAGAATATCTAGGCCCTGTCGTCGCAATTAAGGTGGTGTCATCAGTCGATGAGGCTATCGAACACATCAATCAGTATGGCTCGCACCACACCGATGCCATCATATCGACAAACTACGGAACCGTGCGTCATTTCATGCGGGCAGTTGACTCATCTTCGGTCATTGCAAATGCCTCGACTCGTTTTGCAGATGGATTTGAGTATGGGCTTGGTGCAGAAATCGGTATTTCGACTGACCGCATTCATGCACGTGGTCCGGTTGGTCTTGAAGCGCTAACTAATCAAAAATGGATCGTTTTTGGAGAAGGACAGGTGCGCGCTTAGTGCAGGTGCTGTTTGGCGGAACCTTTGATCCAGTTCATGACGGCCATATCATGATGGTGAAGAGCTTGGTGCGTACCTTTCCGAATGCAACTGTCCACGTCATACCCAACCATGAACCGCCGCATCGAGCGTGCCTGGCATCGTCCGAACATCGGTTGGCGATGCTAAAAGCAGCGATGGACGGAATGTTTCAAACCGTGGTCAATGCGATCGAGCTCGATCGTAGCGGGCCAAGTTATACGGTGGACACACTGCGTGCTTTCAGAGAACAGTTTGGTACAGGCGAATCACTAGTTTTGTGTTTGGGCGCCGATGCAGCCGGTGCCGTTGATCAATGGTATCGACCTGAATTACTCGCTGAGCTTAGCCACTTGTGCATCCTCAATCGCGCGGATCAGCGCGTTGAAATCCCCCATATCTTATCTACGTATCGATGTACCGATCATCTGTGTGAAATGAGTGAAATCGGAAGCGGTTTGCTTGCGTTTTTGAACACGCCAGATGTGCCGGTTTCATCAACTGGTGTGCGAGAGCTGATTGCAAAAGATGAGCACGTACTTCCCGTACCACCAGAAATTGCTGAGTATATCAGGCAGCACCGTTTGTATCAGGACACTGAATGACTGAAGAAATTGATTTGACCCAATCGATCGTGGGTGCCCTTGAGAATCTTAAGGCCCTGGATATTCGAATTGTTGATGTGAGAGGGCAGACCTCTGTCACCGATTGGTTGGTGATTGCCAGTGGAACATCGAGTCGTCATGTGAAGTCTCTTGCCAATCATGTAGTTCAAGAAATGAAAGTGAAGCATGGCGTTGGTACTCTTGGTAGCGAGGGTGCTGATACGGCTGAATGGGTACTGGTTGATTTCGATTCAGTTGTTCTTCATGTCATGCAGCCACCTATTCGTGAATTCTATGATCTTGAAAGACTCTGGGATCGTCGCGGCCGAGATTCGGCTGAGGACAGCTAGCATCAATGGCAGAGGTACGGCTGATAACGATTGGAAAAAAGATGCCAGCTTGGGTTTCTGATGCGTGCGCCGATTACTTACCGCGTTTCCGACACCAATTCAAAATTCAGATTGAGGAAATCACGGCATCGAAGAAAGCCGGTGCTGAAGCACAAGCAGAACATCAAAAGAAACTCATGGACCGAATGAAAGCCAATGATTTTTTAATCCTTTTGGACGAACGTGGACGGTTATACTCTACTATTGAGTTAGCAGACCAAATTACGCAATGGGAACTCTCGGGCCGTTCTTTGGTCTTTGCTATAGGCGGTTCAGATGGATGGTGTGAGGACATGAGGCAACGTGCAGACAGTTTATGGAGTTTGTCTAAACTGGTCTTTCCTCATCCGTTGGCCCGAGTCGTTGTTGTTGAGCAACTGTATCGAGCTGATAGTGTCCGGCAAGGACATCCATACCACAGGAGTTAGGGTTGGAACTTTCAACCGGTGTTCGTGAAAAGAATCTTACTCAGTCGCGAGTCGTTATTGCTGCTCTTGGCGGTGTACTTCTTCTGTCGTTACTATTGGCGAGACTTATATGGCTTCAATTGGTTGAAACAGAGCGATTTCAAACGGCGTCCGAAGCAAACCGATTACAAACGCTACCCGTTGGACCTGCACGCGGCCTAATCATTGACCGTAATGGCGTGGTTTTGGCCGAGAATCGACCCAACCTGCAGTTGTTGTTGATTCCGGAAGAGGTGACCGATTTAGATGAACTGATTGCGGAGGTCAGACAGCGTATTGAATTCACGGATAGCGATGTGGAGCGTTTTGCTAAAAACTTGCAGACCCGGCGCAGGCCGCGTGATCCAGTCGTTGTTAAAGACGATTTATCGGAATCTGATGCGGCACGGATTGCGGTTGATTTGTTTCGGTTTCCGGGATTGCAAATGGAGGCTCGGCCAACCCGCTACTATCCGTTTGGGGGTTTGACGGCGCACAGTCTTGGATATGTTGGGCGATTATCACTCGATGAGTTGAAACATATTGAAGAAAGCCGCTACGCCGGTACAGAGACCATTGGTAAATTAGGGATCGAGAAAGCGTATGAAGATACGCTGTTAGGCCAAGTTGGCGTTGAGCGCGTCGAAACGAGCGCTCGAGGTCAGATCATGCGATCAGTGGATCGAGAGGACCCAATACCCGGCGCAGACATCCCTTTGCATCTGGATATTGGGTTGACTGCCAAACTGTATGACGTCCTCGGAGATAAACGCGGAGCGATCGTCGCTATTGATCCGATGAACGGCGGCATTTTAGGACTCGCCAGTGCGCCGACTTACGATGCGAACTCATTCATTGGTGGGATCAGCCAGGCTGAATACTCGGCACTTCAGGTTGATCGCGATACGCCTTTATTCAACCGGGCTTTACGTGGACAATATCCCCCAGGGTCGACGATTAAACCGATGATTGGATTGGTCGGTCTGCACTATGGTGCAGTGAATTGGAAATCTGAATATTTTTCCCGAGGCTTTTTTCAGTTGCCAGGAAACGACCACAAATATCGTGACTGGAAGGAGTGGGGCCACGGTCGGGTTAGTATGAACAAGGCCATAATAGAGTCATGCGATACATACTTTTATGATATGTCTGTTCGACTCGGGATCGACCAAATGTCGGAGGGTATGAAGCATTTTGGATTCGGACGTCGGCAAGGTCGTGATATTGAGGGTGATCTACCCGGAATTCTTCCAAGTCGAGATTGGAAGCGCGCTGCCAGAAATGAGTCATGGTATCTCGGGGAGACAGTGATCTCTGGAATTGGTCAAGGTTATTGGGTTACAACTCCTTTGCAACTTGCGGCAGCAACAACAGCAACAGCACGTCGTGGAAACTTTATCGAACCACATTTCTCGATGCTTGAAGATATCGATGCAGGCACTCCCGTGCCTCTAGGCACGTCGATGGACTGGGAGCGAATGATTGATGCGATGGAAGGTGTTCTGCATGGTGAAACTGGAACAGCGCGCGATGCGGCTCGTGGTCTCAATTACCGGATTGCAGGTAAAACTGGGACAGCACAGGTGGTTAGTATTGGGCAGGAAGAGGAGTACGATGCGGACGAGATTGAAGAGCGTTTTCGTGATCACGCACTTTTTGTTGGATTTGCGCCTGCAGACGCGCCCCGGATTGCGGTTGCTCTGATTATCGAGAATGGAGGATCGGGCGGTTCAACAGCTGCGCCTGCTGCTCGAAAAGTATTCGATTATTGGTTGCTTGATCGGAACGGGGGTGTAAGCCCGCCAGATTTCGAATACATCGCAAAAATTAATCAACGCATTCTCGAACCAAAGCATGCTGACAGCGACTGAAACAGGACATATCGAGTCATTCAAACCGAAGCGTTTCGCACAACGCTATGGCGTAGATCCGTTGCTCACGTTGTTTATTTTGATCACTGCCTTGTATGGCTTGATCATTTTGTATTCGGCGTCAGGGCAAAGTTTGTCGATGGTGCTTCGTCAAGGAGCGCATGTCATTGTTGGGATTGCTATTATGGCGCTGCTGTCACAGGTACGTCGTGATGTAATTATCCAAGTAACGCCATTCGTCTTTTTATTTGCAGCATTATTATTGGTGGCAGTCTTACTTATTGGGGATGGGGCGAAAGGTGCTCAGCGTTGGCTTGATCTACCTGGGCTTCCACGATTCCAGCCAGCAGAATTGATGAAGTTAGCGCTACCGGCGATGGTTGCATGGTGGCTCACTCGACAGAAGCTTCCGCCATCGATTTCTCAGTTGGTGATTGCGGCCATTTTAATTCTTGTTCCCTTTGCTTTGATCGTAAAACAACCTGATTTAGGGACTAGCATAATTATTGCCGGCTCAGGTTTTTTTGCGATCTTCCTCGCGGGAATTTCGTGGCGGTTATTAGCTTTGCTCAGTGGCTTTGGTCTGTCGGCTTTGCCTGTCCTTTGGATGGTCATGCATGACTACCAGCGAATTCGAGTGATGACTTTGTTAGATCCGCAAAGCGACCCCCTAGGAGCTGGATGGAATACCATTCAGGCGATGACGGCCTTGGGTTCTGGTGGGATGTTCGGCAAGGGGTATGCAGCAGGGACGCAGGCCCAGTTGAAGTTTCTTCCTGAGTCACACACCGATTTCATTGTGGCAGTACTTGGCGAAGAAATGGGATTTGTTGGTATCAGTGTTTTACTTATCCTTTACGCACTAATCCTAGGCCGTTGTTTAGTCTTGACGATGCGTGCGCAAGGGAACTTCGGGAGGCTTCTCTCTGGTTCAATCACGCTCACCTTCTTCGTTTACGTTTTCGTCAACGTGGGAATGGTTTGTGGAGTTTTGCCTGTGGTGGGTGTGCCTTTACCATTAATTAGTTATGGTGGAACTTCAATTGTCTCGTTGTTGATTGGTTTTGGTTTGATTATGTCGATGCAGCGGACTAAACGGATACTTTCAGGGGAGTCATGATGCGGGTATTTCCGGCAGTTGCGATCATGTTGGGTTTTGTTGGGTTATACATCCCGACAGCCTTAGCGAACTATGCAGAACGAGCTGAGGTTCAAGCTATGGCTGATCGCCTCGCTGCGAGAGGCCTCAATCGAAATGAAGTAATCAAAGTTATGTCAGAAGCCAAGCGCTTGGATTCGGTGATCAAGGCAATGAATCGTCCAGCAGAACGAAAACAGTGGAGGGATTATCGGCCAATATTCTTGAAGAAAGCGCGTGTAAAAGCGGCGACGCGCTTTTACCAAACACATCGCAAGGCGTTGGAGCGGGCTGAAGCTGAACTTGGTGTACCGATTGATGTGATTTTAGCCATAATCGGAGTCGAGACTTACTACGGGAAAAATAAGGGGAGTTTCAGGGCGTTAGATGCACTTGCGACCCTCGGTCTTGATTACCCTAAGCGTGCAAAGTTTTTTCTAGGCGAGCTCGAATCCTTATTTCTTCTTGGCCAAGAGGAGAATTTGCGTGCCACTGAATTGAAGGGCTCTTATGCTGGTGCCATGGGCTACGGTCAGTTCATACCATCTAGTTATCTCGCCTATGCGATTGATTTTGATAACGATGGTCGCCGCGATTTAATTGATAATCCTGTCGACGCCATCGGCTCTGTAGCCAATTATCTCGCAGAGCATGGTTGGGATATGAAATACGGGATCGCGAGACCTGTAGCGAATGCTGCATCTCAGGTTGAACGGATGGAATCTCGTATCGATGTGAAAGAGACTGGCAACGAATTGACTTCAAAAGGGGTCCAGCAAATCCCCGATGCTTGGTCTGAATTACCGCTAGATATCTTGGGCTTACACGGAGCTAAAGGCGACGAATATTGGGTGGTGACTAAAAATTTCTATGTAATCACTCGCTACAATCGCTCATCTCTCTATGCGATGGCTGTCACGCAGTTAGCTGATGAAATCGCCGAGGAAATTGGTCTGTGATTCGAAGTAGTCTTTTATTGATATCGCTGTTCCTTAGTGGATGTGTGTCGATTCAACAATGGATTCGTGGAGCCCAACCAGCTGAGGTAGTCGCTCTTGTAGAGGAAGTTCCAGATGGTCCACCGTTGATTGCATCGGTTGATGTTAATGAACTGCCAGAGCCCGAACCAAAGCCTGAACCTCTCTCGCAGTATGGAAATCCTGGATCATACGAGGTCGCTGGAGTCACATACACAATTGCTGCTGTGAGTCCTGGTTTTTCTGAGACTGGAGTTGCCAGTTGGTATGGGCGGAAATTTCATGGGCAACTGACTTCTTCTGGAGAGCCATTTGACATGTTTCAATTCACAGCGGCACACACCAGCATGCCGATTCCCGCATGGATTCGTGTGACGAATCTAGAAAATAATCAGTCGTTGATTGTGCGGGTGAATGATCGAGGACCATTCAAAAAGAATCGGGTGCTTGATTTGTCGTGGGCCGCAGCGAAGCGTTTAGGTTTTTCTGATCAAGGGACAGCCCAAGTAAGCTACGAAGTTTTAAGTGTGCCGACTTCTGACGTGGCTCTGATCGCCAATCCTCTCGCAGAGCCAGCGCAGGCGATTTTGCAGGTGACGGCGGTGTCCACAGAGAGTCAAGCGCGAAAGGTTGCTGATCAAATTCGTGAGGTGGTTACGAGTGAGATGGCAACCATCCGGGTCGAACCCAATGAATCTGGTTTATTCCGAGTGCAAGTACTGCCAAAAACAGATCTCAGTATTGAGCGCGAGGTATTTGAGCAACTGGTGGCACTCGGTTGGTTACCACAGCGATTAATCGCAAAATAATGGAATGAAGCGAGGAGAGTAGAGTGCGTCTTTTTTGGATTGCCCTGGCATGTGTATTGAGTTTGATGGCCCAAGCGAATGTGCCGCTCACTGAGGCGCTTGGTAATGGACCACCGATTCCTACGGCGCCCAAATTGCAAGCCACTGGTTATTTGTTGATTGACGCAACTAACGGTGAAGTCCTGGTCGAACATAATGCAGATCAGCCACTACCACCTGCTTCACTGACGAAAATGATGACTGCTTATATCGCTGAGCGCGAAATCGCCGCGGGCAGGATAAGCTTTGATGACAAGGTACCAGTGAGCATTAAAGCCTGGAAAACGGGTGGCTCGCGGATGTTTATCCGTGAAGGAACGGAAGTCCGGCTCGAAGATCTACTGCGTGGGATTGTGATCCAGTCAGGTAACGATGCAAGCGTCGCTGTGGCCGAATATATCGCTGGATCCGAAGATGTATTTGCTGATGTGATGAACCAGACAGCAGTTAGTCTTGGCATGACAAATACGCAATTCAAGAATTCCACCGGACTCCCTCAGGAGGAGCATTACACCACAGCCAAAGATTTAGGAATATTGGCGGCTCGAACCATCGCGGATTTCCCAGAGACCTATACGATCTATAGAGAGAAAAACTTCACTTACAACGGTATCAAGCAGGCGAACCGAAACAGCTTATTATTCCGTGATCCAAGTGTCGATGGGTTAAAGACAGGGCATACTGAAGAAGCGGGTTATTGTTTGGTTGCAAGTGCTGAGCGTGACGGATTCCGCCTAATCTCCGTCGTCATGGGCACTGCTAGTGAGAAAGTGCGTGAACAAGAGACTACGAAGCTATTGCAATATGGGTTCCGTTATTTCAGTGGTCAGACAGTCTTTGCGGAAGGTCAACCGCTACCTGAAAGTGCGCGAGAGGTATGGTTTGGCGAATCTGAAGTGGTCGAGCTCGTTCCAACCGAGTCGCTTTATGTCACTTTGCCGCTTGGTCGTGAGTCAGCTATCCAGGCGACGTTAGACGCCCCTGACACGCTTGATGCACCACTTGAAGCAGGTACCGTCGTTGGAAATGTCAAAATCATGCTTGGCGAACGGATTCTTGCTGAATCGCCTGTGGCTGTCGCTGAGGCCGTTCCTGAAGGAGGTTTTTTCAAGCGCATGGTCGATTATGTACTGAGACTATTTGTGTGACCTGGTGTTGCCTCAACGGCACGATCATGCCAATCGAACAGGCGGCGATCTCGCCAATGGATCGTGGCTTCCTGTTTGGTGATGGGGTTTACGAGGTGATGGCTCGAGTTGACGGGCGTGTTCGTGCGAAATCACTTCATAAAGCGCGACTTCAATCGAGTCTCGATGCAATCGGGCTGCCAGTCTCAGTCGATGACGTATTTACTGATGTCGACCGGTTGACCGAAAAAGCCGGACTCTGGGATGCAAAAATTTATTTGCAAGTCACCCGAGGCGTAGTGTCAGCTCGTGATCACGCATTTCCATCAAAAATCTCACCGACTGTTTTTTTAACAATCAGCGAATTCGCAGTAGTCTCACAAAAGCCAGTGACAGCGATCGTACGTCCAGATATTCGTTGGCGTCGCAATTCCATCAAATCGGTCTCGTTGCTTGGCAATGTACTTTTAATGCAAGAAGCTCGAGACAGTGGTGCTCACGAGGCAATTTTGCATCGTGATAATCTGGTGACTGAGGCGTCAACTTCGAATGTATTTGTGATCCGAAGGCAGTCTCTCATTACGCCACCGTTAAGTGACCTGATCCTGCCTGGCATTACTCGTCATCTTGTGATCGAGTTGGCCTCAACTATTGGTTTGGATGTCATTGAAGAGCCCATCCGTGTAGATTCGCTGCCTGATGCCCATGGCGTGTTTGTCTCCAGCTCGACTAGGGGATTGATGCCGATTGTTCAGCTTGACCCAGGTGGACAAGTCGGTGATGGTCAACTGACCCAAGCCTTTATGGAGCTTCAGGCGGCCTACGATGAGCGGTTGCATCACCATGAGTAACGAAAAACAACCTGAAAAACCAACCATTCAGTTCCCATGTGAGGATTACCATATCTCTGTCGTTGCTGATACGCATGACGGGTTCGTTACGATTCTGGAAGAAATCGTAGGCCGTCATTGCAAAGGCTATCAAGCCGATCAATTGCGAGTAATCGCCAGTAAAAATGGGAAATATCAAAGTTTTCGCTTTTCAATCACGGCTGAAAGCGAAGAGCAACTGAAGATCCTCCACGAAGACCTCAAGGCAACAGGTCGAGTTCATATGGTTTTGTGATGACAGAAGTCATCATCGTTGATCGAGGGATCGAGTACTACGAGCAAACCCATCAAGCGATGAAGGATCAGATTACAGTCCTCAAAGGAGGGGTGCGTGCTGAGCTTTGGTGCGTCCAACACCCGCCAGTATTTACACAAGGTCAGGCTGGCAAGGCCGAACATGTTTTTAACCCTGGTGATACACGGATTGTCCAATCTGATCGCGGTGGACAAGTGACCTATCATGGGCCAGGTCAGGTCATTCTCTATACCCTGGTCCCGATGAGACACTTTTCACTCAACGTCAGAGAACTTGTAAGTCTTCTTGAAAATACGGTGATTGGTGTATTAGCGTCGTATGGAGTCTCCTCTCAGGCACGCGCGGATGCACCTGGTGTCTTTGTCGGAGATCGGAAGATAGCGAGTCTGGGCCTCAGAATTCGACACGGGGTTTCGTATCACGGCGTGGCATTGAATGTGTCAATGGATCTCGAGCCGTTTTCAAGGATCAATCCATGTGGCTATGAGGGTCTCGAGGTGACACAGCTCTCTGATTGCACTGCAAATGTTGCGATTGATCAGGTCTGTGACCAACTCAGTCAACAGTTTAGGCAAAAGTTATTAGATTTAGCGAGTCATCGGATGGCCAGCAAAGCCGAGTAAGATATCCTTGATTATGGACCAAGCGGGTTCTTGGGTTGCGCCCTTGATGGTTCGGTCGGTGTCATGACAGAGTGTTAAGAGTTTTCTCAATTGCATGAGACTCAGTCGGTTGACCGCACCACGAACTAATCCCTCGCGTGAGCGCCAGACTCGCAATGAACCAATTGCTTGATTCACTGACTCACCTTGATCCATTCGGTACCGAATTTGCAAAAGAGTATCGAGTTCCCGAGAAATCGCCCAAAGTGCGTTGATGGCCTCAACTCCTTCAGCCTTTAATAAATCAGTCATTCGGTTCAGTCCTGGCACATCAGATTTCATTGCCAGATCAACCAAGTCATAGACGGTGTAACGTGCACTTTGCGTCAGGACATCGAGCACCTGATCGAGCGATAATGTCGGTCCTTCAATTAGATCGGGTTGAATATGTTTGAGTCGTTCAATCACCTGACCGGCCGCTAATAAGTTACCCTCAGTATGCATCTGAACGGCGGATCTCGCATCTTGATCCATCACAATTTGGTGTGATTCCAATTCAGCCTCGAGCCACGTCGCAAATTGATAAGTCGGTACCGGCGTTGCCTCAATCACTGCAGCAGCCGTCTCAAGTGTCTGAAGCCAAGTGGTGGATGCTTCACTTTTTCCAAGTTTTGGACCACTGATTAAAAGCCGCTTGTCTTCAGGTGGGTTTTGCGTCCAACGGTCGAGTGCTTCGCGTAACGATTTATCAAGCGTTGTTTTTGTCAGTCGCAGTTCGACCAGTGCTCGGTCAGCAAACAAGGATAAGGCATCGAGTTCGCTTAACAGTCGATTAGCAAGGTCGGATTCTGTTTGATAAAGTATCAATCGTTCAGTGAAGCCTTGATCTTTGCCTGTCTGCCGCCACAAATCGCCGGTTCGGGTAATAAAAAATGCCTCATCACCCAATAAAGCAGTTACAGGAGGTAGGCCCGAATCCCATTTACCGTTATCAAATTCGGACGCTTTGATGGCCATCGATTAATCTGCCTTTGGAGTATCTTTTTGCTTGAGCGCTTGTTCGTATCGAACACGGATGGATGGCACGATTTGACGGAGTAAATCCTCTTCAAGACTTCGTCTTAATTGAGCCACGCGTTGGTCTTCCGCCGAGGTGTCGGCACCACCATCAACATAAATGAGTGTCGCCCGGACCTTGGTGTCTGGTATCAAAAGAACGAGATCTTCGCCAACGAGACTATAAGTTATTTCCAGCGCGAGCTCTGTTTGATCGCCACCTGATACAGGCCCAAGCACGCGATCTGTTAGCGCTGGAACGGTGAGTTTCAGCGTGGGAACTGAGCCCGACGTCACTACGTCTGTGCCCTGGTCATTCAATTGGCGCGTGACGTTTTTGATCATCGGTGCGTAGGGATCAGTTGTTTGTATTTTCAATGATTCAGGAAGCTTCCCGATGGGTGTTCCAGTGCCGCGCAGCCTAAAACCGCATCCAGTTACAAATCCTGCCGCGGACAGTATTAAAAATGCACGTCGATTTATCATGCTGGCGTTACCACTAAATTCACGAGTTTCTGGGGAACAACGATCGCTTTTTTCTCGACCATTCCTTGAAGGAATTTTGCAACAGAGGGCTCATCGCGAGCCATGGTCAAAATCAAATCTTTATCTGTATCTGCAGCCACTTCAATCCGGCCTCTCAGTTTTCCATTCACTTGAACCACAAGTGTTAATGTGTTGCGCGCCAAAGCATCCGCACGAACTTCGAGCCAGCTGACATCAACGAGTGATTGACTATGACCGAGATTTGACCACAGATGTTCAGTCACGTGTGGCGTGATTGGTGACAGCAGGACAACGATCGCTTCAATCGCTTCCGAACGCACGCGCCGGTCCGATGCTGTCTGCGCACTAAACTTTATTACGCTGTTGGTGAGTTCCATAATTGATGCGATTGCTGTATTGAAATGATAACGACGTCCAATGTCGTCAGAAACCTTTGCAATGGTTTCATGGAGCTTCCGATAAACATCCCGCGCCTCTTCTGACAAGGAATCGAGGTCAACTTCGCCAGACATCGAGTGGTTGCCTTCTGCGATGTGCTCACTGACAAGGGCATGGACACGTTTCAAGAATCGATGTGCGCCGGCCACACCATCGTCAGACCACTCTAAAGAAAGCTCAGGTGGCGCTGCGAACATCGTGAACAAACGAACGGTATCGGCACCGTATTCATCGATGAGTTCTTGTGGATCAACCGTGTTGCCTTTTGACTTCGACATCTTTGAACCATCTTTTAAGACCATGCCTTGGGTGAGTAGTTTCTTAAATGGTTCATCACTGTCGACAAGATCGAGATCACGCAACACTTTGTGAAAGAAGCGTGCATAGAGGAGATGTAAAATGGCATGCTCGATGCCACCGATGTAAAGGTCGACAGGAAGCCAATAGTTGGCATTTTTATCGAGCATCGCGTGATTCGAAAAAGCGCTTGCGAATCGAGCGTAGTACCAGCTGGATTCCATGAATGTATCGAAAGTGTCTGTTTCACGCGTTGCAGGACGGCCCGTATCTGGGTCAACGGTGGCAACGAAATCATGACTATCGACCAATGGACTGCCTGAACCATCAACCACGAGGTCTTCTGGTAAGGTCACCGGAAGATCTTCGTCGCGAACGGTTTTTAATCCTTCGTCTGTATGAATGATCGGAATCGGGCATCCCCAGTAACGCTGACGCCCAACACCCCAGTCACGGAGACGGTAGTTGGTTGTGATGCGGCCAATACCCATGTTCTCGAGTGCATTGGCGATTGCTTTAAATGCATGGTTGAAGTCTAGGCCATCAAACTGACCCGAGTTAATCGTGATTCCAGTCTTCTCACACCATGCTTGCTGACTGAGATCGTATTCAGGATCATCAGTCATCGGCTTGATGACTGGTTTGATTGGTAAGTTATATTGCATCGCAAATTCCCAGTCACGCTGATCATGACCGGGGACTGCCATGACAGCTCCAGATCCATAATCCATCAACACAAAATTAGCGATCCAGACTGGAATATCTTCACCTGTGATCGGATGGATCACATATTCGCCAGTTGCCATACCTTTCTTCAGTGTCTGCGCAAGATCCGCTTCAGCAACTGACATGCTTGTGCATTCCTCGATGAACGCAGCAACATCTGGATCCGCTGCAGCAGCTTTCTGAGCAATAGGATGCTTTGCAGCAACTGCCACAAAGGTGATTCCCATGATGGTGTCTGGGCGTGTTGTGTAGACCGCGAGTCGTTCTGTAGAGCCTTTGCCTTCAAAATTAAATTCCACACCCTGGCTTCGACCAATCCAGTTTTTCTGCATTGTCTTGACCTGCTCGGGCCAATCAACAGAATCTAAATCATCGAGTAATTCATCGGCATAATCCGTAATCCTGATAAACCACTGGTCGATTTCACGCTGTTCGACGAGTGCTCCAGAGCGCCAACCGCGGCCATCAATGACCTGCTCATTGGCTAGTACCGTTTGATCTACAGGGTCCCAATTCACGCGAGCTTTTTTGCGATATGCTAGCCCTTTCTCAACCATTCGGGTAAAGAGCCATTGCTCCCAGCGATAGTAATCTGGCGTACAAGTCGCGAGTTCACGGTCCCAGTCATATCCAAAACCAAGCCGTTTCAGCTGACCACGCATATGGTTAATGTTGTCGTAAGTCCAGGCAGCTGGAGGTCGCTGGTTTTTAATTGCCGCATTTTCAGCAGGCATGCCGAACGCATCCCAGCCCATCGGCTGTAACACATTATAACCTCTCATGGTCATAAAGCGGCTGATCACATCACCGATGGTGTAGTTCCGGACGTGGCCCATATGGAGCTTGCCCGAAGGGTAGGGAAACATGGAGAGACAATAGAACTTAGGTTTTTGGGGGTCTTCTGATGTTTTAAATGCCCGTTTTGATTCCCATTGTTTCTGGATTGCCGGTTCAATGACCTGAGGTTTGTAATTGCGCTCCATGAGCCCTAAATGATCCTTCGGGTGGAAAAAGATAAAGAATAGCGTTTCGGTTGCCGTACTGTAAGGCGTTTTGTGAAAAAACCGCTCTATTTCGAGTTGAATATTTCGTTCCCTCGGGTGAGTGTCAGAATCACGATCAAAAAGATAATCAGTGGCGCCTCACCAGCTTTTGAATAGGGTGTCACAGTGGTCGCTGGTATGACCGTATGTGAGAGAACAGCAGATACGAATCTTGGGAGGATTGATTCGACTTGGCCGCGAGCATCAATGAATGCAGTTAATCCATCATTGGTCGCTCTGATAACTGGTTTGCCGAGTTCGCGTGCACGAATTTGAGCAATTTGCAGATGTTGATCAGGCCCGATGGAGTCGCCAAACCAGGTGTCATTCGAAACAGTCAAGATGACGTTCGCACCTTCAGTCACCGTTCGAGCCTGACCGGCATAAGCGATTTCGTAACAAATTAACGCACCAAACTTAAGCTGACCATGAGTCAATAGACTCTGTTGGCTTCCGGGAACGATTGCTGACATGGGTAAATTGAAAAACGTGATTAAGCCTCGGAACGTAGATTCCAGTGGAATGTATTCACCAAACGGAACGAGTCGCGTTTTGTCATAGGCCCCTTGCCCTGAACCAAGCGTTATTAGACGGTTAGTGTATCGGCCCCGCCTTTGACCCAGTACACCTGTGATCAACGTCTGTGTATTGGAGAGAAGCATCAAATCCAAATCGGGAAGTACTGAATTCATTTGTGATTCAGTCATTGGTAGTGCAGTTTCAGGCCAGATGATGATTTCAACGTCCGCTGGGAGCCCGTTGACTACATGTTGCTCAATAATGCGCTCACGAAACTCAGGTTTCCATTTTTCCGACTGCGCGGTCATCGGTTGCCAGAGGGCGACGCGGGTTGCCCGTGTTTGTTCCTCGCTAGGTTCAAATTGTGCGTTTAAGGTTGGACCCAGCGTCATCAAGATGACGGGAACAATCAACGGAGTGAGGCGTCGATCTAGGAGACTTGCCACGAACCCTCCTGCTGTCAGTGCAATAACGGCGGATACACCGAATACGCCAACCCACGATAGATAGCCTTCAAATGGTGTTCCGAGTGCGCTGTAACCGAATAAAAGCCATGGAAATCCAGTTAAAAACCAACCGCGGAAAGCTTCCATCGTGACCCAGCAAGCGGTCAATAAACACGCTTTACCAAGTGTCGTGGACCATCGTTGATGCCAGCTTGCATACCCCCAGGACGCAAGCCCCGGAAAGATCGCGAGTCCCGCTGTGAAGACAGTGGTCATGATGAATGCGAGTGGAAATGATGCGCCGCCATGTTCAGTCATGCTGACAGAGACCCATGAGACTCCCGAACCAAAGAGACCAAGTCCGTAAAACAAACCGATGAAGAAGTTCGGGTGCTTGATGGAAAGCCACATCCAGACAGCGAGACTGACTAAACCGAGCCACCAAATATTGAAGGGGGCAAATGCAAGTGTGCCTAGTATTCCGGCACCGAGTGCAGTGCTGTACTTAATGAGAGGCGTCAGACCCATGTGGCCGGACTTCAAGCAAGCGGATTCGTCGACTATCTGCGTTTAATACAACAAAATTGAGATGGCCGAGCGTGGTTATTTCGCCCCGCGCTGGGAGATGGCCAAAAGCATGTGTGACAAGACCGCCGATGGTATCGAACTCGTCATCCAAGAAGTTGGTGCCAAATTCTTCGTTGAAATCATCGATCTCAGTCATGGCTTTCACTAGGCTCGCACCACTCGCCTGGTGGCGGATATTCAGATCTTCGTCGTGATCATGCTCATCTTCGATTTCGCCAACAATTTGCTCAAGCACATCTTCGATCGTCACAAGCCCGGCGACATCACCGTATTCATCGATGACAACGGCCATGTGCGCACGATTATCACGAAACTCTTTGAGCAGTTGGTCAAGCCGTTTACTCTCAGGAACGCGTCGAACTGGACGGGCAACCTCTTTGATCTCAAATCGTTCGAGATCTTGGCTTATTAAAAATGAGAGAAGGTCTTTTGCGAGGAGGATACCGATCACTTCACTCGGCTGCTCACCCAGCACCGGGAAACGAGAGTGCGCAGATTCAATGATTTTCGGTAAAAACTCTTCTGGACGCTCATCTGCTCGAATTGCAATCATTTGCGTTCGGGGAATCATGACTTCTCGCACTTGCATATCGCTGACGGCGAGGGCGCCTTCGAGAATTGCAAGAGTTTCTTGATTAAACAAACCGCGCTCTTTGGCATCCCGCAGTTCTTCAATCAATTCGGTTTTATTTTCAGCTTCACCAGAGATGACGCTGGCCAAACGATCGAACCAGGATCGCTCGTCCTGGTCCTCGGGACTTCGTCCGTCGTTCATGTATCTTTCTGTTCCTGACTCCAATAAGGGTTAGGATAGCCGAGATTGTCGAGAATGCCGATTTCTTTAGCTTCCATTTGGTCAGCATCATGCTCATTTTGGTGGTCGTAGCCCATGAGATGGAAGCATCCGTGAACCACCATATGCGCAAAATGTTGGTCAAAGCGCTTAGATTGCTCATCTGCTTCCTGTTTGATAACAGGGAGACAAATCGCAATATCGCCTAAAATTTTTGGGCCTTCGGGAAGTTGAATATCTGCTGGAAATGAGAGCACATTGGTAGGATAGTCTTGGCCACGAAAGGTTTTGTTCAGTTCCTGACTTTCGTTTGCATCAACCACTCGGATCGTAAGTTCAAATGCCTCCTCTGTTTCGGAAGCTAGAAGCAATTCCACCCAATTGACCACCTGATCCGATGCAATAGGACAAATCCCGGTCGCATCTTCGAACTCAATGATCATCTTGAGCCTTGTCATAGGCATCGACGATGCGGCCCACTAATGGATGTCGAACCACGTCTTTGTAATTAAAACGTATCATCGAAATACCGCGAACAGATTCCAGAACACGACATGCGTGTGTGAGACCGGAGTCGGATTTCCGGGGTAAATCAATCTGACTTGGATCGCCTGTAATTACTGCTGTTGAACCAAAACCAAGACGTGTTAAAAACATTTTCATTTGCTCGCGTGTGGTGTTCTGACTTTCATCTAAAATAATAAAACTGTGATTCAGTGTTCGGCCGCGCATGTATGCCAGTGGTGCGATCTCAATGACTTGACGCTCAAGTAATTTGGTGACCTTGTCAAAACCAAGCATTTCATAGAGCGCGTCGTATAGAGGCCGCAGGTAGGGATCGATTTTTTGTGCAAGATCTCCGGGCAAGAAGCCGAGGCGCTCACCCGCTTCGACTGCAGGACGAACCAAAATGATGCGCTCGACTTGATCGCGTCTGAGAGCGTCAACTGCGCAAGCGACAGCCAGCCATGTTTTACCCGTACCCGCTGGACCAATACCAAAATTCACATCGTGAGAGCGTATCGAGTCGATGTAGCTAAGCTGATTCTTACCTCGTGGTTTGATTTTGAGTTTCGGCGTATCAATCACAATCAAAGGTTGGGCATCGTCTTGATAGGTTGATGCTTCTTGCAGATGTAGATGCACGGTATCGTCAGTCAGCTCCGAATCTCGGGTTTCCCGATAGAGCCGATCTAAAAGACGAGCGCAAGCTTTTGTCGCATCGCCTTCGCCTTCGATTTCAAATTGATTTCCGCGATTCCGAATGGTCACAGGTAAGCGTGATTCGATCAGCCTCAGATGTGTATCTTGACGACCGCACAGTGACGCAAGACGACGAGTATCGTTTGGTTCAAGCATAAATTGCCGGACATCCACTACCAAGGAGCCTTCGAGGTCATTTTGCCGCGCAACGAATTTGGATACGCTTCAACGATTTCACATTCAATAAAGCGTCCGATGAGATTTGTTTGGTCGGAACGGAAGTTCACTACGCGATTGTTTTCGGTACGACCAGAGAGTTCACCAGGATCCTTTTTTGAGGGCCCTGTCACCAACACTGATTGTAACGTGCCAACCATCGCTTGACTTATCTTCTGTGCATGCTGTGAGATTCTTGCTTGCAATGCAGCTAAGCGCTTCTTTTTAGTTGACTGGTCGGTTTGATCCTCAAAATCAGACGCAGGTGTTCCAGGCCGCGCTGAGTAGATGAAGCTGAAGCTGGCGTCAAAACCAATTGACGTTATCAGTTCCACTGTCTTTTCAAAGTCTTGATCGGTTTCGCCTGGAAAACCGATTATGAAATCTGACGATAAGCTGATACCAGGACGGGCTTCCTGAATTTTTCGGATTTTTGCCTTGTATTCGAGTGCAGTATGACCGCGCTTCATCGCGGCGAGGACTCGATCTGATCCGGATTGAACCGGTAGATGCAGGTGACTGACGAGTTTTGGAACATCCCTGAAACAATCGATTAATGCATCAGAGAACTCGACAGGATGGCTTGTTGTAAAGCGAATTCGTTCGATTTCGGGAATTTCAGCAATGACGCGAATCAAATCTGCAAGATCAGCGGTATCTCCATCATCGGTTTCGCCGCGATAGGCATTCACGTTCTGACCAAGCAGGTGAATTTCCCGCGCACCTTGCTCGACGTTGGCGAGTACTTCCTGCAATAAATTATCGAGCGGTCTGCTGATTTCTTCACCCCGAGTGTAAGGAACCACACAGAACGTACAGTACTTACTGCATCCTTCCATGATGCTGACATATGCACTTGGTCCTTCAAGTTTCGGTTCGGGAAGGCGGTCGAATTTTTCAATTTCAGGGAAGCTAATATCGACCTGTGCTTCCCCACCGCTGCGACGTGCCTCGAGCATGTCAGGTAGGCGATGTAATGTCTGTGGACCAAAGACTAGATCGACGAACGGAGCACGTTGTCGGATCGCGTCGCCTTCTTGCGATGCGACGCAACCACCAACACCGATAATGAGATTTGGGTTTGTTTCTTTGAGCACGCGATAACGGCCCAGCTCAGAGAACACCTTTTCCTGCGCTTTCTCGCGAATTGAACAGGTGTTAATAAGAATGACTTCGGCATCATCCGGAACGTCAGTCATAGTCAGTGCGTGGCTATCATGCAATAGGTCAGCCATGCGGTCCGAATCATATTCATTCATCTGACACCCGTGAGTCTTGATGAAGAGTTTTGCAGTCATCCCATCTCCTCGTACATGGGCGCGCGAGTATAGTCCGAAGTACCTAAAATTGCACGAGTGTTCTTGACTGCGGAGGGAAACATCGACAGACTACGCGCCCTGAAATCGAGAATCACGATGGCTAAGACTCCCGACCCTACTTTCCGCGTTCAGTTTGTCAGTCAAGACAAAGTGTTTGAAGTTTTCGCGAAGCAAATTTATTCGAGTGATCTTTACGGTTTCATCGAAGTTGAGGATTTTGTCTTCGGTGAGCGCAGTGGATTGCTGGTCGATCCGTCGGAGGAGAGGCTCAAGGCTGAGTTTCAGGGCGTTAAACGCAGTTATATTCCTATGCATGCTGTGATCCGTATTGACGAGGTGGAGGATTCAGGGCCCGCTCGCATCCGCGAAAGCAAAGCCGGGACTGTCTCACCATTGTCGATGGTTCCGCCTCCTAGAGCCCCGCGAGACGCGGATTAAGCTGAATCTCGTCTAGGAGTATCCTGGCAGACTCCATTAGACTTGCATCATCTTTGGGGTCTCCGTCTTTTGCCTCACTTTCCAACTCGTTCACATCGTCGATCGTCGGTAGTCCGAGTGCAGTTCGTCTCATATTTTCGATCTCGAGCAACGCTCGGTTATTGGCTTCACGTTCTTCGATACGTGTTTTAAGGTGGAGCGAAATTCCTGTTTCATTGCTCAATTCGAGCGCTCTTTCTGTTCGCTGAAGCAACGCCTTAAAGTTAGGATCGGATGCGATCCGCGTTTGATGTCGATCTATTAACTGTGCAACCCGTGCTTGTGGTGTGTCCAGCGGACGATATCTGAGAGAGCGAATCTGGTCCCATGGCAGTGCGGTATCGAGTGCGCTTTCGCCGATCTCCTCGGGATCGAATGCAGAAGGAAACTCGATATCAGGAATGACGCCCCGGTGCTGCGTTGATTTGCCTGAAATCCGATAAAACTTGGCAATTGTTAATTTGAGCTGACCTTCGTTGACTGGGAGAAGTGCCTGAACAGTCCCTTTACCAAATGTTTGTGACCCGATAACCAGCCCGCGTCCGTAGTCTTGCACTGCACCAGCGAAGATTTCACTTGCTGAGGCGCTCAGGCGATTGACCAAAACAGCCATTGGACCTTCCCAAGATACCTTTGGGTCTCGGTCACCACGAACGTCAGTGCGCCCGCCGGCACTTTGAATCTGGACGACTGGACCACGAGGGATGAAGAGCCCGAACAATTCATATGCCTCCTGCAAGGAACCGCCACCGTTATTTCGTAAGTCGACGATGACTCCTTGAACATCCTGACCGGCGAATTCACTCAGCAGTCTTTTGACATCGCGCGTTGTGCTTCTGTAATTTGGATCGCCTGCTTGTTTTGCAGCGAAGTCCGAATAAAACGTGGGAATCGTAATGACTCCTATTCTTTTGCCGTTAGTGCCAGCCTCGATAATCTCACTCTTTGCCGATTGTTCTTCGAGCTGGACCCGATCACGAATTAAAATAATTTCTCGGTGAGGTGCATCATCACCTGCTTGCACCTCCAGCCGGACCTGTGACCCCTTCGGCCCGCGGATTTTTTGGACAACTTCGTCTAACCGCCATCCGACAACGTCTTCGAACGACTGAGAGCCCTGAGCGATGCTCAAGATTCGGTCGGCTGGTTTGAGTCGTCCATCCATTTCAGCTGGTCCACCTGGAATTAGACTTACGACCTTTGTGAACTCATCTTCGGATTGTAAGACGGCACCGATCCCTTGAAGTGACAGAGACATATTGATGTTGAATGTTTCACTGTCTGCAGGAGGCAGGTAGGAGGTATGCGGGTCATAGGCACTGGCATATGCGTTGATTACGCCTGCGAAAATATCATCGGGGCGCGTTTGCTCAAGACGGTTCTTCTGACTTCGGTAGCGTCGGATGAGCGCTTTAAAGACCTCATCTTCCGTCCGCTCAGCCAGTAACAGCCCAATTGCCTGATTCTCGAGCTGCTTTCTCCAAAGATCCTTTAGAGCACCAAAATCGTCGACCCATGGCGTTTTCTCATCGCGAATTCGGAGACTTTCCCGATTTGTTAGGTCGATCGAGCCGCTTCCATCGCTAAGTACTCGAAGCCAGTACTTGAGGCGCTCTTCGGAGCGATTCAGAGAGAGCACGTACAGTTGATACACGGTGGAAAGGCGCCCCTGTTCAATTTGCTCTGGTAACCGGTCAGTATCTGCTCGGAGAATATCGGCTTGTGTCAGTAGAGACCGAGATGGATCAATGGCTTTGAGAATCAATTGACCGACCATTGGCTTTCGCTCAGCAAACAGGGAGTTTGAAGCAAGGTGCCTACGGTCGAGCTCGCGAGCGATGACCTGAGCAAGGAGACTGTCTTCTTGTGTCGGTTCGATCGATAGTGCGTGCGCGCTTCCTACCCAGACATTGACCATTGAGGCCAATAGCCCAGTGAATACGAATTTACGCAATAAACTTGGCTTGAACACCTTGCGTCTTATCCTTTCGAACCTTAATTTTCTTGTTATGCTTCCTTCCACCACAGAACGCAACCCCCTGGAGAGACAATTTGGATTTACGGATGGTGCCCCCCTTTATCGGCCGATTAACCGATTTTCTTGATCGCTCGCCGACACCCTGGCACGCAGTGGCAAACGTCTCCGAACTTCTTGAGCATGCCGGCTTTGTTCGTCTTGATGAGCGCTCGGCATGGGCTCTGGAGGCCGGTGCGTCCTATTTCGTTGTTCGGTCAGATGGTGCGCTCGTGGCATGGCGGCAGCCTTCAGATGTGGTCAGCTGGACACTTTTTGGTGCGCATACGGATAGTCCAAATCTCCGAGTACGCCCAGAGCCAGTCGTGAAAAAGCATGGTTATTTTCAGCTGGGGCTTGAGGTCTACGGGGGTGTTTTATTGTCAACCTGGTTTGATAGAGACCTTTCACTCGCTGGTCGTGTTGCAATCGCCAACGAGGGTTCTGTGCTGTCTGAACTGGTCGACTTTGAGCGTGCTGTTGGAGTGATCCCGAATCTGGCGATCCATTTGAACCGAGATGCCAATAGTGGTAGGAAGATTAACCCCCAGGATGAGTTACCAATGATCTTAGCTCGTGCAGAAAAAGATGCAGAGCTTGATTTTAAAGAGTTACTCGCGCGTGAACTGGATCGGTCCCCTCAGGATATTGCAGCCTTTGAAATCTGTGCTTACCCAACAGAAAGGGCCGAAGTGATTGGTCTTGAGCAGGAGTTGTTGGCAAGCGCGCGACTCGATAATTTATTAAGTTGTTTCGTTGTTGTTGAAGCTATGGTTAAAAACGACCAAGCTGAAGGCACAATGATTGTGTTAAACGATCATGAAGAAATTGGCAGCGTTTCCACTAGTGGAGCCGATGGTCCCTTCTTAGAATCGATATTGCGGCGAGCGACAATCGGGGCGGACTTTGAGCAGGTGCGCGTTAAGAGCTTGATGGTTTCGATCGACAATGCGCATGGCGTTCATCCGAATTATGCCTCGAAGCATGACGAGGGCCACCGACCGCTCCTGAATGAAGGCCCGGTCGTGAAAGTTAATGCGAATCATCGCTATGCAACCACCGCGTTGACGCAAGGAATCATTGAGCAGGCTGCCGAGAAAGCCGATGTTCCGTTACAATATTTTTCAAGTAGAGCGGATCTCGGTTGTGGAAGCACAATCGGACCACTGACAGCTGGACGTCTTGGTATCGACACCATTGATCTAGGATGTGCGCAATTCGCAATGCATTCAGCGCGTGAAACTTGTGGAGTCAAGGATCCGGAGTTGTTGCTCAAGCTCCTGGCACAGTTAACACGGCGAGATTATATATAATGTCATCGATGCAATCAGACCACCCGAGGATACCAAGCCCAAAGCTTGGCTTGCTTTTAATCAATCTTGGGACACCCGACGCCCTCGATTATTGGTCGATGCGGCGATACCTTAGTGAATTTTTAAGCGACAAACGAGTTGTCGAATTGCCGCAAGTGCTTTGGCAATTGATTCTACAAGGACCAATCTTGACGTTTCGTCCCAAGAAATCGGCCGCTGCCTATCGAGAAATCTGGAATAACGAGCTGGATGAGTCTCCGCTTCGGACGATAACTCGCGAGCAGACTGAGAGACTCCAAGAGCGCTTTGGTGATTCTGTGCGTGTTGAATTTGCCATGCGCTATGGGAACCCATCCATTCCCTCATTGATCCAGACGATGTTTGATGAAGGTTGTTGGAAAATTGTTTGTATTCCGATGTATCCGCAGTACGCGTCCAGTACCACTGGGTCCGTTGTCGACAAGATTGGAGATACGTTAAAAGCGATGCGATGGCAGCCAACGATCCGTGTCTCACAACCTTTTTATGATGATCCGAAATATATCGCAATTTTGGCGAAGTCAGTGCAAAAGCAACTAGATACGCTGGATGGACAGCCTGAGGTCCTCGTTGCGAGTTTCCATGGCGTGCCTAAGGAATACTTACTGAAGGGTGATCCCTATCACTGCCAATGTCAGAAAACTGGCAGATTGCTCAGAGAAGCGCTGGGATGGCCAGAAGATCGATTCAAGGTCGCTTTTCAATCGCGTTTTGGGCCGAAGGAATGGTTAAAGCCTTATGCCGATGAACTCATTGAAGGACTGGGTCATCAGGGGGTGAAGCGAGTCGCTGTTGTGAGTCCAGCGTTTTTCTCCGATTGTGTGGAAACCCTCGAAGAAATCGCGCTTGGGTTGAATGAAACTTTTCGAGAAGCTGGTGGGGATCAATTGATAGCCCTTGATTGTTTGAATGCATCGGAGGAGGGCATGGAGGTTCTCGAATATCTCTCTCGTCGAGAACTGAAGGGATGGCTTGATTGAAGCGAGTCACTGGCTCCGATTTTTTGGAGGCTCTTCGAGATTCAGCACCAGTCATGTTTGGCTATATCCCGCTTGGGACGGCCTTCGGGGTGTTGTTTCAAAGTCTGGGATACCACTGGATTTACGCGCCACTAGCCGGTGTGTTGATTTATGCCGGTTCTGCACAATTCATGGCTATTGGTTTATTGGCAGCCAGTGTGTCTTATGCAGAAGCGTTTTTCGCAACTCTCGTTTTGAATTCTCGCCATATTTTTTATGGGCTTTCAGTAATGAGTCGCTACCCAGCACGCGGACTCTCACGTTGGTACCTCATTTTTGGCCTGACTGATGAGACGTATTCACTGATTACAGCAAGGCCACCTGAGTCTCCTGGTAACGTGCGTTACCTTGTGTACCTGACCGGAATGAACCAATCGTATTGGGTGATTGGATGTGCATTAGGCGCTAGTCTGCAGTCATTGTTTGCATTTGATTCGCGCGGATTTGAGTTTTGCTTGGTTGCATTATTCCTGGTGCTATTGATCGAGCAAGTCCGCACAATGAGTAAGCGTTGGCTGCTGGCAGTCGCTCTGAGCGCGTCGGTCCTTGTGTATCTCCTTATTCCAAAGCAATTTCTACTCGTTGCGATTGGGCTGTGTTTGGTGACTCTCGTCGTTTACGTCCGTACTGGAGGAGAGCATGGATAACGCCCAGCTTTTCGGTTTTTTTGTTGTGATGGGTATTGCGACTTTCATCACGCGAGCGCTCCCGTTTGTAGCGCTTGCGCAGGTGAAGAGTCATTACATTTTAGATCTTTTTGGGAAGTCTTTGCCGCCTATGATTATGGTGGTTTTGGTATGCTTTGGACTGATGAGTCTTGAGATTGAGTCCGTTGCTCGAGGGGGATTATCAGCGCTCGCTTTTTTAATCGTGATCATTTTACATGCTTACTTTAGACATCCTTTACTCAGTATTCTGGCAGGGACGGGAGTATATGTGACCGGAATTCAGGGTTTCGGTTTGTAAATTTTGGCGAGCGCTCCAAATCGGTGGAACCTGTTGATCCGTATGAAAGAGGCGTTGTTAATTTGAGAGACAGTCGACTCATCGCTATTGTTCCACTAACGACTCTTTAAAACGAAAGGAGTCGGGTGCTTTCGTAACTCGATATGCGGACAGGAAGACGGCGATGCCACAGATGATCGCATTGCTCGACAGTTCTCGACATCTGTTGGAGGAATGTAGCCACCTCTTGGGGTCACAGACCCAGCTGCTGGCACGGTCGTATTCGAGGTGTAGGACAAAAAAAAAGGACTGGATCAACCCAGTCCTTTCTTAGTTTCCTTTCAACTTGTTCTCTGAGTCCTTAGCTTCTTTTTATTCGTAGGGTTCTCAAGACTGCTTTCCCAGTTTTTCTTTACCCCTCACTAATGATTCTTGAACCGTCGTATGACTGATCGAAAGAATTAAGTCGCCGCAGCGTCTCCGGCCTGGTCGACATTACGATAGTTGGTTACAGAGAGGGCGATGTCTATCTTTTTGTGGTCGAAGGTAATTGATGCGTAACAACATTTGTTTACGACTAAAAGCTTACGACAAATGTTCAGTCGGTTCGTTACTCTTCAATTCAAGTTCATAACTATCGGCCTGTGACGCCGGCCTGTTGTGCAAGGTAGTCTGGCGTTGCGACTGTTTAAAAACTAAAGGTAACGGGAGGTTACGATGATTACCGGCACATACGCATCTCTTCTAGCACTGTTGCTGGTGATCTTGTCATTTAGGGTGATTGCATTACGAGGAATGCCTGCGCTCAAATGGTTCGCCTTCGGCAATGACGGAGAGGAGGGCCTCGCAAGGGCGATACGGGCTCACGGCAATTTAATCGAATACGCGCCAATCTTCCTGATCCTGATGCTAGTCGCTGAGATAGGTGGCCTGAAAGATAACGCTCTCCATAGCTATGGAACAGTGTTTGTAATAGCTCGATTGATGCATGGATACTGTTTCGGTTTTCTGGAGCACAACATGATACTAAGATTTGGTGGTACTTCATTGACGCTATTCTCAATTCTAGGTCTAGCGATCTTAGTGTTAATGCGTTACGCCAGTTAGCAAAGCCGACAGCTCTCTCGAATATTTAGTTGAATCGTGACTCGATAGTGTCTGAACATTTGGGCGCCTACTAGTATTAGACTGGTTCAGTAGACAGAGGCGGATTACCACAGTGGACTGATGCAGGCATTTCCGGGCTGTGTCTCCATTGATGATTCGGTTCGCATCGCCTGGCAGGAGGTGGTAGTGAAAATCCGACTAAGACGCCTGCCTGACTTTTTTGTTGGTCTTGTGGTCCTTCCAATGCTCGAGGCCACTTGGGAATTTATAGAAGGCGCAGAAAGTTGCCAGCGAGAGTTACTTAAAAAGGCCGATCTATCAATGAAAAGAGGTCTTGGTTAGACAATCGCTTGGGAAACAAAGTAGAGGGAAGTGTGCTAGCTTTGTGAATATAGCTCGAAAGTTTTGCGAATTTTCTGGAGATTTATTGTGTCCACAGAGGCCACGTATCGATCAGGTACTGGGACCGTATAAACAGGTTTGAAAATATTTGTAGTATCGGCCCACATTTGCAAAAGGGGTTTTCAAAAAAAGTAGGCTCTGCACTGCGGGGGAAAAAAAAGGACTGGTGTTACCCAGTCCTTTTCCGGCTTTCGTTCAATCTGATTTCCCGCCTTTAGCCGCAATAGACGTCTATTGCCAAAGTAACCTTGAGTCTGCTATCGCAGGCCTGTTTCACCTTTTGACCAAAGGCCTTAGAATCGTCGCACGACTAAACCAAAGCCTTGCGCCAACTTTCCGTCTCCGGCTCTGTTGACTGTGTTAGTTTCATCGATTGAGAAAACGAAGTCCACTTTTTTCTGGTCGTATATCATTGATGCATAACAATATTTTCATCATACTAAATATCTTTACTCAGAATTTCAGACGGTTAAGCGCGCTTCAGCAGCAAGGATATAATTATTCATCGCCAACCCATTGAAGTCTAATTTTCCATCGTTGAAATCTAATTGACATGGCCGTGGCGATAGTTGAACGCAACTCTTTAACTACTTCGATACAGGCATTCACTTCACGTCTTTTGTAGTCGTTACTGGTACCGGCTAGGTTTGAAAGGGTGATTTTGTGAAGATGCCTTGGCAAACTGTTCACATGACAGACAAAAAATTAAGAACAAACAATCTCTGATTCAACAACTGCGTGAAGTTGCTGAAAAGGAAACTGCTTGGCTTGCAAAGAATTGTCCTCTTTAAACGCAGAAAAGATAGCAACTAGAAAGCCTGATCAAAGAACGTGACTTAATACGCGGTGAAGTTACTCCTGAAGAACAAAGCCCATTAAACATGTTGCCCTTAATGAATCTAGACTATCAGGGATGTGGGACTTGGCTGAAGAGATCAACGAAGAAGAGCAGAGATTCGATCAAATCATTTCAAGTAAAAAAAGGTAATGGAACTTTTGATGGCAGCTTTTACGAGCTTTGGATTAACGGAGAGCGTCAACCTGTGCGATGTCAAAAAAGCCCGTGCTGACAAGGGAAATGATTAAACAAAGCGGCAGTAGTCGAGTAAAACTTCATCTTGATTGTGTATTTACAATAGTTATTTCAGTCGTTGGTTAGACCGAATTCAACGAAAACGGAGGTAAAGGCTTTTGCACAAGCGTGACGAGTGAGGCCTCGTTGTTAAGTCATCGACTAAACGGCCCTTGGAAGCTGATTGAGGTGTTGCATACCGACCCAGCTTGTTTATAACGATGAGATTCGATAAGGAGCTTCGAGAGACCGAATTGACAAAATGCTGCTAGAAAACGCGGGTAGATATCAGTCTTTTGATTGATTTGAGCGGAAGCAAGTAAACGCAATATCAAATCAAAAAAATTTTTTGGACGCAGGGGCAATCACTTATAAATGCTCCATAGCCTTTAATTCGCGTATGTAAGAATTTAGGCATTGACAGCCAAAGCACATTGAAGCGACTGATGGCACAAATTGAGGAGTATCACGATGCGTATGGTGGCAGTTTGGATAATCGTTATAGGGTTCCTTATCATATTAGTTGGGTTCGACTCTTTGATTTTGTGGATCTACGGCGTCGACGGCGGGGTTTGCCCAGAGGGTGTCACAGGGGCAGAATGCACCTACAAGGTGGTTTGGTGACGTGATTTGGCTGATATGCACTTGAACTTACCGACGGTTATTGGGTCCACTAAAAGTCGCCATTTTTCACTCCTCTGTGTGACAGAGGTGTGACTGGCTTGTCGCAATAAGGCTGAAAATGGTGGGCCCAGCAGGACTCGAACCTGCGACCAAGGGATTATGAGTCCCCTGCTCAAGCAATAAGGCTCAATGCCCACGCTACTTGCGACGCGTTAATCACTGTAGAAATATACCAAAATGTGTGACCGTGTGTGACACAGTTGTGACGAGGTAGCGGCCTCAACAACTCGCTGGGGAGGGGCTGATCAATCTTTAATTGCTCATAGTTCCAGCCAAGATTTGCAAAAGGATGCTTTTGA
The DNA here is from genome assembly GCA_902558075.1 of uncultured Litorivicinus sp. Taxonomy (GTDB): domain Bacteria; phylum Pseudomonadota; class Gammaproteobacteria; order Pseudomonadales; family Litorivicinaceae; genus HIMB30. The sequence continues at coordinate 93,308 of CACECO010000001.1, read as the reverse complement.
TGAAAAGTCTTGGCAAACTGGATACAGAGTGGATAGAAACACTACCAGTAATTCGTCAGTTGGTTATGATTAATTTAGTTCAAAAGATTTGAAAAGGTGAGTGTATGAAAAGATCAATTTCACTTTTAGCAATAGCGGCGATGATCTTTTCGCAAGGTTCTTACGCAATGCAATGGCGTTGTTGGGGAAACGATTCGACAACCTATTTGGACGGTAGAGTGTCGTCAGAAAAGGTTCAGGAGCCGCCTACGATACTTCAGTTTGACGGAAAATCGAAAATGAGGGTTGTTCAAGGTGGCGATCCAACTGGCAATAAAATAATTGAACAAATGACATGGTCTGGCTGGGAAAATTTTCTAATTGGACAAGGCTTCGTAGAGCTTCCGGTGAAAAATTTTACCGCAGGCTTTACCGCAGTTGGGCATCTTACCGATTATAGTGGATTATTTACTGCTACCAGTAATGATCCACGTTTGGGTAAACCCCTCGTCACAATTGAGCGAAACACCTGTCAAAGGCTTCGGTGAAATTGTGAGAATAATTCTCTGCCAAATGAGTTTCGTAATATTCGGTGCTCTTTTGCTCAATGGTTGTGGGGAAACAATCAAGACCGCAGTAAAAAAAAGTGATGAGTATATCTACGAACAAGCGGATAAGTTCGCTCGTAAAGATGAAGTCACTGGTCGCAGGGAACTCAACCTGAGTTCTATCGAAAATGAACTCGCGCTAGGAAAGAAATCATTCGATCAATTGGTTACTCAATACGAGGGTAAGGCCCTTCCGAAAGATGATAGTCGTTATATTCGCGTAGAAAAAATTTTTAAACGGGTAATTGCCGCTTCTCATTTCCGGAATACTAAAACACCAGAGCTTGCAGTCATTGATGATCCTATTTGGAATGCATACGCAACGACTGGTGGTCGTACGGTCTTCTTCACTGGATTGGTTGATACTTTGACAGACGACCAAATTGCTGTGGTGATGGGACACGAAATAGCACACTCTTCACTGTCTCATATTACCGAAGGAATATGGCAATCACGCTTAAAAACAGCCTTAAACCGCGATGGCGTGCAAGAAGGATTTATGGAAAGTCTCAGCGTTGTGGATGAGAGGGAAGCAGATGAAATAGGTTTATTGTATTCAACTCTTGCTGGATATGATCCTTATGCTGGTGTCGAAATATGGTCAAAGAAAGCAGCGGAAACAAGGTCAGTTTATGACTATTTTTCTACACATCCCGCTCATGCTGAACGAGCGGCTAAAAATGCTGTCACGGCATCAAAGATCAGCAAGTATTATTTTGCAGGACAGGTTAATCCAGACGTAGAGTCGCTACTTACCTGTAACAATATTTATTGTCATTCTTCTGAAGATGAACTCAAAGGCGGAGAAGGTGGCGGCTATTTGGCGTTACTTGAAGTCGCTATCAATACAGCATTAAAAAATAGCGATACAAAAAAGGAGCGGGAAATACAGGCAGCGCGGATCCAAGAGCAGCAAGCAAACGACGCGGCAATCCAGAAAAAAGTGATGTTAGAGCAAGAGAAAATGCCGCCAAATGTAGATTGGCATTCTTCATGGGTGCATCGCTTTAGGGGAACTATTAATCGTGAGAATATCGGTGATAAAGGAGTTGCAGTAGCATTCTCGCAAGACACAAAGGTCGGCCATTACTACTTTACTGTCGATAATCAAGCATATCAGGGTGAGATCCGCTGTTATGCACAAGACCGAAGAGGCCGATGGTGCAACTATTCCGATACATTTGGTAATGGAAAAGCACTTGTAAAGGTTCTCAATACCACTGGCGTTGTTATAAATTTCCTAAGAGAGATCGGGGGTGGGCAAGGTCAAGTTGTAGGTAATATCACAGCAAGACCCTAAGCTATTTATGCCGTCTAGCATTCATTGGATTTGGGTATTGCTTTTATTCTTGATTCAAATAGATCATCTAGAGAGCATTGGTTTTAGATGGTCTCAGTCGAAGTGATGAAGCTTCGATTCGTAGACAAAACGCATCGTAAACAGTTATCCGATCCCGTGGCCGCGAAACTCGCCGACAAAGCTTTAATTGCGTTACACGATCTCGAAAGACAATACAATCCTCAACTTAACGTTGGAATCTCTTCCCTTCATCCAACTCTCGACACAGATAACGAAACTCGATGGCATCTTGTTTCGATGTTAGAGCGATACGATCTGAAATACGTGAAGCCGAGGTCATCACGACTTGGTGATTTGAGAATCGGTTGGCAAGATTTTTTATCGTCATCAAAAGCTCTGAATCTACTGACCATATACCGTTGCTCGAGTCGCAATCACAAACTCAGGTTGTTAGCTTTTGCAAATTGGCTATCTTCAACAATCTCGAGTTGTAATGAGCAAGCAAAAATCATCGAAAAACTATGTCCTGACCTGGTGGATCATCTGCCCTCAGCGAGCACGATCAGAAAATTTCTGGCTTTACAAAAACCGATTCTTTATCAAGTGTTGGTGAACCGCTCGAAAAAAGTGGCGCGTTAGTCACACACACCTCTTTGTCTTTTAAAAGTATCTCTGTGATCAATTAGTGGAGAGGTACTTATGACTCGTCGTAAACCGCTTGAAGTAGCGTTATCCATTGCCAATGAATTTGGCCTAAAAGTTTTTCCTTGTCGGAGTAGTGGACCACAGGCTAAGGCTCCTTTAACCAAGAATGGGTTTAAAGATGCATCGCGAGAGATGGATCAGATTAACGATTTTTGGACGCGTCATCCTGATGCATTCGTTGGAGTGCCAACTGGCGAAGAGAATGGGATTTTCGTTATTGATATTGACGTCGGTGGCGGGAAGAAAGGAGAGGAAACATGGTCAAATTTGAATTTACAAATCCCGCTGACTTGGCAAGTAAGTACTCTATCTGGCGGCCGACACATTTATTTTGAATATCCGGCGAATTTTGCAATAAGAAATGACGCCGGGAAAAGACTTGGCAAAGATATCGATGTGCGTGGCGAGGGTGGTTACGTAATTTTCGCAGGAAGTTTTTCTAAGGCAGGAGAGTATCGTTTCATTGACGGATATGACCCTCGTTCGGTCGAACTCGCTGCTATTACTGATCCGTTAGAAGCTATCTTGAACCCCACTGTTTCAAAAGGCACTGCGTTAAAAAATGTGAGTCAATCAACGTCTCGAATGTCCTTTGCCGAGGCTGTGGCAACAATAGCGATTCCTTTGGGACTTCGTCAGGTCGGTGATCGGTATATAGGCGCGCCTTGTCCGGGTTGTGGAGGTGGGACCGAGGATCGATTTACCCTACGTTCTGATGATTCAGGAAATGCTTGGCTTATTTGTAATGCCGGTTGTTCGCAGCAAACGCTGTGGCGTGCGCTAGCCAAATTAGGACTGGTTAACGCTTCTGACCTATATCAGAAAGAGATAGATTCTGTTTTTTTCCCAGATGTCGGGAAAAATAAGGTGCCGCGTGCAACGCTTGATAATACCCGAGCACTTCTCTCTCATTTGGGAATCATCACGCGCTACGATGTGATTGCTAAGGATGAACAGATCTTTATCCCGGGGGCTACGGGGGTTGCAGATAATAGGAAGGAATCTGCACTGACCGAGATCGTATCGGAATGTTCCAAATATAGGATGAGCGTTTCGACGGTACCGCAAATGGTTTTCAAGATTGCGGACGAAAATCCAGTTAATCCAATTATGGATTGGATTGAGTCTATCGATTGGGATGGGAAGAACCGTTTCGAACAGCTTTTCGAAACCTTGGAAACAGAAGAACCCAAATTATCGAGGGTACTACTTCGTAAATGGCTAGTATCAGCGATTGCTGCGGTGCATTCACCGATTGGTCATGCGGCGCAGGGGGTTTTGGTTCTGCAGGGTGAGCAGGGTCTCGGTAAAACGAGGTGGGTTGAGGCACTGTGTCCCCCTGCCATAAATCAATATTTTCTTGGTGGATTCATCTTAGAACCCAAGAAGAAAGACTCCATCCTTACAGCGAGTCGTCATTGGATCGTTGAGTTGGGCGAACTTGATGCAACTTTTCGGCGTACTGATATTGCCGCGTTGAAGGCATACTTAACCAATAAAAAGGATGTGGTCCGCAAACCTTTCGCTCGAGTCGATTCTGAAATGCCGCGGAGGACTGTTTTCACAGCAACAGTAAATGAGTTGAACTTTTTAGCTGATGATACTGGCAATGACACAAACGGTCCCAGCCATGACGGAGCGCATCAGGTCCAAGTGGGAAGACTACCTCACTGGTCTGTTCTAAGCTGCTGACGATCTCCAACGCCCTTTCTGTGAATGGTACCCACCGAGGAGCCCCGTTCTTAGTTTGCGGGAGAAGGGCAACGGACTTTTCAAAATCGATGTTGCACCATTGCAGTGAGAGTAGTTCTCCTTTCCGCATGGCTGTTTCGATGGCAAGTTCAACAATTGGCCACAGATACCAGCAAGACATTTCTGATGCGGCTGCTTGCAGTCGCGCGAACTCTCCAGGCATCAACCGACGCTCTCGTGCAGGATTAGGTTTCGGGAACTTGATTTTCTCTAAAGGATTCGGGCCGAGAGCCCAGCCCCACTCAACTTTGGCGATGTTCCATGCATGCCTAAGAAGGACCAGATCGTATTCCGTGGTTCGTGGTCCGTCGAGTAATCGCCGATCTCGAAATGCTGCAACCTTAGCTGGCGTGAACTCGGAGAAGGGGAGTTGCATGATCGACTCAGTCAGCAATCGATTGATTCTAGTAATTTCGCGTTGATGGCTCCGCTTTTTTGGAGTGACTTCATCGCGATATTTGATCATTAGATCCGATAGTCGAGATTCACGGTCCATAGTTCTCGACCACTGACCAGATTGCATCAAAGCCTCTTGCTCCAAAGCCCACTTCTGAGCATCAGCTTTTCGATGAAAGGATTGCGAGACTGAGCCGTATTTGCGGCTTCTGACTTGGACTTGCCAAAGGTTATTGCGTTTGCGAAAAGTCGCCATTTTTCACTCCTCTGTGTGACTGAGGTGTGACTGACTTGTCGCAAATACACTGAAAATGGTGGGCCCAGCAGGACTCGAACCTGCGACCAAGGGATTATGAGTCCCCTGCTCTAACCAACTGAGCTATAGGCCCGTCTTAGGCGGCGAATGTTACACAAATCTCAACAATTACGCATCAAAGTGATGTATCGCCACGTAGTTTGATTCGCCATGATTCAAATGCCGACAATTTGATTCTTAAGGCAGCGAGCGTGGTGTTTCTGGGGTGTCTTCTAGATCGATAATGCTCGGTGGAATGTTTCCACTGAAGTTATTGGCTGTAGCGATACTAAATGCTCCAATCTCAGGGATGACGATCACATCACCTAAAGAAAGTTTTGGTAAGTTTTCGTGATCTCGGAATCCATCAATCATGTCACAGATCGGTCCTCCGAAAAAAGCTGCTGTCGATTCGCAACCTTCTGAAAACACCATCATCGGGGTAGAACCGCCAGGTATCATCTTGAGGCTAGAACGTCTGACCACTGGAGTTACAAGCTTCATGCTGGGTGCCGAAATGGCACGACTGGACTCTGCCATCAACCGGATATGCTTATGGACTTCCGTGATCGCTTCACGAATTGGTACGTAGTATGCTTTTTGGTCGTGTATGTCACGAATTTTTTGGTCTATGGTAGATTGTTGACAATTTATAAAATTGATGGCGCAGGGATTTGGAGGACCATGTCGGACTTTCTCACTACAGGCCTGTCGATTGCAGTTCAGAAAAAAATTGAAGACCTCGTTCTGCAAGGCAAGTTGCAAGGTGGAGACAAGCTGAACGAAGTTGAGTTGGCTGAAATGTTTGGAACGAGTCGGGGGCCGATTCGGGAGGCTTGTAAGGGTCTGGTACAGGCTGGTTTGCTGACTGCTGTACCGAACAGGGGCGTGTTTGTCCGTAAAATGGACGTACGTCAAGCGCTCGAGGTTTACGATATTCGTGCGTTCCTTGATCAGCTAATCGGGCAGCTTGCTGCGACTCATGGGACGGAACAGCAGATTAAGGAGCTATGGGATATACATGCCAGATTGGATAAGGCGGTTCGGGCGGATGACTTTGAGGCCTATTATCCAGAGAACTTAGCTTTCCATGAAAAGTTATTGGAAATGAGCGGTAGTGAACGACTGACACAGATGTATCTTGCCCTTGTAAAGGAATTGCATCTGTTTCGACGCAAAGGCTTAATTCAGCAAGGATCCATGGATGTATCCAATGCTGAACATGCGCTAATACTTGAGGCAATTGCGCAGCGTGATCCAGTAAAAGCCGGGCTCGCAATGCGAAATCATGTGATGACCGCAAAACAACGATTGATGACAGCGATCGAATTACAGTCCGTCAGTGAGGGGCTCCAATCTTAATCCTTATCAGCAGCCTTTAAAATTAGGAGAGCGTTTCTCCATGAAGGCTGTACGGCCCTCTTTATAATCTGTGCTGTTAAAACACGCATCGACCAGTGCGTCGCATTGCTCTAAATTTCGATTTTCGGGTTCAGTCAACACCTGTGTTGCAATGAATTTCATGGCCTTGACAGTCAAGGGTGCATTTGCCCCGATTTGGTTGGCTAGCGTTGCCACTTCATTTTCGAGGGTCGTTTCGTCATGAATCGATTGAACGAACCCCATGCGAAATGCAGTGTCTGCATCGATATGGTCCGCGGTAAACATCAAATATTTTGCATTGGAGGCGCCGATTGCATGGATTAATCGTTGAATGGCAGGGAATGGATAACCCAATGCTAACCTGGCGGCAGGCATCGCAAACTTTGATTTGGTAGAACAGATTCGGATGTCGCAACACACGGCGAGGTTGAGGCCGCCGCCGATACAGTATCCGTCAACTTGAGCGATGGTCGGCTTAGGGAAATGATCGATGCGCTCGTAGATTGCGCGGATGCGTGTATTGTAATGTTTCGTTGCCTCAGCGGAACCGCGCTCTTTTTCGAATTTGGAGATATCTGCACCACTTACAAAAGATTTTCCACCGGCGCCTGTCAGTACGACAACACGTACGTCTGGATTAGATTCAAATTGATCGAGAATCGCATCTGTCGCATCCCACATCTCGAGCGATACAGCGTTGTGTTTTTCGGGGTTATTGAAAATCAGATATCCAATCGAGCCCTCAATCTTTGAAAGCATTTTGTCCATAAAGTTTCACACCTTTAAATCACATTATTTTGTTTGAGCGACCCTGAGTCACCAATGCCAAGTTCGGCAAGTATGTCTTCAGTATGCTGGCCTCGGCTAGGGGGCGGGGAGACAATCGAACTCGGAGTTCGATTCATCGAGAACGGTTGTCCCACGAGCTGTGTATCACCAAACGGGATAGTCCCGAGTGCCTTGGCAGCAATTCCTAAATGCTTGACCTGTGGATCTGCAAAAACTTGATCGACCGAATAGATGGGTCCGGTCGGCACTCCAGCCTCAAGAAGAGTTTCCACCCAGTGCTCCGATGTATTCGTCATCGTAATTTCAGCAATGAGTGCGTTGAGGATTTTTCGATTCTTTGAGCGATCTGCGTTTTGCAAAAATCGCGGATCATCAATCCAATCAGGGTGATCCAGTGCTTTAGCGCAACGCTGCCAAATCGCTTCTCCTGCACAAGCAATATTGATGGAGCCATTGGTTGTCGGAAAGACTCCTGTTGGGATACTGGTTGGATGATCATTGCCTGCTTGCCTTGGGATTTCGCCTCGCGTCAACCAACGAGCGGCCTGAAAATCGAGCATAAAGATTTGTGACTGAAGGAGGCTGGTTTGCACCCATTGTCCTTCCCCGGACTGATTACGCTCTAACAATGCCGTTAGGATACCCATTGCGCAAAAGAGCCCCGCGCATAAGTCGGCGATCGGAATTCCTACTCGCATGGGCCCTTGACCTGGTTCACCCGTGATTGACATTAAACCGCCCATGCCTTGAGCGATTTGATCAAATCCGGGTCTTTTGGCATAAGGGCCATCCTGACCAAAACCGGAAATGCTGCCGAGAATGATTCTGGGATTAATTTCTTTGAGGCTTTCGTAATCAAGTCCAAGACGATCTTTAACGTCTGGGCGGAAGTTTTCGATGACTACGTCGGCTGTTTTGATTAGTTTTTTTAAAATCCGGACTCCTTCTTCGGATTTTAAATTGAGGGTCATGCTTCGTTTATTTCTTTGTAGATTTTGAAAATCTGCAGTGCTACGCCCAGCCCCAAGTGTTCCGTCTGGTTCAACAGACTCCGGAGGCTCGATTTTTATGACGTCTGCTCCCCAATCTGCAAATTGTCTTACAGCCGTAGGGCCAGAGCGTACACGCGATAGATCAATGACCCGAATACCGTCTAGGGCTGTTGATGCAATAGGTAGTGTCATAATTTTTCCCCGATCACTGCGAGCGTTTTGACACACTCTCGGATGTTATTTGTTGAGTCGAAAAGTTGGTTGATGCAATCCCGCGCGGACTCAATCTCCTGGTTAACGAGGCCTGCAAATACCAGGTTGTTTATAAACTTACCTTCAAGCTCCTGCTGCGACATCGGCTCTTGCTTGCCGCCTCTTAGACACGACTGCTTGAATGTGTGCGTATTTCCTTCGACATCAATCACATCAATCCAGCCCATATATTCTTTTGGATATGGATCTTCCGGGTTGACAGAGTAGGTGATTTTTGAAGTGAGTGATCGGATGTCGTCTCTTGAAAGTTGTTGTTCAGTAAATTCATTTAACCCCGCTTTCCCGTCAAGGAAACCGATTGAGACGCAGTATGGGACAGAAAATTTCGCACCGTAGGGCGTCGATGGATTTCTCTTTTCCTCGAGTGGTTCCCAAAGGCGATGCACGGTACCTTCGCCGACATGAGCATGTATTTCTCTGATGTTCTCAGATTTTAGGATATTTGAGGCTTGCAATGCGCAATCGACAAACGGCTGCGTCATGGTCCCACAAGCATATGGTTTAAAAGCAAGGCTCGCAGAAACCCAACCGTCTCCAAATGACTCTAGGTGACCGAAGTCTGATGTGATGGATTCCGAAGCAAAGCCCTTGAATAGTCCATGAGTACCCTCGAAAACAGTGCGTGGCCCCTTGAAACCTGCTTTTGCTATTACTGCAGATTTAATCCCTGCTGAGGCGGCCCAGCCAGGGTGCATTCGCTTGGTCCACGTCCCTTCGGCAAGGTATTCAATGATGCCAGAGGCCATGGAACCAACGATTCCGAGCGCTGACGCTGTCTGCTGCGGACTAAGCCCGTATGCCACTGATGCTGTCAGGCTCGCGCCAAATGCTCCCAATATCGCAGTTGGATGGAATCCTTGGCGATGGATTGCCATTGGAGCAACCAAAGCAAGTCGACAAATCAGTTCGGCGCCGAACGCCATCGACTTTATAAAGGTGTCTGGAGAGACATCCTTACGTTCGGCGATTGCCAAGATTGTCGGCACGATGACAGACGACACGTGGACGGGAGTCCCTTCGAAAGTATCGTCGAAATCCTCTCCGTGTATCGCTGTCCCGTTGATTAGAGCAGCATCGTGAATCGTGAAGCGTGACCCATGACCAAAAGCTGTTGAGTTTCCGTTATCGATGCATGATGACTCAATTGCCTGAATGTAGTCTGTGTTGCGAGCAGAGAACATAAGCCCATACGCATCGAGTGTGACTCGCTGCAACATCTGTCTGACTGATTCTGGAATTTTCGCAGTTTGACTAGTGGAAATGGCGGCGATATGTTCCGCAAGAATCGCAGATCTCATGGCAAGAAAGCTCCGCCGTTCACGTGGATTGTCTGTCCGGTGATGAATCCGCTATCGGGTCCGACTAACATGCCAATCACTGCGGCGATATCAGATGGATGCCCGTAGGGAACACTTTTTCCATCAAAACTTGGATGCTTCAACCGAGCACCTGTTTCAGCGGTTCGGTGAGTGTCGATATGACCCGGAACCACACAATTAAAAGTCACTCCGGAATCAGCGAATTCTACCGCCAACGCTCGCACCAGACCGGGCACGCTTGATTTAGAGCTGACTACTGCGGCCCTTTCTTGTGCGCCTGTGTGGGCTGACAGACCACCAAGGCAGATAACTCGTCCCCATTTTAAATCGAGCATATCGGGCAGGAATTGTCGGGTACAAATAAACTGAGCGTCGCTGTTAATACGGAAAACCTGTCGCCACTCTTCGAGCGTCATCTCCAGAAAAGGTTTGGTTTTTCGGACCGAGGCGTTATTCACAAGCACCCGACAGTGACCGAGAGTCTTACACGCCCGGTCTAGGGCAATAACAGTATCTGGATTATCTAAGGATCCAATTGCCGTCGCACACTCCACTCCGGTTTGTCTCACTAGGTCCGCAGTTTTTTGGAGGTTTTCGGCATCGTTATTTGTGTGCACCACCACATTAAACCCAAGCTCTCCAAGTTTTATGGCGGTCGCCCGGCCAATATTTCGCGCGGAACCAGTGACTACCGCCACGGAAGTCGAGAGTGTCATGCCTTTCGCTTCCTGAACCCTGTCCAGAACGGTGTTGAGAGATTTACGGCGGTTAGCGCGAAGAAAAACAGAACAATTGGGCTCTCCATTAGCGCAAGGAAGTTGTTATCGTAAATGATCATCGACTGACTAAACGCTTCTTCGACCATCTTTCCTAGGATCAACCCCATTACGAGTGGTGCAGCGCCGAAGCCATGGCGGTTCATGAAGTATCCAATCAAGCCCGCGACTAGCATCACATACACGTCAACGAATGATGAGCTTGATGAGTAGGCCCCGATAACAGCGAATATAAAGACCGCAGGCCACAATAATTGCTTCGGTATAAACGTGACTAGTGAGAAAAATTTAGCGCCAGCCAGTCCGATCGCTAGGAACGCAATGTTCGCGAAAAGCATCGCACCGAAAATCGCGTACAAAAACTCTGGGGTCTCATTTAGGAGGTAGGGACCAGGCCGAAACCCGTGCATAATCAGTGCCGCCAAGATGAGGGCTGTTGATCCTGATCCAGGGATGCCGAGCGCTAGTGTTGGGACCATGGCACCCCCGGCTGCTGAATTATTTGCTGCCTCAGGGCCTACGATTCCTTCAGGTGTCCCGGTTCCGAACTCATCTTTCTTTTTGCTGAAGCGCTTGGCTTCGTTATATCCAATGATTGCCGCGACCGTTGATCCTTCGGCAGGGAGAATCCCGATGAACGTCCCGATCCCTGACGAGCGAAGGATGCAATTCTTTAATTCTTTGAGCTCGGTCGAGGTAGGCAGCTTCATGGCTTTTGCTTCGATACGCTCAACAGCGTTATTGAGGGTGCTTGATTGGCTAAGCAACTCGCCCATAGCGAAGAGACCAATAAGGACAGGTACGAAGTGGATGCCCTCATCGAGATCCGGGATCCCAAAGGTAAAGCGCTCGACTCCGGTCGTGAGATGGATACCGACCGTCGCTAACAATACGCCTACCGCCCCAGAGATAAGGTTACGCAGAGAGCTCTTGCCAGTCATTGACGCGAGCATTGAGAGCGCGAAGACGGCCAGCGCAAAATACTCAGGTGGACGAAACTGTAATGCGACAGCGGCCAAGGTTGGAGCAGCAACGATAAATACTATTAAACTGATTATTCCACCTGAAACGGAAGAGACTGTCGCGAGACCTAGGGCACGACCAGGCTCGCCACGTTTTGCCATCGGATACCCATCTAGAGCAGTGGCGACGGCCGGGGGTGCTCCAGGCGCATTAATCAAAATTGCTGTAATAGACCCACCGAAAGTCCCCGCACAATACAACGCGGCCATCATGGCGATGGCTGGGATCGGTTCCAGCTGAATCGTGAAGGGTGTCAGGAGGGCGATAGCCATCGGTGAACTGAGGCCCGGGAGTGCCCCAACTAGAACCCCAATCAAAACGCCCAGAGTAATTAAGATAATATTTTCGATTTGTATGAGAAGCGAAAAACCTTCGATGATTGCGTCCATTTGACTCGAGCCTTTTTAATTTTTATAGGGTGATACCGAAAATCCCAGAATCGAAATAGACGCTAAGGACTTTTGAGAAAACTAATGAAACAACGACTGGAAATATCCCCGCAAACAACAAAATCGTAACTAAATTTTTGTAGCCCCAGAGGCGCGGCATCACCAAACAGATTGTGATCATCGTCAACAACATTCCTAGATAAGGCGATGCGAGCACCACCACCACCAAAAATGTAATCGTTATTTTCGTAAGTGGATGAACTGATTCGGCACGGTCTTTGTCGATATTCTTACCCTTCTTCGCCAGCAGAAGATGCTCAAACGGCAAGAAGCAGGCGAGCCCTGCGATAATCCATAGCAGCAGTTGCGGGTACATCGCTGGTTGGATGTTTTGAGCGAATAACGGAGATACCTCGTCAAATTGCGTGGTCTCGTAGAAGAGATACGCCACCCCAGCGAGGATGATTGCTGTTACAGCAAGGTCGACCGGATGCACGAGCCCGAGGGCCCGTGATCCATCGGTCGAGGGAGCTGTTGAGTTTTGATTGTCCATCAACGTGCTCCTCGAATATTACTTAACAATACCAAGCTCTCTGAGAGCTTCTGCAGCTTTTGCGTACTCAGCTTTGAGGCCTTTATCCCAAACGTCAGTACCAGCAACGCTTGTCTCAACTTTTAGACCAGCGGTAGCCAAGTAATTTGCGAATACCTCGTGGGACATTGCCTTAACTAGCCCCTTAGAGATTTGCTCTACCTTATCTCTTGGGGTCTTAGCCAATACTGCATATCCGCGGGTTGTAGACGTCTTAACCTCGTAACCCATTTCATAGGAAGTACGGACGTCGGCGTAGTCTGGTAGGCGTTCTTCTGCGAGTAGCACAAGAGGTCTGACAGAACCATCGGCGATTAATGTTGCTGCCTCACTCACGTTCGGTAACGTCGCGTCGATCGCTCCAGACAAGAGAGCCTGCAGCATCTCACCACCGGAGCCAAACGGAACCACCTTAAACTTGATACCGGCTGCCTTTGAAAGCTGCGCGAGACCAATATGCTCGGTACCACCGACCTGTGCCACACCAAAATTCAGGGTGCGTTTCTTTGATGCCGCAATTAGGTCCTCCATTGTTTTAGATTTACTCTTCGCGCCAACAACTAGGAATGTGGGATCGTCCATTGCGCGCGCTACGCCGACGATATCGTCGATTTTCATGTCTGATTTACCCTGCACCATCGTATAAAGGTGGGACTGGGTTAGAGCCATGATGGTACATCCGTCTGCAGGCTTGGACAGGACATAGTTCTGCGCTTTGGCTCCAGATCCGCCACGCTTACTGATTACGAACATATCTTGGTCTAGTGTGCGACGAGAGCGAATCATCATCATCCGCGCAGTAACGTCAGTACCACCACCATAAGACGAGTGGATGACCACTTCGATAGGCTTGTCACAAACCGGAGCATCCTTCTTCTTGTCGCCATGGGAGGCCGCAAACGCTGTTGACGACAACGCAAAGGTTGCGCAGACAGCAAAGGTAGTCTTCTTTAAAGTATTAATAGGAATCATTTTGTTCCCCTTTATTATTGGTTTAAGTTCGAACTAAAGGCATCTCGGATACCTTGGTCTAGAGTCACGAAAGCAGTGTATATTGTCAACACAAGTTAGGTTCTTTGTTAGAAAAACCCGATAGAAATTTTGTACATCCGGTAGATCGCTAAAATTTTTGTCAACAATTTGGGTGCGTTAAATGAGTGATCAGCAACTACTGACTATCCTGCCCGGTGTCTATGACGGGCTGGGTGCGTCGATCGCGAGACACGTGGGTGCCAAGGCGATATATGCCAGCGGGGGTGCCATTGCGCGAAGTTTTGGTTTGCCGGACCTTGGGTTGGTATCGATGACTGAGATGGCCTCGAGACTCGAGACGATAGTTTGTGCATTTGATGGGACCGTTTTTGCGGACGGCGACACCGGGTATGGTGATACCCAGCACGTTCGACGTATGGTCCAAATGTTTGAGGCGGCGGGTATCAAGGGCGTACATATTGAAGACCAGAGTTTCCCAAAACGTTGCGGCCACCTTGAGGGTAAGTCACTTATTTCAAAAGATTCGATGTGCCGTAAGGTCGAGTCCGCAGTAAAAGCCCGGCGAGCGTCTGATTTCCTGATCATCGGAAGAACTGACGCGATTGCGATCGAAGGGTTTGACATAGCAATTTCGCGCGCACAAGCAATGGTTGAGTCAGGCGCGGATGTTGTTTTTATTGAGGCCCCGGAAACAGCCGAACAGATCAAGTTGATACCCAGTTTGTTCGATGTGCCGGTCTTGATCAACATGTTCCCCGGCGGTAAAACCCCATACACCAGTCCAGATTTGTTAGAGAAGTTCGGCTACCGGTATATAATAGTACCGTCCGATGTTCAACGGGCCTGCATTCAGGCGACCGAGTCGGTCCTGAGGTCAATCGTCGAGAACGGTAACTCAGAACCTGTGGCCGATTTATTGAGTCCCTTGGGCGATCGTGATCGCTTCGTCGATCAGGATCGGTGGTTAGGAAAGTCTTGAAATGGGTGAGTTGAGGATCTTGTCTGAGCAAACCGTGAAGCGTTGCATGGGCGAGGCAATCGATGCCAGTTTTGAGGTTTGTGCTGAGGCTTACCGCTACTACGGCCAAGTCGGCTCGGTTCTCTCCGAGCCGAGCTCGCTATACCTTCAGTTACCCTCTGATAAGCCAAAAAAATGTCGATTAAAGGGGGCTCACTTTGGTGATATTGGGATCGCAGGTTTTCGGCTAGCGAGCCCTGGATCCTATTTTACTTGGGTAGTGAACTCTCAATCAGGCCAACCAGAGGGGTTGGTCGCCGAGAACTGGCTACACCGGCGACGTACTGCAGTTACTGGCGCTCTGACACTCCGTTGGTTACGTCCGGATCTTCGGGTAATTACCCTGATCGGTGCAGGTAAGATCGGGTTCGAATGCGCCATCGCACTAGGCCACGCGTTTCCAGATGCGAGTATTATCTTAGGTTGCCGAGACGAGGGTCGGGGTGAACTGTTCAGAGACAGCCTACCCTGGTCGGTCTCTTCACGAATGAATATCCAAGCGATAGAGCCAGCGGTACGAAGCTCGGAGGCGGTGCTGACGATCACCAAGGCAAGCACCGCCTTTATTCAAGGTGATTGGCTACGGGACAGAGCGATCGCGCTGTCAATGGGTGGCGTGCCCGAGTTTGATTTCACTACCTGGCAACGCAGCCAGCATCTCATCCTTGACGATTTGGATTACGCGCTAAAGCAGGGTGATCTCCATCATTGGGTGAAATCTAACGGATTAGATATAGATCAGATTCAAGCTCGAACAACGGCCTTGATTGGTGAAGTGGCGCTGAATCCTGAAAAATATCAATCTATTTGCAGTGGAGTGACGCTGGCTGTGATCCAGGGCATGGCGGTCTGCGACGTCGCGATGGCCGGATTGGCTCTGGAAAGAGCCACCGCCCTAAACGTGGGCAGAGTTATTGACCTCGATTCCTGTTAAGCTGCAAATGTTTTGAGCTGTGTGCGATGCATTATACGTCGAGTTTTTCCATCGAACGCGTCTCTCCTGTGCATCACAAGATGGTTTTGCCACATGACGAGATCACCAACCTCCCACTCGTTGTGCCATGTCCACTCGGGCTTAGTCGCGTGTGACCAAATCTCGTCAAGCAGCTGGTTACTCTCGTCCACACTCAGACCCACAACGTAGGCGTGCGGCCTACGGCCGAGAAACAGCGCTTGCTTGCCCCTGGTGTCTGTCCAAACCATCGGGTGTCTTGCCCCCGGGGTTTCAGAGGGATCGGTAACCTCGCTGTATCCTTTTCTCAGCATTCCTGCGCTGTTGTGCGCCGCGTCATGGATTAGGATTTTCCCATCGATCTCTTTTTTTAGAGTGATGGGTAGCGCCTCGTATGCATAGATCATGTTACTGAAGTAGGTATTGCCTTGGCCTGTCGGCACCTCCAGCGAGTAAAGGATCCCAGCTACAGGGGGTCGCTTGATATAAGTCATATCTGCATGCCAGACGGCTTCACCGTCGCCGAGATTTCCTATGGGCATCCCGTCGGCTGTCTTAACGTTTGAGATGACATTAATTTCTGGATATTCCGGTAGAAAGGTAACCCCGTAGGGATTTGGGCCAGGCGGATCAAGTTCCCCAAAATATTTGCTGAACCGGAGTAAGTCATCATCATTGATGGACTGGTTTCTGAAGCGTAGGACGAGATATTGATCCCATGTAGCTTTGATGTCTCCTATAACTTCTCGGGTAAGAGGTTTCGCAAGGTCGACACCGTCAATGTCGGCCCCAATATTGGGGGATAGTTGCGTGATCTTCATCTTAGTTGTCTGTCTCTCCATACATTGCTTCCCGAACTGTTCTGGCATCTACGACTCGTTTATTTAGATTCAGGGGTGCTGATTTTTCAAGAATCATGTGTCCTTCCTCAAACTTGAGATGTGGCGTTAAGATCCGTGAGTCATCTCGAATCTTAAAGCAACCGTTGAACTCACCTGCGCGGTAAAGATACCGCCCTGACACTAGCGCCTCGAGATAGCAGTTAATGTCTGAACCTAGGCCATCACCAAGTACTATTTGAAGACCCAGCTCGTGTGCTGCTTCGATGGCGTTACACAGGTCAACCAATGAACCAAAACGCTTGAGTTTGACCTTACAAAATCCGACTCCGGGAATCGATGCCGCGCGCTCAATATCCGTGATGCTGCAGATCGGTTCATCGAGCATTAACGGAACAGGGGACGCTTGTGCCACTTGCCCATTGCCTTCCCAGTCGTAAGTGTCGCATGGCTGCTCAAACAGTTCACAGACATCGGGATCGAGTACTTGGCCGAAATCGATCGCCTCTCGCGCAGAATATGCCCGGTTTGCGTCTACGCGTATCGTGCCACGATTTCCGAGTGTATCCTGAATGACGCGAACTCTCTTTTTGTCTCCGCTCACGTCTTTCCCAACTTTTATCTTAAAAGTTCGAAACCCGAGTTCAATTTTCTCATCGAGTTCGGTCGTAATCTGTTCTGGTGTTTCTGCCGAAAAAGCAGTTAAAACAGGAATGCGCAGATGAGCTTTTGGAGTCCACTGTCCTCGATCTTTGAGTTGATCTAATGCATTCAATAGGGCCGTTGCTGCGACGGGGCTGAGAGACCGTTTTTTATTTAACTGTTCAAAGGCTGCATTGATGTCTGACCCAATCATTGCGGCGGCAGATGAAGTCAGAAAAGACCAGCCGCCCTCGCGTGTTTCAGAGCTGGAGCCGGGTGAGATATGTTGCTCACCAAATGCCACCTGGCCGTCATATGTAATTATTCTGACGAGATAAGGCTCGAACGACTCAAACGTCCTGTAGCTCAGCGCGTAGGGTTTAATAAGAGGGAGCCTGAGGTGTCGGAGTTCGATTCCTCGAATGATACTCATAACACGGTCCAGGGGTATGTCTTTCGGTGATTCTCTTCAAAGGTTGTGATTTCGTCGTTGAATTGTAGCGACAGATCAATCTCATTTAAGCCATTCACGAGGCAGTGCTTTTGGAATGGATCTAGGCTGAATGTGACAACCTGACCGGCCGGTAGTGTTATACGTTCATGATAGATGTCGACCGAGACTCGCGGCTCTTGAGCGAGGTCCAGTGCTTCCTGAATTGACTGAATCTCCTCCTGATCCAATCGGGCGGTCAGGACGCCGTTTTTGAGGCAGTTTGCCGCAAATATTTCACCGAAGCTTGGCGCGAAGACGGCTCGAAACCCGAAGTCATAAAGTGCATAGACGGCGCCCTCTCTTGAACTCCCTGAGCCAAAATTTGCACCGGTAAACAGAATTTGAGCAGTTTCAAATTTCGGATCATTGAGTGGGAAGTTTGGGTTAATGTCTCCCGCGTCGGTGCGTCGGATATCGTGAAATAGATACTGCGCATAACCCACCGCCCGCGGTTTTTTGATGAATCGCGCAGGAAATAATTGATCCGTGTTTACGTTCGCGAGACGCAGCGGTGCGCCGATCGCGCTAATCTGAATCAGAGGTTCCACGAGCGTGCCTCCGCATAGGAGCTGATGTTCTCAAACTGCCCCGTGATCGAAGCTGCGGCGGCCATGGCTGGACTGACTAGGTGGGTTCGACCCCCCTGTCCCTGTCTACCCTCGAAATTTCGGTTTGATGTCGAGGCTGCGCGCTCACCGCTCGCTAGCATGTCTCCGTTGATGCCTACACACATAGAACATCCCGGGGCGAGCCACTCGGCGCCGGCGGGTTGAAAAATCTCGTGCAGACCTTCGGACTCAGCGGCGCGTTTTACTTGCTCTGAGCCCGGGACGATCATGGTCGGGATTCTGCACGTCTGTCCTTTCATGACCTGAGCAGCGATCCTCAGGTCCTCAATCCGACTGTTCGTACAAGACCCGATAAATACGCGGTCAAGCGGGATTGACTGAATCATCTGATTTGCGTGCAGGCCCATGTATTCGAGAGCCCTTGTCATCCGCGTCTTTCGTTCGAGGTCTCGCTCCATATCCGGGTTGGGAACGCTCCCTGTAACGTCGGCAACCATCTCTGGATTTGTACCCCAGGTGACCTGTGGGGCAATCTCCGAAGCCTCGATCTGTACCTCACGATTAAAGACCGATCCAGGCTCTGTCCTAAGAGTCTGCCAGTATTTGAGAGCTTGGCCCCACTGCGATCCAGTAGGCGCCATAGGCTTGCCTTGCATGTAGTCGAACACTTTTTGGTCAGGCGCAATGAGACCCGCCCTCGCACCAGCTTCGATGGACATGTTACAGACCGTCATCCTGGCCTCGACAGACAGCTCGTCGATTGTGTCGCCGTTATATTCGACCGCGTAGCCGACGGCCCCACCGCTACCGATCGTTCTGATCAAGAATAGGATCAGATCCTTGCTCGAGACCCCTGCCTTCCTCTCACCCGAGATAGTTACGCGGAGCGTTTTTGGCTTTGACCTCCAAAGTGTCTGGGTGGCCAAGACATGGGCGACCTCGGAAGAACCGATACCGAATGCGTAGGCGCCAAGCGCTCCGTGAGTCGATGTGTGGGAATCCGCTCCTGCTATCACGAGACCAGGCTGAGTAATACCGAACTCGGGCCCAACGACGTGCAATATCCCCTGGTAGTCATGACCCAGACCGAACAGTTCGATCCCGTATGTTGCCGTATCGGATGTGATCAGCTCGACCATATTCCGGATCTCGGGGTCCCGTATACCATCGATTCCTAGCTCCCTATTTCGTGTCGGTACGTAGTGATCTGAGAATCCAAACGCCTGGGACGGGTTACGAACGGCCCGGCCCTCACGCCGGATCTTGTCGAACGCGTGGAATGAGTTTTCCTGTAGGAGGACGCGGTCTACGTAAAGGAGAGACTCGTCCCCTCTGTCGGTAACGACATGTGTGGTCCAAATCTTGTCAAAAAGCGTGGAGGGCATGCATTTCTCTTAAAATTTGTTGATATTATGTTGACAATGCTACGCTGAATATCGCACTGTTCGTTCGCTGCATCAACGTCTTCATCTCATAATGCATCTTGTGCTCTCCGCAGCAAATAAAAATTGTAGACAATAATGGGCGAAATAGACTTTTTATTCATTTTCTTGGTGGTCGCCGCAGCGTTCAGTTCTGCCGTTTTCCATTCTTTCTCCGGGTTCGCGGGAGGCCTCGTGCTCGCGGTTATGCTTGCGCCACTTCTCGGCGTTAAAGAAACAGTTCCAGTAGTCGCGACAGCCCTGATCATTAGTAACATTGCAAGGGTATGGGCGTTTCGGAAATCGGTCGCGGTCAAGGAATACCTGGCGGTGTTTGTGACTAGTTTGCCCTTTATTGTGCTCAGTGCCTACGTCTATGTGTCCCTACCCATCGGTGTCGTCGCGTTGGTCTTGGGTTTGTTTTTGTTGGTATCGATACCTCTTAACAGAAGCCTCAAGAAGAAAGAGGTGAAGGTTGGGCTCAGAGGTCTGGCTCTTGCTGGGATCCCCTACGGAATTGTCTCGGGCAGCACGTTTGGAGCGGCCGTAATGTTGGCACCCTTTCTCGTCGGTGCCGGTCTGGCGGGTGAGATGATGATTGGGACGGTAGCTATGTTAGGGTTTAGCCTCAACGTTACCAAAACGATCGTATTTGGAATTTCACCTCTTTTGACAAACGAGCTGATGGTTACAGGTGTATTGATCGGTCTTTGCACGATGCCGGGAGCGTATGTGGGGCGTTGGTTGGTTCGGAATACTTCTGTCCGAGTGCATTCTCGATTTATGGAGGTCTTCATCGCGTGTGGCGGCCTTTTGTTTCTCTACGAGGCTTATCAAAACTGGGTTTAATACATGAAAGGTCATCCAATACCGCCAGGCGACTATACCCACATCCTTGATCGTGCTTCGGTTGCTAAGGTTTACGTGGATGGCTTAGGTGTACAGCTGTATCGCTGGGGGAATGGACCGGCTTTGTTCGTTTTGCTGCATGGCGGTTATGGTTCATGGGCGCATTGGATCAAGGTCATACCCCAACTTGAACACCACGCAACCGTGATTGCCCCTGATATGCCGGGCTTCGGTCTATCAGACAGTCCGGCAGAGCCGCACACAGCTGAAGCAGTAGCTATGCCGTTGGCTTCAGCCTTGAGTGAATTAATTGGTCAGCAAAAAATGATATTGGCTGGATTTTCGTTTGGTGGGGCTATTGCAGGGCATGTCGCTTCCATTATGGCGGACCAAATTGGGCACTTGGTTTTGTTGGGTCCGGGCGGAACCGGAGCGCCGCGCGGTGAAATGCCGGATTTGATCAGACGTACAAAAGAGATGAGTCGTGAGGAGATTCGTGACGCCCATCGCAGAAATCTCGAAATTTTGATGGTTAAAGATGCCTCATGTATTGACGACCTTGCTCTCTACATTCAGGAGACGAATACCAGCATGCATCGTCTTAAAAGTCGTCCAATCTCTGCGACAGATACCCTCGCACAGATATTGGTAGGTGTAGGTTATCCGGTGTCTGCATTATTCGGAGAGTTCGATGCATCTGTTGGCCAATATCGTCTAGAGCGTGAAGAAATCTTGAGGCAGGCCGTTCCTCATGTTGAGATCGAAGTGGTTCCAAAAGTCGGCCACTGGCTCATGTGGGAATCTCACAAGTTGGTGGTTGACCGTCTATTGACATTGCTTCGGAAATAAACCCTGAGTTTCGCACATATCTCTAAAATCTGGACGTTCAAGTACAGCTGTTTGCCGTGCAACGTTTTCTGACCAGGTGCTTAGTCTTGGCTCGCCAAATTTTTCGGGATATCGCACTTTTGGTGGTCCAGCCACGCTGTTGAATGTCTCGTCATACTGATCAATTTCACTGAAATCGATTCGCTGGTAGGTGTTGCGGTGGACAACAACCGACTGTGGCAGTCGTGGTGATATTGCTTGAGTCTCGCTTTGCGGATACCCAAAGGCGCATGCGCAAACTGGGAATGCGCCTTTGGGTAGGTTAAGGAGCTTGGCAATTACATTACTCGATTCTCGGACGCTCGATATTGGACATGTGCCGATACCAAGGCCTTCGGCAGCAACAATCATAAAGCCTAGGGCCAGCGATGCATCTACTGCTGCATTAAGAAACGCATCAGTTTGCTCCCATCGGTATGAGTGATTTCTAATACGATTTATTTCTTGTGTTCGATGCGTGTCGCCGATGATGAAAATTAGTAACGGAGCGTCCAACGCCCAGCGAATAGATGGAAAAATTTGGATAAGCTCTTTCCGGACTGATGAGCAGTCGACGTCTATAAAACTGTATTGTTGAAGGTTTGATTTACTGGGCGCCGATTGGGCTGCCGCAAACAAGAGTTGTTTGATGTCGTCAACAATGGGTTGCTCTGAGAATGCTCTGTAGGACTGATGCGACAGCAGCGTATCAATCGTACTTCGGC
Source organism: uncultured Litorivicinus sp. (assembly GCA_902558075.1). Classification (GTDB taxonomy): domain Bacteria; phylum Pseudomonadota; class Gammaproteobacteria; order Pseudomonadales; family Litorivicinaceae; genus HIMB30. The sequence goes on along the minus strand of CACECO010000001.1, from coordinate 71,369 downwards.
TCTCGACTTTTGGGATAGCTGATGGCGATCCATATCTCAAATGCTCGGTTAGCTGTTTAGTCATAGGTGGACCTTTTGATAGAACTTAGTCAGATGTGACTTCGGATGGTCAAGCGATTCGTTGATCGGTATCCAAGGGATGTCTCCATTATCTTTTAGCGTCGGAAGAAGACTGTGCTCCCAGTCTAGGTATCCTTTTGTATGTTTCAGGTTCCCTTGGTGTCTGTCTGGGAAAAACAGCGCTTGATCGGAAGGGTGGGCTTCGAAACTGACGGTTGATGTATCGATGAGTTCCTGAGGTATTACATCCCAGTCGACGTAAATTGGAGCTGGCAGCTTGAGTGCACTTACGAGTTTTCGGGTATGTTTTATTTGTGAGTAATCACAGACAAATAAGCATTTATCCGCTGGTGATATTGTGTGAAATTGTGATCTAGGCATCCAATTTGAACCATTGATTCGACTGGTCTTGAAAGCCTTACTTGAACGGAGATCGATGATACGGTCAGCATTGAGCCATGCATCATTCCATCCGATGTTCGCAGAACTAGTGCGCTCAGACACGACTGACTCTTCACAAAATCTGTCGCGAAGCCATGCATCCCAACCCATGCGGCGAAGCCATAAAACGGATACGGTACAATCCAGTTGATTAGGCCCTTGAATGACGATACGTATGTTGTGTGTGTTCAAATACTGGTCTGTACTCTGGATCAGTGTGGTGGGGGAGATCGCATTAAGTGGCATCAAGTCTTCGCTAACGGTAATCAAACGGAAAGGAGTCTCTAATTTGCTCCACTTGGTTTCGTGGTCGTGTGTTGCGATAGGTAGTTTGAATTTTTTTATCAGATGTTTGGCATGCACCGCTGTTGTGTCTTCAGAGAAAAAATCATCCGCTGAGTACTGATTATTGAACGAGCGGGGGCCTCCGGCCAGTTCCCAACCTTGAGTGCCACCGGTGATGCAGAAGATTGATGCGTCAAAATCCTGGTCGGCTAGCGTCTGCGCTGCGATGATTCCCCGCGTCCGGCCCGCGCAATGAAGGTAGATTGAACTGTCGGAAATTGAGAGTGCTCCAAGGCGGGCAGTAGGGCAATGGATTGAGTTTGGTAAACTGAATCGCCGGTATTCTTCAAAAGGTCTGACATCGAACTGATATTGTGGTGGCGTTGTGATGGCATCCTCGGGCTGGATATTTTGAATGTTACCGGTTGTTTCTACCCACTCACCGAATGCTTTTGATGGCGTATATTCGCCGCCCCAAGTTGGGAGGCGGTGGCTTTTCCATGCATCGAATCCTCCGTCGATAATTTGGGGCGTCAAAGAGGTAGCGTCAGTGATGACTGCAGCGGCCCAATTTGTGACGATTGGGTTATCCCCAATAATTAGGGCAATCCCAAGCTCGTCGTCGAAGAGCTGGTTAATTTGTAATTCAATGGAGTCGACTGGGGCGTTGACTGCGAATATCGGGTGTTCATCCACATAGGCTTTACGATCGCGGACATCAATGAATGCGATGCGTTCGAACGTTTGCACGAGTTGAAGGGCTTCATCAACTTGGATGACCCTGCTCATATTGGGTAATTCCTAATTTTTGTTTCCACAATACCCCAACCATCATCAGATTTTGGCGGAGATTATCCAATGTCAACATCGTCTGCGGTTCGCGCAAGCTTAACCTTGGTAAACCCTTTCGCGACCATCATCGGGCTAGTTTTGGGCTTTGTGCAAGGGTTCTGTAATACCTTGCGCCTCGCAACCGAGGTGTCTGGAGAGATTGAGCACGCTAACTAGCTAGCTTTCCGTGGTTGCGCACTCCTTGGCATCAAAGAATGTTAATTTAGAAAATCTACTGTCCATTGCTTGTACCTAGCTGACAGGGGATCGACGTTCTGTCATTTTCTGATCCCTCAGATTGTTTTATTGTAGTACGGTCTACTCTCTAAACACGGTGCTCAAATGCGTATAACAGCGATCTATGAGTCTGTTGAATCAATTGCCTCAGATATTCAGAACGCTTATATCAATTTTTCGAAGATGACATGCTCTGTCGTTGCCGTTGTCACAGATCAGATCGTTGATGGTAAGCAAGTCGTTGGATATGGGTTCAATTCAAACGGAAGATACAACGCATCTGGAATTTTGAAAGATCGCTTGATCCCTCGTTTGCTTGAGGCTGATCCAAGTCATCTAGTTGGTGATGATGGGTATCTGGATCCTCATAAGGCCTGGGATACTATGATGACGAACGAAAAGCCGGGAGGACACGGCGAACGGTCAGTGGCTGTGGGTGTCCTTGATATGGCGCTTTGGGATGCGCGCGCGAAAATGCAGAGTATCCCTTTGTACCAATTACTCGCTGACCGTGCTAATCGAGAGCCTGATTCCAAAGTTTGGGTTTATGCAGCTGGAGGCTATTACTACCCCGGAAAGGATATCGCAGGACTTCAAGACGAGTTTCGTCACTATCTAGATTTGGGCTACACGGTTTGCAAAATGAAAATCGGTGCATCAGATCTTTCCTCTGATTGTGATCGAATCGAGGCGGCCTTGAAGATTGTTGGGGAAGGGAATCTATGCGTTGATGCGAATGGCCGGTTTGACCTCGAGACCACTCTTTCCTACGCAGCGGCGCTCAAGCAATACCATTTGTTCTGGTACGAGGAGGCGGGTGATCCGTTAGATTTTGAGATCCAGGCAGCACTCAGTGATGCGTATGACTTGCCAACTGCAACGGGCGAAAATTTATTTTCGCATCAGGACGCCCGTAACTTGCTCCGCTACGGCGGCATGCGTCCAGATCTGGATTACCTTCAATTTGACTGCGCTCTCTCCTACGGGCTGGTTGAGTATTACAGAACTCTGGATATACTCCACGAATACGGTTGGTCCCCGAGAAGGGTTGTGCCACACGGAGGCCATCAAATGTCTCTGCATATTGTTGCTGGGTTAGGACTGGGTGGAAATGAGTCATATCCCGGTGTCTTCCAGCCGTTCGGGGGATTCTCCGATGAGTTGGACGTCGAGCAGAGTTTTGTGAACCTGCCGAGCGCGCCCGGGCTCGGTCTAGAGAACAAGGCAAACTTTCGAGCGATGCTAGTAGAAGCGTTTGGGAACCAAATTACGATCTAGCGATAGGAACGTTGGGTAGCAAGGCCCTTGAGAGACTCGACGCATACATCCCAGTCATCATTGGCTTCAAGATCAATCCTCTGGTCCGATCCATGCTCGGTTGGCCGCCTGATATGCGCGGTCCGAGAGCCGATATCTTGGGTCGCCTTGAGGTCATAGTTTTGGGCGGCGAACATCGTCTATTTCGTTGACGCTAGTCCGAGACAAGGGGCAGCACGCTCACGGGCATCGGGATCTGGTTCGTATGTTTGTAGGATCTCAGCCCCCAAGAACACACATTAATAGTAGCGGTTGTATTTTGCGAGGTTTACGGCTAACGCGATATGTCCGTTGGACTGTAATGAGCGGATATATTTTGCTTTCAGCGCATTGATTCCTTCCCGACGATAAATCTAACAAAGCAGTAGGTGCCACGCTTGAACTATTTAATCCTCTCTGTCAGTCGATCCCAATGAAAAAGAATGTTGATAAGAGATGCGTCGCAGGTTCTCGCGGCGGAGGATGTCGAGGTCGATAAAACCACGACTCCCTTCTCGAATCAGCTCTATCGACGGGTGATATGCGCACGCCAGGCAACGGTCACTTCCTCCGCCGTAGCGAACGGGTGTTGTCTGCGAGAAATACACTGCCGCACGCACTGTAAATAAACTCGTGAAACTCCACATTCTTCCGATAGTGCAAATCACTATCATTGGGCTTGATTGCGTCTTCGCATTCTATAGTTGACTGTTTCAGCGCGATGAGCTGCCGGTCGTTGATACGCAGGTAGCCGCGCGCACATGCCCTCAAGCTCACTCATGACTTCAAACATCTCGATTGTCTCTCAAAATGATGGCGTTCTCACCAAACAGCGTCGTTTAGGCATCTGAGTTGCGAGCTTCGAACCGACTAACTGCAGGAGTGCTTCACGAACCCGCGTCCTTGACACATGGAATCGTTCAGCCAATGACGCTTCGTCTAATTTTTCACCATCTTTCAGTTGGTCGGTTGCAATTTGTTCTTCGGCCCCTTGAAAGACGCGAGTTGCGGCTCGATTATCGCATCAGGAGATTCGTTACATGTTATTTTTGTATACGATATTTTCCACGCAGCATACGGTTATATGCAGGCCGTAATAACGCATAACAATCGGCAGGAGCCCGTAATGAAAGTAAAAGCCCTTTTAGCCGCTGCAATTGGTGCAGCATTTGTGAGCTCAGTTGCTACCGCTACTGAGCTGCGTCTCTCACATCAGTGGTCAACCAAAGATGTCCGTCACAAAGTGGCAGAAATCGTCGCCAACCATGTGAAAGATGCGAACGTCGATCTAGACATTAAGATTTTTCCATCGAAGTCGCTTTTCAAGCCAAAGGAGCAATACAAGCCATTGTCCCGCGGGCAGTTGGATATGACAGTACTGCCACTGTCATACGCAGGTGGTCAGCAACCCTCATATAACCTCACACTCATGCCCGGGTTAGTTAAGAACCATGACCATGCAGCACGTCTGAACTACTCGCCATTTATGAACGCTGTTCAAGAAAAAATGGCCGAAGATGATGTGATGGTACTGGTACACGGATACCTCGCTGGTGGCTTTGTTGGAAAGGAGAAGTGCGTGTCACATCCAGATGATGTAAAAGGTATGCAAATGCGAGCGGCAGGTAAGTCGTTCAACCAGCTGCTTGCTGGTGCTGGAGCATCCATTGCGTCAATGGCTTCATCAGAAATTTACAATGCAATGCAGACCGGTGTCCTCGATGGAGCAAATACATCGTCATCTTCATTTGTCTCATATCGTATTTATGAGCAAGTTAAGTGCTACACGCCAGCCGGCGATCAAGCCCTTTGGTTCATGTACCAACCACTGCTCATGAACAAGTCAACGTTTGATGGTCTAAATGACGCTCAGAAGAAGGCATTACTTGAAGGCGCGAAGAAAGCTGAGGAATATTATTTGACCGAAGCAAAATCGCAAGACGCCAACTCAGTGAAAGTTTTTCGCGACGCCGGTGTTCAAATCAAACAGATGAGCAAAGATGAATTCCAAGCTTGGCAGGATCTTGCTAAGTCGACATCTTACAAGCAGTTTGTCGCTGATTATCCAGAAGGACAACGGTTCCTGGATCTTGCTCTTGCTGTTGAGTAACTAATCTCCACCCCTTGCCCGACCATCAGGTCGGGCATTTCTAGGAAAATCAAAAATGCAGGCATTTATCCGTGCGGTGAACTCAGCGTCGCGAGTAGTCGGGTTCCTAGCGGCCGGCATGATCGTTTTAGCCGTTGCAATTACGTGTCAGATGATCTTCATCCGGTATTTTTTGAATGGTTCAACGATATGGCAGACTGAAGCTGTCATCTACCTCATGGTCGCCGCGACGCTACTGGGGTTGCCTTACGTGCAAAAGTTGAAAGGACACGTCAATGTTGACCTCGTCCCAATGCTGTTAACGCCTGCGGCACGTAAACTATTGCTCATCACGAGCTTCTTGGCTGCCATCGCCATCCTCACTGTCATGACATACCACGGCGCTGAGCTGGTCCACCTCTCGTTTTCACGCGGATGGGTCTCTGAGACCGTCTGGGGACCGCCACTTTGGATTCCTTATCTATCGATGCCCATAGGGTTTGGCCTATTCGCGCTCCAGTTACTTGCGGATCTGTTAGAGACACTCTCAACACCTGCGGAAGACATTATTGTTGAGGGAGGTGGCCACTAATGGATCCATTGTTTTTGGGGGCCATTGTTGGTGCGGTTACTATCTTTATTTTGTTTTCGGGGATCTCAGTTGCTAACGGACTACTGGTTGTCTCCGCATTATTTTTAATTATTTTTGATGGTCTCCGTGCGCTCGAACTGATCCCGGAAGTACTTTTCGGGAAACTAGATAATTTCGCACTCCTTTCGATTCCAATGTTTATTCTGATGGGTGCAGCCATTGCATCAACGAGAGCCGGTGCCGACTTGTACGAAGCACTCGACCGTTGGCTGACTCGAATTCCAGGTGGACTCGTTGTTTCTAATCTCGGTGCTTGCGCCTTGTTTGCTGCAATGTCGGGATCGTCACCCGCGACCTGCGCTGCAATCGGAAAGATGGGCATCCCAGAAATGCGGAAGCGTAATTTCCCCGATGGTGTTGCTGCTGGATCGATTGCAGCGGGTGGAACGCTTGGGATATTAATCCCACCTTCGATTACGATGATTGTCTACGGGATTGCGACCGAGACATCGATTGGTCGATTATTCCTAGCCGGTGTTTTACCGGGATTATTGCTTGTCGGTCTTTTCATGGCTTGGTCAATTTACGCGACCTGGCGTGAAGGTGGTGTAGATGCGTTGGCGGGACGTACCTTCACGTGGAAACAGAAGTTTGAGGTTCTACCAAGAGTCGTTCCTTTTCTTCTTGTCATCCTTGGAGTCTTGTATGCGCTGTATGGTGGTGTCGCTACGCCCTCAGAGACCGCTGCGGTTGGGGCCTTGTTGTGTCTCGGCCTTGCAATTGTGATTTACAAAATGACAGATCTGTCCCTTGTGTGGGTGATGTTGCGTGATGCGACTAAAGAGTCCGTCATGATTTTGTTTATCATCGGTGCCGCGGGTGTGTTTTCTTACATGCTGTCAAGTTTGTTTATCACCCAAGCGATTGCAGAATGGATCGGAACACTCGATGTAAATCGATGGGTATTAATGTTTTATGTGAACCTATTCCTATTGATCGCAGGATTTTTCCTGCCTCCTGTGGCTGTGATCTTGATGGCAGCACCAATATTGATGCCCATCATTTTGGGTGCGGGATTTGACCCGTATTGGTTTGCAGTTGTCTTGACGATCAACATGGAGATTGGCTTGATCTCTCCCCCCGTTGGCTTAAATCTCTATGTGATTAACGGGATCGCGCCTGAAATTCCATTAAAAACCATATTGAAGGGTTCACTTCCCTATGTCGCGTGTATGATCGTTGCAATTGTTATCCTGTGCCTGTTCCCGGGAATCGCGACATGGTTACCCGATGTATTGATGGGAACAGCTGTCTCATGACGACCACCTATCGAATTGGGCAGATCGTCCCAAGCTCAAATGTAACAATGGAAACAGAAATTCCGGCTGTGTTTCGGGCGCGGGAAAAACATTACGACGACCGATTTACTTTTCATTCAAGTCGAATGCGGATGAAGCAGGTGACCAAGGAGGAGCTTGCTACAATGGACCGGGATAGCGATCGTTGCGCACTTGAACTATCCGATGCTGCAGTCGACGTCATGGGATATGCCTGTTTGGTTGCCATCATGTCAATGGGGCTTGGCTATCATCGCGAAAGTCAATCGAGACTCCATCAAGTGACGATCGATAACTATCACCCATGCCCAGTTGTTAGTTCTGCAGGGGCTCTCGTTGAGGGTCTGACGGTGCTGGGCGCAAAAAAGATTGCTTTGATCACGCCCTATCGCAAACCACTCACCGATCTGGTCTGCCAGTACTTGGAATCTGAAGGCTTTGAGGTGATCGATGCGCTTAGTGTAGAGATCTCCGATAACTTAGAAGTCGCACGGCAAGATCCAAATGCGCCAATCGAATTGGTTGACCGCTTGGCACTTGCTAATGTCGATACGCTCGTTGCCTCTGCGTGTGTTCAAATGCCTTCCCTTCCCGCGGTTGCAGGTCTACAAGCTAAAACAGGAATTCCGACACTGTCGGCTTCTATTGCAACAAGCTTCCGCATGATGCAGGAACTGGGTTTACAAGGCAGTATCCCAGGTTACGGCGCGTTGTTTGAGTAGTTAACCATCATGTCGACGGGATTAAAGCGATGGATCCAACAGGTTACTGACCGGGCCCTTGAATTATTGGACTTGGGATCTGACGGGGTTCCATTTGATGATTTGATCGCACAATGCCACGCGGTCATTTCACGGAAAGGTGAAGCAACCGGCCTCGCACTTGCTGGATCGGTAGTTGCCTCTTGGCATGCACTCGACTGTCACGATCATCTCGCTTTTTTTCGTTTTCTAATCGACGAGTTCGGACCGGATAAACAACGCCTAGATCATGCCATTAAGGACTACCAATTGTTGGCCGATGAATCGTCTGCGATGGCTCTACATCAAGCGGCTGAGGCGAGGCGACAGGAGCTATTTCGTCGCATGAACGCAGCACCCGGTGGGTTACAAACACTGATATCAATGCGAGAAGCACTCAGAAACCTACTCCCCGAATATCCCGAACTCAAACCGATCGATCACGATCTGGTCCACTTATTTACATCATGGTTTAATAAGGGGTTTCTACGACTGGAGCAAATTAATTGGCAAACGCCAGCTGCTGTCTTGGAAAAGTTGATTCAATATGAATCTGTGCATGAAATTCGGGGCTGGGATGATTTAAGACGGCGGCTGGCCGAAGACCGCTTTTGCTTTGCGTATTTCCATCCGGTGATTCCTGATGAGCCGTTAATCTTTGTTGAAGTTGCACTGGTGGAAGGGATGGCTGACGCGATTAAGCCACTTTTGGATACGCTACCCGAGCCACCGGTATTTGCTGATACAGCAGTCTTTTATTCGATCAACAACTGCCAACCAGGACTCGCTGGGGTGAGTTTCGGAAATCTGCTGATTAAGCAAGTGGTTTCTGTGTTGCAAAGCGAGCACCCAGGTCTCAAGCGCTTTGTGACGTTATCACCAATTCCTGGATTACGTCGTTGGCTTGAAACCGCAGGTCGGGAGTATCTGCATGTATTCGAGCAGTCGAATGATTATGATGAATTGAAGCCGTTGGTTGCACAATATCTGATATCGGGTCAAGGAGTGAAGCTCACAGATCCTGTTGCGCGATTCCACCTGGGAAATGGGGCGACGCTCGAGCGAGTTAACGCAAATGCCGATATGAGCCCCCGTGGCCAGAAGCAGAGTTTCGGTTTCATGGTGAACTACCTTTATGAGATGGATGACATCGTGGGCAATCACGAGCGGCTCATGGAAACAGGCCAAATTGCGATATCAAAAGATGTGCAACATTTATTGAAGAAAGATATGCAGCATCAACTGAAGGTTTTTTCTCATGACGCATAATGTTTTTGCGGCGATTCAAGTGAATCTTGAGCGCTTTGCTCATAAAACGTTACTCTCGATCCCGGGGGGTCGGAATCTGACAGGATCAGATCTAGATGCCGAGTCAGCAATACTTTCGTCGACGCTCTTTGATCTTGGGCTGGAACCGGGAGATCGGGTTTCTGTTCAGATTGACAAAGGCTGGATGAATGTTGTTTTGTATCTTGCTGTTTTGCGCTGTGGTGCAGTGTATCTTCCTTTAAATTCGGCCTATACGAATAGTGAAATTGAATATTTCTTAAGGGATGCAGAGTCGAAGCTTCATGTGTGTGTTGCCAATCGGCTAAGTCACATTGAGTCTCTCAAAGGCTCGATACTAGGTCTACAGGTCTTGACTCTTGATGGTGAGACTGGAAGTTTGGTCGATGTATTTAAAACCGCAAAGGCAACCGGTCAGTCTTTCACCGACGTTGTCCCCAGAGCTGCTGACGATTTAGCTTCAATCATTTATACATCAGGGACCACAGGCAAACCAAAGGGTGCCATGATCACCCACAGCAACTTGGTGGCTAACGCAGAGATGTTAACTGAGGCGTGGGGCTACGGTTCTGATGATGTCTTGTTACATTCTTTGCCATTATTCCATGTGCATGGGCTCTTTGTGGCCTTGAATTTAGCGCTAATGAATGGTGGGCCAGTGATCATGTTGCCGAAGTTTGATCCCGAGTTGGTTTTGGAAGCGATGCCAGACGCTACGGTGATGATGGGTGTGCCAACCTACTATACGCGTCTACTCGCTGATCCACGTTTTGATCGTGACGTGAGTGGTCATATGCGCCTTTTTATTTCAGGGTCTGCTCCTTTGCTTGTTGAAACCTCCGATGAGTTTTTCGTCCGGACAGGGCAGAGAATCCTCGAACGCTATGGTATGACGGAGACTGGCATGAGTTGCTCAAATCCCTTGAACGGCGATCGCCGCGCAGGCTCTGTTGGTCCACCACTCCCGGGTGTTGAAGTTCGAATTATTGCTGCAGATGGAAGTCTCTCACCGTACGGTGAGATTGGTTCGCTCGAGGTAAAGGGTGACCATGTCTTTAAAGGGTATTGGAAACTTCCAGAAAAGACAGTAGCTGAATTTAAGGGTGCCTGGTTTATCACAGGCGATATGGCGAGACTCTCCGACGATGGATACGTCTCGATTGTCGGACGCGGAAAAGATCTCATTATCTCGGGTGGGTTAAATATCTACCCGAAGGAAATCGAGGATGTATTGAACGATCAAGACGATGTTATCGAGAGTGCTGTTGTCGGTGTTCCTCATCCAGATTTTGGAGAGGGCATTGTAGCGATTTTGGTCGGAGAGTCTGAGCTTGATACGGACGTACTTCAAGCAGCATGCCGAGAAAAGTTAGCCGGATTTAAATTACCGAGACGTTGGATTCAGCTCGATGCTCTCCCGCGTAACACAATGGGGAAAGTACAGAAGAATCTCTTGAGGGACGACTATCGAGACAGTTTTCTATAGCGAGTGTTGAGCCGGCAAAAGCCAGCTCTTTTATTATGGTCTGAGGTAGACGAAACCTTCTTGTTGAAGGAATCCAATCTCAGCGACTCAGGAGGGTGTAACTTCAGATTGTTCGGCAAAGTGCAGGTCTCCAAGCCCGATTTTGGGCCCTTCAATGCATTTGCGCAGATGTTGAATTTGACTTCTTAGCTTCTCAGTGAATCGATCCGGCTAGCTGCATCGGTGTTCTCTTGGGAGATTTTTCTTAGTAATTCAACTCCATTTCCGAGGAGTACGAATCGGATTTCATGATTTCCTTCACCAAGCGCATTGATAAGGTTCCGCGCATTGCGCATTGCTCCAATGGATCGTTTAACTTCAAAATACTTGACGTGATAACTACCTTTTGTTTGGCATAGGAGATTTTGCAGTAATCCAGCCAGACACAATTAAAAATAGTGCCGCGGTGGATGTTAGGAGGGTTTTTTTACGCCTTTTTTCCTCTCGTAGTTGATATGAGAGGTCATTGAACGGGCGATATCGCTCATTTTTAACTTTGAATTCCAACTTAGCAAATAACCGATTCGCATAAGGTAGAAGTCTTTTGGACTGTCGCTTGGCTACTCGTCTAAAAACGATCGTAGGTGATCTGAGCGACTAGGATGTCTGAGTTTACGAAGTGCTTTTGCTTCAATCTGACGAATCCGCTCGCGCGTGACATCGAACTGTTTACCGACTTCTTCCAATGTATGGTCGGTATTCATATCGATGCCGAAACGCATGCGAAGGACTTTAGCCTCTCGTGCTGTGAGACTCGCAAGAACTTGTCGGGTTGATTCGGTCAACCCTTCGACAGTGGCAGAATCAACAGGTGATGAGATTGTTGTATCTTCAATGAAATCACCGAGCGAGCTGTCTTCGTCGTCACCGATGGGTGTCTCCATCGAAATTGGTTCCTTTGCGATTTTTAGAACCTTTCGAACTTTATCTTCAGGCATTTCCATCCGCTCACCCAACTCTTCCGGAGTCGGCTCACGTCCCATCTCTTGGAGCATCTGACGACTGATACGATTGAGTTTGTTGATTGTCTCGATCATATGGACTGGAATACGAATCGTACGAGCTTGGTCAGCGATCGAGCGAGTAATTGCTTGGCGTATCCACCATGTGGCGTAGGTTGAGAACTTGTATCCGCGTCGATATTCGAATTTATCAACTGCCTTCATCAGGCCAATATTGCCTTCTTGGATCAGATCCAAAAATTGGAGGCCACGATTGGTATATTTTTTAGCTATTGAAATCACGAGACGTAGGTTTGCTTCAACCATGTCTTTCTTGGCCCGCCGCGCCTTTGCTTCGCCCATTGATAAACGGCGGTTAACTTCGCGTAACTCTGGAATGGTGACACCCACGCCTTCAGCGATGGACTGCAGCCGAGCTTGGCAACGTTGCACGTCCGGAATCACTGCTTCAAGTTTTTCTGACTTCTTCTTCTTGGACACGCCTGGAATCCACTCGAAATTGGTCTCATTGCCGTGCCATTCTTTGATAAAGATCTTCCGATCGAGCTTCCCTTGCTTGGTGCATAACCGCAAAATTTCTCGCTCTTGATTTCGAATTGAGTCGAGAACAGTCCGAAATTCGAAGCAGAGTTCGTCAAATAGTCGAGGCGTAAGCTTCAGCGACGAGAACACATCTCCAATAGCATTGAGCGCATCCTTGGACTCTTTCGATTCTCGCCCTTTTTTTGCAATTAATTTTTCGGCTTTGGCGAGGTTTATCCGGAGTGCTTCAAAGCGTGCCCTGACTTCTTCAGGATCGGGGCCCGTATCTCCCTCTCTCTCATCACTATCGTCTGAGTCGTCATCATTGTTTGAATCTGAGTCGTCGAAGTCTTGATCACTCACATCTTCGGTTGAGGCAGCGTCAACAGGCTCTTCATCTGCCGGATCTGGATCCAAGAAACCGGCGAGTAGGTCAGACATACGTCCTTCTTCCGACTGAATTCGGTCGTAGATCGCAAGCACCGATTCAACAATGCCAGGGTAGTAGGCCATGGCTTGCATAACTTCACGGATGCCTTCTTCAATTCGTTTAGCGATTACGATCTCGCCTTCGCGCGTGAGGAGCTCAACCGTACCCATTTCACGCATATACATACGGACAGGATCCGTTGTACGACCCACGTCATTTTCCACAGAAGCAAGCGCAGCCGCTGCCTCTTCAGCAGCTGAATCATCAGTTGCTGCAGAATTTTCACCGAGGAGAAGTTGATCGTCGTCAGGTGCTTCTTCACCAACCGCGATCCCCATATCTCCGATCATACGGATGATATCTTCAACCTGATCAGGATCTGCAATTTCCTCGGGGAGGTGATCATTCACCTCAGCGTAGGTGAGGTATCCTTGTTCCTTACCCTTTGCAATCAACTCTTTAAGACGCGATTGACGTTGCTCGGTTTGCGTGAGTTCCTGTTCTAACGGTTTTTCTGCCATGAACTGACCTAAGAAATGTGTTGTGAAAAAGGCCGCAGATTATACACGGATTCCGGACCGATTTTCATTATTTTTTATGTGCTGTGAGTGCCTGATGCAAGTCTTCAGTGGAAATTTTCCCCCGCTTCGCGTCTTCTGCCAAAAGCTTCATCGACTCCGTCACCAACTGTTTTTTCAGTTGATTGAGGCCATCATTTAATTCTGCTTCATAAGCGTTCTCACTGAACAGTGCTTCTCTATTTAGCAATTTTGACAGTAATCGACCAAGCTCTGTCCCGCTGAAGTGCCCTACTAATCCTGCGGTCGTTGGTTTATCGGTTTGAACGATCCAATTGGAAACTTCAGCGAGCGCATGAATATTAAGGAGGCGGCTTCGTTCAGGAATAGGGACTGGCTCAGTCAGGAGCATTGGATTTTGTAATACAAGCCACAGCAATCGATTTGCAAGTGGTTCCGGTTTATCGGGATCTGGAAATTGGATTTTCGATGCCACCTCAGTTGGAGTTTCCATTACGATTGGCGCTTCAACGTGATCTGAAAAATCCTCGTGTTGCCCATCTTCGCTGTGTCTCAATGATTCAAAGCTCATCATTTCGGCATCGATCTTCATCGTTGTTTCAGAGGTCGGTATTTCGCCCAGTTGTACTTCCACACTAAACGGCTCGATCTGAAGATCTCGCAATCGTGCATCGAGATCGGCCCGACGAGTCCCTGACAGTTCACTTAATGAATCGAGCATCAGTGAGCGATAGATACTCGTCGGAATCTTTGCAATTTTTGGTAATGCGAGTGCGGTAAGTCGAGCGCGTCCATCGATCTTTCTCATATCAACTTCATCGGAGAGTAGGCTGATCAGCGCTTCCGATGCAGGAAGTGCTTCGTTTAATCGACTGAGAAAGGCATCGGTTCCTTCATGACGAACCAGTGAATCGGGATCATGACCGTCGGGTAAAAATAAAAATTGAATACTGAATTCATCGCTTAAAAAGGGGAGCAGACCATCCAATGCGCGTTTTGCAGCTATGCGGCCGGCTTGATCTCCATCAAAGCAGATAATGACTTGCGCTGTTTGCCTACTGAGTCGATCGAGATGTTGGGCTGTCAAAGCAGTTCCGAGTGTTGCGACGGCGAAGTCGATCCCAAATTGTGCCAACGCAACCACATCCATATAACCTTCAACAACCAACACGCGGTCCAATGATCGGCATGCCTGGCGGGCCTCATAGAGGCCATACAACGTGTCGCTTTTATGAAATAGTTTTGTCTCAGGGCTATTTAGATATTTGGGCTTACTCTCGTCGAGAACACGGCCTCCGAATGCGATGGTCCGTCCCCGGATGTCTCGAATTGGGAACATCACCCGCTCTCGAAACCGGTCGTATTCTCGCCCCTGCGAATTCACAACAGTGAGACCAGCACCGAGCAGCAGCTTTTTTGTTTGCGTTTCAGTGCCAAGTTGATCGAACAAAAAACACCACCCATCCGGCGCGTATCCGAGGCCGAATCGGTGAGCGATTAGTCCTGTCAGGCCACGACCTTTCAAATAACTTACTGCGCGCTCTCGATTTGGATTGGACTTCAAAGCCTTTCTGAATGCTCGATCTGCCTGTTCTATGATCGCGTAGAGCGCTTTACGCTGTCCGGATTCGGGATCGGCCGCTTCTGTTGGAACTTCGAGACCGGCCAGTGATGCTAAGGTTTCAATCGCACTAATAAAATCGACTTTGTCATATTCCATCACAAAACTAATCAGTCCGCCTGAAGCGCCACAGCCGAAGCAGTGATATACCTGTTTATCAGAGCTGACTGAAAAGGAAGGAGATGAGTCATCGTGGAAGGGGCAGCGGCCCTGATACTCACGGCCTGACTTTTTCAGCGTCACACGAGTGCTGATCACATCAACGATATTGAGGCGGTCGGTCAGTGTTTCGATAAATGAATCAGGAATTCGTCTAGCCACTTGATACCCGAAAGTTTAGTTGAGTGTTGAGAGTGTATCTGAATTTGAAGATCGAATTTAACTGAGGCGCTCTTTGACCAGTATACTGATCACCTGCATGTCAGCACGCCCCTGGACCTGAGGTTTTAATTGTCCCATCACTTGGCCCATGCCTTGGGGACCAGAAGCGCCCGTTGTGGCAATTGCCTTATCGATAAGCGATATAATTTCGGCGTCGGTGAGCTGTGCTGGAAGGAATTCTTTGAGTACTTCAACTTCCGCTAATTCGTTGTCGGCAAGATCCTGGCGCCCACCATCAACAAATTGATTGGCTGCATCACGACGTTGCTTCGACATTTTATCGATGATGGCGAGACAACGCGCATCGTCGACATCAACACGTTCATCCA
Source organism: uncultured Litorivicinus sp. (assembly GCA_902558075.1). Taxonomy (GTDB): domain Bacteria; phylum Pseudomonadota; class Gammaproteobacteria; order Pseudomonadales; family Litorivicinaceae; genus HIMB30. The sequence goes on along the minus strand of CACECO010000001.1, from coordinate 55,865 downwards.
CTTCAACACGTTTGATTTCAGCGAGTGTCATTCTGATTACACCCAGACGAAATTTTGCTTTCGCCCGCATAGCATCTTTCATGGCTTCAGTGAGAGAGTTCTTGAGTGGACTCACGCGAACACCTCAGTGATTAATAGAGACGTTCGAATTTTTTGGTCTCGCGAGAAACCTTTTTTAAATGACGCTTGACAGCCGCCGCAGCCGCTCGCTTGCGAAGAGTTGTTGGCTTTTCGTAACACTCACGACGACGAACTTCAGAGAGAACGCCAGCTTTTTCGCATGCACGCTTGAAGCGACGGAGTGCTACATCAAAGGGCTCGTTGTCTTTAATTTTTACCGCAGGCATTAAAATCCACCCATCCTTAAATTAAACTAGTTTTACACTTGGTATCCCGAGTCGGGGCGCGAAAGATTACCAGTGTCGAGAGAAAAAGGGAACCAGATGCTTGTCTTAGGGATTGAAACTTCATGTGATGAGACTGGAATCGCGATTTACAGTCAGCAGGATGGGCTGATGGCGCATCGCGTTCATAGTCAAATCGATGTTCACGCGCGATACGGCGGGGTTGTTCCCGAGCTTGCTTCACGCGACCATATACGTTATCTCCGTCCTCTGGTTGATGAGACCGTTGCCGCTTCAGGTTTGGATTTGGTTGATGTCGATGCAGTCGCTTACACAACAGGTCCAGGTCTCCTGGGCGCATTGTTGGTCGGGGCCACTTTTGGCAAGTCGCTCGCCTTTTCGCTGGGTCGGCCTGCGCTTGGGATTCATCATATGGAGGGTCATCTCCTTGCACCGCTAATGGAAACTCCTGACCTTCCAACACCTTTTGTTGCTTTGTTGGTCAGTGGAGGACATTCGCAACTGATTCTGGTCCGAGGCATTGGTGATTATGAATTATTAGGAACGACGCTTGACGATGCAGCCGGTGAAGCTTTCGATAAAACTGCCAAATTACTCCAATTGGGGTATCCGGGTGGTCCTAAAATCGCGGCCTTGGCTGACAATGGCGATGCAACCCGTTTTCGTTTCGCGCGTCCAATGACTGACCGGCCGGGGTGTGATTTCAGCTTTTCTGGGCTGAAGACGCAAGTGCTGACTGAAGCGCGTCGTTTAGTCAAAACAGATCAACTAGATGAGCAAGCAAAAGCAGATTTGGCCGCTAGCTTCCAACAGGCGGTAGTTGATACTCTCGTGATCAAGTGCGAGCGAGCGATTGCAGAAACAGGAGCACGAGCACTTGTGATGTCAGGTGGTGTTAGTGCGAATCGATTATTACGCCAAACGTTGAAGTTGCTCGAAACATCTGGAATTCAGGTGGCATATCCGGCACCTGAATTTTGCACAGACAATGGTGCGATGATCGCCTTTGCCGGCCTAATGCGGTTAAGTCACGGACAGATTGACCCCACACTTGCTACGGTAATTCGGCCTCGTTGGCCTTTAAGCGAACTACCGAAGGTGTCGTAATGGATACTATATATGTTTCAAGACTCCCGCTGCTTTCATTGATCGGGGTGTACTCATATGAAAAAGAAATTCCGCAGCCTTTATATCTAGACTTGGTCATCACAATTTCACTTTCGGATGCCGCTGAGTCTGATGATCTTGAAAACACGCTGGATTATGGTGCGTTGTGTCGTGACATCCAGGCTGCAGCCGCGCGCGAACACTGTAACTTGATCGAAAAACGCTTGACCGATCTTCTGAAAATCGTTTTGTGGGATGACCGAGTAGCTGAGGTCACAGGCAGACTTTACAAGCCAGGAGCGGTACCCGGTGCGGAGATTTCGGTCGAAAGAACACTGAAGCGTTCGGCATAAATTGCCTCGCCGAGGGCTTGACCACTCAGCCCTTGTATAGTGAATTGTTCGGCAGAGATCTGCCGAACCCGTTGTCGGATCTCAAACCAGCGTCCGATCGGGACCGTCATTTGAACTGATTGAGCAAATTCAACAAGCAACTGGTCAATACCCTCATCGGGTTGGTTTCCTCGTAACCAGCCGAGTTGAGCGAATACATTGAGACATAGTGCTGCGTCGTCAAACGCTAAATCTTTTAAGCGGGTTACAGCCTTCAAAAAAGCCGTGCGTTTATTGGTCAACCGAAATTCTTTTGCATATTGTTCAATACATTCGATTGTCGGCTGATTCAGAATCATCCATTCTGCCAAACGTGCGTCAGTTGATTGACACAGAAACTGGTCCGGTACCGTTTCAAGCGCAGGCACAAGCACATTAGTTATTCCGAGATTAGAGAGGTGTTGAAGTCCCAAATGGGGGTGACTCGATGAGAGCGTTTTATCGAGTTCGGCGATAATACGTTCGACAGAGAGTTCAACCAGACACGGTGACATCGACTGCATCATTGATCTGGTTTCTGGTGCGATTTGAAATTCAAAGACACCAAGTTGTGCAAGGAAGCGAATACCCCGGAGAATGCGCAATGGATCTTCTGAGAAAGCCTCAGAAACGTGACGTAATTGTTGTGATTGAAGATCCTTCTTCCCACCATGCGGATCGATCAGGTCACCGTTTCGAGACACGGCCATGGCATTGATTGTGAAGTCGCGGCGTAGGAGATCCGTTTCCAATGATACAGTAGGATCTGCATACACAATAAAACCAGTATGGCCCTTGCGCGTCTTCCGCTCAGTCCTAGCAAGCGCTATTTCGGTATGGCTTTTCGGATGCAAAAATACAGGAAAATCCTGTCCGACTTTTTGGAAGCCGAGTTCCAGGAATGTTTCAGGAGTCGTCCCGACTGCAACGAAATCAACATCTTTCGGAGTCAGTCCAAGTAACGAGTCACGAACGGCTCCACCCACCACGTAGATCTCTAAATGGTCAAGATCGATACCTGCTAGTGGAGCAAAAAGGCATTTTAAATCAGACACCAGACGCCACCTGTACCAATTGACGATCATCGAGTCGAATGGCTGTGAGGTAGCCACCCCATACACAACCAGTATCTAAGGCAATCATGTCCGGATCGTTTCTGCGACCGTTCAGGGTCGCCCAATGACCAAAAATGATCTGTCGATCAATGGTCACTCGCCCAGGTGCATCCATCCATGGGGATAAATCGGTTGGTGCAAGTTCGGGTGCATCTTTGCAATTGAAATCAAGTGCCAGCGTGCGGGAGTCAACAAAGCGCATTCGTGTGCAGGCATTAATTAAAAAGCGTGCTTTTTCGTCATTTGTTTGCGCATCACAGAAGTGAACAGGTGTATCGCCGTACATTGATTGAAGAGACTCGACCCAGGCATCGCCACACAGTCGTTGATGAACCAACTGGATTTCTGAAAGCAGCGTATCCCTGTCAAACTGCGGCCAGATACCGGCATGAATCACGATGGCATTATGCTTGGGAAAATCCCTCGCTAGAGGGCATTGACGGTACCAATTGATCACATCCTCACAGATGACTGAGTCGACAAGTTGTTGGGTTCGGTCTTTCGGTTTTGCTTCGCGAAGCCCTGATGCTACGGCTAAAAAGTTAAGGTCGTGATTACCAAGAACAGCTGAGCACGCATCGTGATGATCTAATACCCACTGCATCACAGCAGATGAATCGTCCCCACGCGCGATCAAGTCACCAGCGAAAACCATGTGATCATTTCGAGGGTCAAAAGATAGGGCAGAGAGTAGCCTCTGAAAAGCGCCCCAACAGCCTTGAACATCTCCAACCACATAGGTGGCCATCAGTGCAGTGCTCCCGGATTTAACAGCGTAAATACCGGGATTTTCGCTTTGAAAATTTCGCCATCTGAGGCAACCATTTCAAAGTGACCTTCCATCGTTCCGATTGCGGTTTCGAGGATTGCTCCAGAGGTATAGGTGAACTCATCGCCTGGAACGATGGTTGGTTGTTCCCCAACCACACCGTCTCCATGGACCTCTCGAACTCCGCCTTCACCATCGGTAATTTTCCAATAACGATGTAACAGTTGTGCTGGCAATGTCCCGTTATTTTCAATAGTCACCGTATAAGTAAATACAAAACGCCCATCGGATGGGTTGGATTGGGCCGCTATATAGGTGGCCTGTGCATTGACTTCTACTTGGTATCTTAAATCCTGCATCACACGTTTCCTTGTCTACGACCCAAATAGTTAGCCAGTTCCACGTAGGTTCCCACAGACAGACGTTCTGGTCGATCAGTTGGATTAATACCGAGGATTTCAAAATCTTCTAAGTTCAGAAGATTTTTGAGGTTATTTTTCAGCGTCTTACGCCGCTGACTAAATGCCTGGCGAACTAGGAGCGCTAGTGTATCCATTGACTCAATCAATGCGCGTTTATTCGCATCGGGAATAATCCGAATGACACCAGAATTGACTTTTGGCGGTGGTGCAAAGCATTCAGGCGGTACATCGATCAACGATTCAACATGCGCAGTTGCCTGTATCATGACGCCCAGCCGACCATAGGCCGATTCACCAGGCGCAGCTGCGATCCGATTGACGACCTCTTTTTGCAGCATCACGTGAATATCTTGAATCTGATCGCCACGTTCTAGAAGCTTGAATAGTAAGGGAGTTGAGATGTTATACGGCAGATTACCGACAATCCGCAGGGCACTGCCTAATCGAGTGAAGTCCACTTTCAGAACATCTTTGTTGAGAAGCCGGCACCGCTCTGGGGACTGACTGACAAAGCTCGCCAGCAGTCCGGGTACTAAATCGCGATCCAACTCGATAAGAATGAGATCGCATTGAGAGGCGTATAAACCTTCGGTAATTGCCCCATGACCCGGGCCGATTTCAACAATAGTGTCTGAAGAAGACGCGGTGATTGAGGCTAAAATTGCGTCAACCACGCGACCATCGATCAGAAAGTTCTGACCAAAACGTTTCCGTGCTGATCGGGCGAGTTGTTTGGACACGTTACTTCCCGCAAAAATTGAAGTGTACCTGAGGCAGGGATTGTTTAGGCGATTTGAGCGGTCAACCGATTGGCCTCCTGGATTGCCGCGACTAGTCCTCCAGTGCTCGCCAACCCTCTTCCGGCCAAATTCAGTGCAGTCCCATGGTCGACGCTCGTTCGAACGATCGGGAGTCCGAGAGTGATATTGACTGAATCACCGAATCCTTGATATTTCACCACTGGAAGTCCTTGATCATGGTACATCGCGATATGGCAATCGGCCTGCGCTCGGAGTTCTGGTGTGAATGCTGTATCAGCGGGTAAGGGTCCTTCGAGATGGACGTGCGGATGCTTAACTCGCAATGCTTCAAGAGCAGGCCGAATAATGTCAATTTCCTCTCGACCCAGATGTCCGTCTTCACCCGCATGAGGGTTTAACCCAAGCACATGTATCCGTGGATTTGGCAGTCGAAACACCTCATTGAACGCCCTAATTACAATGTTGGTCACCGATTCAATCCGCTCTCGTGTGATGACTTTGGAGACCTCAGTCAGTGGCAGGTGGGTGGTTACTAGGGCAACGCGACAGTCGTTTGATGCCAACATCATCACAACCTCAGATAGACCATAAAAATCTCTCAAGAATTCTGTGTGCCCAGTAAATGATTCGAAACCACCATCGCGTATCGTTGCTTTATTCAGGGGTCCGGTCACAAGAGCACGGAAGCGTTGCTGTTGAATGCCGGTGAGGGCATGTTTAATCGACTGCAAACAATAGCCAGCGTTTATCGGATCCGAAACACCAGGTTCGTTGATGGGATTAGTCGCTGCCACTGCATCAACATAGATCACCCCTTGGGTACGGTCTGGCTTGTAGTGGTCAGCGTCCACAATACTGACGGGAAGGTCGAGGATAGCTGCGCGACGTTTCATGATTTCGGGGTCTGCGATGACGACTCCTTGGAGTTCGCCATCGATGGCCGCTTGAATACAGAGATCTGGTCCAATACCGCCGGGATCACCAGGTGTAATGGCAAGCGGATTCATGACTTTATTTCGACAAATGCATCCACCCGAACTTGGCGGAGCCAAGAGTCGAGTTCTTGTGAAAACTTACGCTCAGTCAAAATTTGACGCGCGCGATTTTTCATCTGTTCCTCAGAAATGTCAGATTCACGGGTCTCTAGGACTTCGATCAAATGATAGCCGAAACGGCTATGAGCCACTTCGCTAAGAGTATTGAGAGGCAGTTCTGTCATAACACTCGCAAAACCAGGTACTAATTGATCCGCTCGAACCCATCCGAGATCACCACCTTTCGCTGCACTCAGTGGATCCTCAGAAAACCGTCGAGCAAGTTCCGCAAAATCAGCGCCATCCTGTAATTCACGGCCGACGTTTTGGGCGAGGGCTTCCGCTTTTTCAGGTGATCGCACTGCATCAGGTTTGATCAGAATATGACGTGCGCGATATTCGGTGATGACAACTGACTGGTCTCCGCGCCGATCGCGAACAGCGATCAAATGAAAACCACCTGGCGATCGGATTGGCCCAATTAATGTATTTTTTTTCGCGTCTGCCAATGCGTCGGCAAAGACAGGGTTCAGTTCGAGAATATTTCTCCACCCAAGGTCTCCACCTTGACTCGCCTCTGGAGCGTCCGAATAGCGGGCTGCCATCTGTCCGAACGGAGCGCCTTTGAGGAGCGCATCGCGGATTTGAACCGCTTTTTGTTCTGCTTGCGGAATTAACTCAGGGCTCGCGCGGTTTGGTAGCCCGACCACGATTTGACTAAGGAGGAGTTCAGGCGCAGTACTGATCTGTCCACCGGTTGTTTCCATAAACCGTTCAAGCTCTGAGTCGCTGATCCGAATCCGACTACGAACCTCGCGATCGCGAACCGCGTTAATCAACAATTCGCGGCGAATCTGCTCTCGAAAAACAGCGAAGCTCTTCCTTTCAGATTCGATCGCGTTCTTTAATCCAAGTAAATCAGTATCTCGATTTTTGGCAATCTGCAACAGCGTCTCGTTGACGCGAGCATCATCAATCTGTAAACCGCGGCGTTTGGCGACTTCAATTTGTGCTTGCTCAAGAATTAACCGCTCGAGTACCTGTTGACGCAGTTCATCAGTCATCTCAATGGTATTGCCGCGCAACTCAGCTTGAGTCTGAAGATCATTTAGTCGGGTCTCGATATCACTCGAAAGAACGACACCGGAGTCTACTTCAGCGATAATTTTGTCGATTACTCGCGCTTCAGCAACCCCCAGCATGCCGCTGAATACCAGAGTGGAGAGTACACACTTAATATCGAGCTTCAGAGAGTTCATAACCTTCCAATAACCGTTCCATAATTGAGGAAGCCCCGCGACTTAGGACGCCGAGTCCTTTGAGTTCAAGTTGTAGTTTCACCGAGTGCCCGCCTTCTGTCGACGTGACTCGGTCACGCTCATAGGCATGAACTACCGCTGCACGCCAACAACAGCTTTCGTATTCAACACCAACCACCTGATTGACGCGTTCTTCAGTGTTCGGTTCCCATTGCAGGCCTGCCAGAAAACGCCATTCTAGGCTGAGCTGATTCGATACATACAAATCGGTTCGAATCGCTGAGTCATTGTCCCAAACGATACGTTGTGTGACATACTCTGTGTCAGAAGATCGATATTTCAATTCGTTGGTTGCTGTATCCATGGTTTCGCCATCGGCGACAGAAGTGAAGCGCGTTTTCCAGTTAAATGACTCAGCAAGGCGTACGTGTGATTCGACAACCAAAGGTCCTTGTTCCGTGGTTTCCGGACTGCCTGAAAGAGTAATCCCACGATCCTGAAGGAACAGTGTTCGTCCGGCAGTTACGCGGTATATTTCGATGCCATTACCGTTAACGCCCCGGGAAGTAAGAGATAGAGCCATCTCCCGGGTATCACCAACGAAGTCACCTCCAGAGATCGGGTTATCTAAGAAAATTTGACTGACCATATCTGTTTCGTTTGCGGTATCAGGTGTATCGAATTTGACAACCGTCGGATCTTCATTTGGTTCGCGAATCAACAGCTTCGCGCGCGGCATGATTTCATACAGTGAACCGTTTTCACCGAACTTTTCGAAATTAAGGCTTCCATCGAGTGAGGCACCATAGGTGAAATACGCATTATCTTGTGTTGTTGCGCCTGCGGTTGCCTCTGACCAGCGCGCGAACCCAAGAGCCGCCGGAGTCAGCGACCCGAACGCACGTGACATGGGGTATTCGGCTTTTAAATCTGAAGAGAGACGACGGCCTTCAGATGGATCTGAACTTGATAGCCCCGTTGTGGTTCGTGTGAAGTCAGTTGCATCGCCTGAAGCAAATATATTCCAATCCTCACTGTAATTGGCCCAAGATCCAGTCAATTGTGGTTGACGAGAAAACTTGACTACCGAGCCCGTTATGGATGGATCAACAACATCAACCCGGTCGATTAGCCATCCAGCGCTCCAGTTGTCTCCACGAACGGTCGCGCCGATTGATGATATCAGCTGTTGCTCGTCGGAGAGATCAGCAAAATTGTCGAAATCATTTTGGTATGTCCCGTCCGATGTGTCTTCGTAAGCTATGTTCCAAATAACTGGTTTTGATGGATCACTGGTCAAGGCGAGCTTTGAAATATGGCGATCCGTTCCTGCTACTTTGTCATCTGGCAGTTGCTCTGTTTTTGCTTCAAATAAGCTGAAGTCTTCAAACAGATAACGCCCATGTAAGCCAATCGCTGTTCCACGGGCCGTCATGAATCGAGGTTGAATCAATAAGTCATAGTTGGGTGCAAGATTCCAATAAAATGGAGTCACGATTTCCGTACCCGACGTCGAGCCGACAGAGTAACTTGGGAAGAGAAATCCGTTTAGACGCCGATCATCGAGGGGAAAACCCAAAGCGGGAGTGTAAAACACCGGAATCGCTTTGACGCGTACGATGACATCGCTCGCCCATCCGCGCCCGGAAGATTGATCCAAATAAATCTGGTCCGCCTGCAAATCCCATGAGTTGACATCGGGTTCACAGAATGTGATGGTCCCGTTAACAACCCGAATGTCACCGTTTGGAGCCCCAATTGCGAATTCTGATTCTCCTCTCAGCCGATTTTGGTGTGTGACGAAGGACGAATTTTTTAAGTCAAACGCATTTGTCCGCACATTGACCGATGCCGTTTCACCGACGAGCAACGAGTTTGGTCGTCTGATTTTGATATTCCCCTCGGCATCACCATCCCCAGTGGATGCCAAAAATGACACACGATCGGCCTCGAGTTGAAAATCATTTCGACTAACGAATACATTACCGGTCAAAATGACCCTGTCGTCGCCATCGTAATCGGTATGTTCGGCTTCTGCGTTGAGATCTTCACCTCGAGATCCTTCGACAAATGGAGACCTGTAGTACCCTTGACATAGATAAGTTCCAGAGGTATCGACAACCCAATCAATTGCCGCAGCAGTTTGATCAGTTGTCGCAGCAGTTTGTTCAGCGCTGTGAGCGATACCAGTGCTCATGGCCAATATGCTCAGTGCGATCGATCGAGGTAACTTTGAATAATTCATAGATTCACTTTTAGACCTGAAACCCGATCATAGTTGAGTCTGATGCATGTTGCCTAGGCCTTAGGGTGCTTGGCCGCCTAAACAATGATATGTTTTCGCACTTTCCGACGGTTTGGATCCGCAAATATGCAAGCTTATCTCTTCGATTTTGATGGCACATTGGTTGATAGTGCGCCCGATCTTACGCGCGCTCTGGATCGTGCACTTAAACGAGCAGGACTGCCGGGTGTCGGGCTCAAACTTGGGACGCAAATGGTTGGCCATGGTGCTGGCGCTCTGGTTGAGCAAGCTGTGAGGCATGTCACTAACGATGACACTATCACAATGAAATCACCCTTGTGCCGCCTGCTTCTCTCAGTTTTTCTGGAAGAATACGAGCCAATTTGCGCTGAAACGTCGGTGTTGTATTCAGGCGCAACAGAGCTCATCGAGACACTTAACGCCAAGGGGAAGCAGGTCGGCTTGGTGACCAACAAACCGCGGCGCTTTGTGGAATTGATGTTGCCTGCTTTTCGTTTGCAAGATGTGTTTGACAGCATTGTTGCGGGCGATGATTTGCCGACGAAAAAGCCGGAACCTGATATGGTGCAGAAAGCACTAGCTGATTTGGGCAGAGCTCCCCATGAAGCTTGTCTCATTGGTGATAGCAAAGCAGACTTGGGAGCAGCCAAGGCGGCGGGAGTCACCTCAATCTTGGTCAGTTTTGGATACGCCGGAGATTTAGATGTTTCGAGCTGCGGAGCAGACCGTGTGATCCACGACTTGATGGAATTAATCGTTAATGACACCTGAACAATTTGATAGGTATCGAAAATTGGATCTCACCCGTGTTCCTGTCGCTGTGAGACGACTTGCGGATATGGAAACGCCATTATCGTGTTATCTGAAACTCGCCAATCGCCCATGGTCATACTTGCTTGAATCAGTAACTGGAGGCGAGACCTGGGGTCGTTATTCATGTATCGGTCTTCCCTCTCGTGAGCGGATTGAAGTCAACGGTCCCCGAATCACTCGGTTTGAGCGTGACGAAGTCGTCGAAATTATTGAGTCAGAAGATCCTTTGACTTGGATATCCGATTATCAAGTCCGATTAGGAGAAACCCCCCCTTGGGTTGTTGAGGAGTTAGATTTACCTAAGTTTACAGGGGGTCTCGTTGGCTATTTTAGCTATGACACGATTCAATTCGTAGAGCCGCGAGTCGCAAAAACGCTCCCTAACAACGATCCGATCGGCTCTCCAGACATTATTTTGATGCGGTCTGATGACGTTGTCGTGTTTGATAACTTGTCGGGGATGCTGACGTTGATCACACACGCGAACCCGCAGGAGGCAGGTGCTTACGAAACAGCACGTGAACGATTAGAGTATATGTTGGATGACCTCGCATCCGCCATGGATCCGTCCGCTTTTTATCCCACTGAACACGAACCAATCGCTGAAGCTGATTATCAGTACAGCTTAGAAAAAAATGCGTTTAAAACAGCAGTAAAAGACGTCAAAGAGTACATTCAAGCTGGAGACGTGATGCAGACGGTTCTGAGCCAGCGAATTTCTGTTCCGTATGCCGAAAGTCCTTTATCCCTTTATCGTGCATTACGAGTCTTAAATCCTTCGCCATATATGTACTTCCTTAATTTGGATGACACACATATTGTTGGCTCATCTCCAGAGATACTTGCGCGCTTGGAGGATGGCCATGTGTCAGTGCGCCCAATTGCAGGCACTCGACCACGTGGGAAAACACAAGAAGAAGATGTGGCACTTGAAAACGAGTTAATGGCAGATCCAAAAGAGATCAGTGAGCATTTAATGTTGATCGACCTGGGTCGTAATGATGTTGGGCGCGTCGCTGAAATTGGTTCTGTGGAATTGACGGATAACATGGTAGTCGAACGCTATTCGCACGTCATGCATATTGTCAGCCATGTCGAAGGTAAAGTTCGCCCTGATGTGAGTGCGTTGGACGTTTTAAAAGCGTGTTTACCTGCTGGAACATTATCAGGTGCACCCAAGGTGCGCGCCATGGAATTAATCAATCAACTCGAGCCTGTCCGTCGAGGAATATATGGTGGCGCTATTGGCTACCTTGGTTGGTCAGGCAATATGGATACAGCAATTGCAATTCGTACTGCCGTGATTAAGGGTGGCGTGATGCACATTCAAGCAGGCGCTGGTCTAGTTGCTGATTCGGTCCCGCAGTCTGAATGGACAGAAACGTTGAATAAGGGTCGGGCGGTTATTCGGGCAGCAAACGCTGCATTAACAGGATTCAAGGACCTCAAAGGTCCGATGGTAAGGAGCTAGACGATGTTACTAATGATCGATAATTACGATAGCTTCACTTATAACCTCGTGCAGTACTTCGGAGAGCTCGGTGAGACGGTCACAACTATCCGCAATGATCAGTTCACTTTAGATGAGTTGATTGCACTTAAACCGGATCATGTTGTGGTCAGTCCGGGTCCATGTGATCCAGACCAGGCTGGAATCAGCATACAAGTCATTGAACATTTTTCAGGAAAGGTCCCATTGCTTGGTGTGTGTTTGGGGCACCAAGCCATTGGTCAAGCATTTGGAGGCTCCATCATTCGCGCTCCGAAAGTGATACATGGCAAAACCAGTTCGATTCATCATGATGGGGAGGGCGTATTTTTGGGTCTGAATCAGCCTCTGGTTCAAACACGGTATCATTCCTTGGTCATTGATCCGGCGACTGTGCCTGATGGCCTCGAGATCACGGCTTGGAGTCATGATGAATCGGACGAACCTGAGGTGATAATGGGTATTCGTCACAAACAACTGACGGTTGAAGGTGTACAGTTCCATCCTGAATCAATTGCAAGTCAACAGGGTCATGAGTTGCTACGTAATTTTCTTGCAGTAAGAGGGGGAGAGTGGTCATGACCATCCAAGAGGCGATCGCGACTGTATGCGCAAAGCATGATCTTCATTCTGAGGAAATGATTGCCGTTATGCGATCGATCATGACAGGCGAAGCTACAGACGCTCAGATTGGAGCGTTACTGATGGGTCTCAGAATGAAAGGCGAGACTATTGACGAAATCGTCGGCGCTGCGAGTGTCATGCGTGAACTCTCTCAAAAGGTCGATGTCCCCAAAGAATTTTTGGTTGATACTTGTGGAACAGGCGGAGATGGCGCAAATATTTTTAATGTATCAACTGCATCCGCATTTGTGGTCGCCGCTGCCGGTGGACGAGTTGCGAAGCATGGTAACCGTTCTGTTTCCTCGCAGTCAGGATCAGCGGATGTTCTTGAGGCTGCGGGTGTTAGCTTAGATCTGGATGCTGATCAAGTGAAAAACTGTATCGAGACCCTGGGTGTTGGGTTCATGTTTGCTCCTGCACACCATTCCGCAATGCGTTACGCGATTGGTCCACGCAAAGAGCTCGCGATGCGAACGATCTTCAATGTGCTGGGACCTTTGACCAATCCTGCCGGTGCACCGAACCAAGTACTGGGTGTCTTTGATGAAATGTTGTTAACACCCTTGGCGGAAGTCCTACATCGACTTGGATCTCGCCATGTATTAGTGGTTCGATCAGAGGATGGGCTCGATGAGTTGAGTGTGTCAGCAGCCAGCCGGGTTGCTGAATTGAAAGATGGACGTATCCGCGAGTATCGAATCAAACCACAAGACTTTGACCTCGAGTTAAGTGACCGCGATGAGTTGATTGTTGAGACCGCTGAACAATCGCTTGAGCTGATCAAAATGGCACTAGTGGCTGATGATCATCCTGCGTCAGATATCGTGGCCTTAAATGCAGGTGCAGCAATTTATACAGCGGGCTGTGCGCATTCGCTTGAGGATGGTGTTGAGGCGGCCTGGGAAGTGATTGAGTCTGGCGAGGCCATGCAAAAATTTGAGGCACTCGTGCGTCTAACACAAGAATTGAAAGGCGAATAATCCATGAGTTGTTCGGCAACAATTTTAGATCGGATCATTGTCAGGAAGCGTCAAGAAGTTGCGGATCGTCAGTCAAAACGATCGATTAACGAACTCAAAAGCATGCTAGCGGATCAGGATGAAACGCGCGGGTTTATTGATCGACTTGTCAAACAGGCGATGGCTCGAAAATCGGCGGTGATTGCGGAAATTAAGCGTGCTTCGCCATCGAAGGGTTTATTGAGAGCTGACTTTCAGCCGGCACTTCATGCGCAACAATATGAAAGAGCAGGAGCATGTTGTTTATCCATCCTAACTGACCAGGACTTCTTTCAGGGGTCTGATGATGATTTGCAGGCGGCACGCAGGGCATGCAATCTCCCAGTCATCCGAAAGGATTTTATGGTCGATCCTTACCAAATTATTGAATCACGAGTCTTGGGTGCGGATTGTATTTTATTAATCGTGGCTGCGCTCGATGATGTCGATTTAAGGCGCTTGCATGACACCGCATTGTCTGTCGGTCTCAATGTATTGATAGAGGTGCATGACGAACGTGAACTTGAGCGTGCGCTTGCACTGGATAATCAGCTAATCGGTATCAATAATCGAAACCTGCATACATTCGAAACTAGGCTTCAGGTAACACTTGATCTGTTGCAACACATTCCAGACGATCGATTACTCATCACCGAATCGGGAATAGTGCAGACGAAAGATGTCGAATTGATGCATGCACACGGCATTTATGGATTCCTGGTCGGTGAGGCCTTCATGCGACAGCCTGACCCAGGTGTTGCTCTAACAGGATTGTTTCAGGATCTTTATTAATGCTTTGGCTAATTGCTCTCGCGATTCTCATCGTTGCAGGCCTTGGCTGGTATGCCTGGTCGCTGACGCGTCAGGTCAAAACGCTCGCGCATCAACGAGCACAAGCGAGACGAGATGCGTTGTTGGGCATTCACATTTTGATTGATTCTTATCTGACAGATCAGGTGGACCGTTCCGAGTGTGTGCTACGGATTCGGGTGCTGCTCGATGCGCATCAGGAGAACTGGCTTTCCGCTCTTGAATTGACTCGGTTTGATGAAGTGAGCGGAGCCATCCTCACGATGCCGTTTGGGGAGGCGCGACAACAAATTGACGCAACAATTCGAAGAGAACACGATGCGGCGCGACGACAGTTGTTACAAATTCATGAAGCGGAGCTCGCGGCTGAGCTCAAGCGCTTAAAGGAGTGGGTGAATCAATGAAATCACGTGTCTCTTGGCATCAAGAAGTATCCTTCGTGGCGGAGAGTGGCTCTGGCCATGCGATGGTTGTCGATGGGGCTCCAGAGCATGGCGGATGTAATATTGGGCCTCGGCCAATGGAACTCATCCTGATGGGACTCGGGAGTTGTGCGAGTTTTGATGTTATTACAATCTTGAAAAAGCAACGGCAAAACGTTACTTCGTGCGAGTGTTTTCTCGAGGCCAAACGCGCGGATACAGTGCCCGCAGTATTTACAAAAATCACCATGGACTTTCATGTGTCGGGCGACAACCTAGATCAAGGTAAGGTCGAGCGGGCCGTTACGTTATCTGCAGAAAAATATTGTTCCGCATCGAGAATGCTGGAAGACGCAGGCATTGAATTGAGTCATCGGGTGACATTATTGTCTTAGTGGTCAAAGCGGATTCCCCGCTCCTGGGCTTTTTCCTCTGAATTTGCTTGTAGTGTCGTTGAATAAGCCACTTTGATCAGATGCGTTCTGCAGTTGTCGTCATGAGTTTCGCACCTTCCCACATGAGCCGTTGGACCGGCTTCGGGAGTTCTTCGCTACCCTGGCTTAGTGCCTCCTCGCCATGTCGGATTTCATCGACAAGCATGTGCTTAAGAATTTGTCGAGACGCATGGTCACTGTCTGGAAGTCGTTCGAGATGCTCCTTCAAGTGACGTTCAACGTTTTTTTCCGTTGCGTGGACAAAACCGAGCGAAATTTTGTCTGAGATAAGTGCTGCGCCAGCCCCTAGGGCGAACGAAGCGGTATACCACAAAGGGTCGAGTAGACTGGGTTTGGCGCCCAATTCGTCCAGTCGTTCCCTACACCATGCCAGATGGTCAAGCTCTTCATTGGCAGCCTTGGTTAACGCCTCGGCGGTCTCTGGACTTGAAGCAAATACAGCTTGACCGTTGTAAAGGCCTTGCGCACAGATCTCACCGGTGTGATTAACTCGCATCAGTCCTCCGGAGAGTTTGATTTCATCCTCAGTCATTGGATCATCAAGGGCACCCATTCCAGGTGATGAATTGTGTGCCTCAGGTTTGACTCGAGCAATGGTTCTCAATAACCCGTCAAACCCGTGTATGAAACGATCAACAGTATTCAACGCTGAACTCCTAAATGCATACCGAATGACTGACCTAGATCGCGTACTTCACGAATCATTCGCTCTGAATCATCGAGGCGTAGCACGTGTGTTGAGGCCAATTCTTCTTCGTTAAGCTGCGCTTCTTTTGCACTATCTTCATCGGTCAGTATTCCAAACAGGAGCCCATGCGACTCCGCAAGGCGCCGAAACCGCTCGCGGTCATCAGGATGTTCGAAGCTACCTGAGACAACAACCGGGAATCCAGCTCTGAGTGACAACTCAGCTAACTCCACGAGGTGTCGATAGGTCTTGGGCGCAGTGTCTTCTTGATCGCCGTAAAGCCTTTGCCGCTCGAGATCCGAGCGAAGGCGGATCATTCCAAAATCGTCGATCAGTTGATGCGTGAGTGATTGGCGGATATCTATATCAAGACCTAGCGTAATCAGTAAAACGCGTGGTCGTATCATGGTCGCATGCTCTGCCATAACCGCGTAACGGCGATAGCGCGCGAGCGGTGAAGTCTCAGTTTCTGTCGGAAGAATCGGTGCGTTCAACCCCAATAGGCATTCTTTGGCACGAACCATCGCGCGATAGGCTTGATATCCTTGGTAAACCCACAGAGCATGATAATCACCTGTCAACTCGAGGTATCGATTCAGCAGGTGCCAGGCTGACGCGAAATCGTCGCGGGCCTCTAGATCAATAGTTAAAAATGCAATCTCACTGATCACATCAATCCAGCGAAATTCGGCACGATATTCAATACAGTCAAACAAACGCATTTCGCTGGATTCAGTCTCCATGACATTTCCGAGGTGTAAGTCGCCATGGCATTCGCGGATCATCCCCAAATCCTTGCGCTCTGCAAATCGAGGCCATAATCGTCTGAGGTACTCGTGAGCCCAGGCTTCAAGCTGGAGTAGTTGGGCGAGATCTTTGGCTTCTGTCAGGTGCGGTCTAACCTGATCAAAGTTAAGTTGTGCGGGGACGTAGAGCGAGTTTGGTTCACCGAAAGGCATTTCAATACCAGAGATCGGCGCACTTGAGTGAAAGTCGAAAACTGATTGGCAAAGCTTTTCCAATCGATCGTGATTCAGTTGTTTGCGATCGTGAATTTGATCCAGCGTTTGATTCGGATCAAATTGGCGCATTTTCACCGCGTATTCAATTGCCTCCCCACTGCCCTCTCCGACTGTTATGCCCGTCTCTGATTGATAGATCCCAACCACATCAAGATACATCTCCTGATAGCTCCGCTGGTTCAGACTGAACTCGCTTTGGCAGAGTGAATGTCTAGCTTCAAGAGAACTAGCATCCAAGAAATACAAGTCGATTGGTTTTTTAATCTTATAAACAAAGCTACCGGTTAATATGATCCAGGCGAGGTCAGATTCGATCACTTCAATCTCTTTGACTTCATGCGAGTAGCATGATTTTTGTCGCAATGCATCAATGAGCGTCTCGCTCACCTCTTCCTCCCGGTATACTGCCACCCATGAATCGATGGTGGCCTATGTTTTTAAAATCGTGTCTTACTCTATTAGTAGCAGTGGGGTTGAGTGTAGTGTATCTCAATGCCCATCTTTCGCGGCAATTTCAATCACTTTCTTGGGCTGTTGGAGCAAAGATTTATGCGCGTCCGCTTGAGCTGTTTCAGGGCGCACCAATTTCAGTTGATCAGACACGTTTTGAACTGGATCTCTTAAACTATCAGGTTGTCAGTGGACGCCCGGGACGAGGCCAGTATCAACTAAGTGATCAAGCTCTGTGGATTGGGATGCGCGGTCATCAATTTCCTGACGGTCTCGAGCCGGATCGGTTGGTCAGGGTTGTTTTTCAAAATGGTCAGGTCGCCGTGCTAACTGATCAATCGTCAACGCCAATCGACATTATCCGCTTTGAGCCACTGGTTCTTGCGCAATTATCAGGAACTCACGCAGATCGCGAAATTATAGACTTGAGCGACCTACCCGCTGACTTTATCAAGATGTTGATTGCGGTTGAGGATCGAGCATTTTTTGATCATGCAGGGATCTCAATCACCGGCATCATGCGCGCAGCAATGAATAACGTCTTGGCTGGTCGATTTGCACAAGGTGGCAGTACGCTAACGCAACAACTTGTCAAGAATTTGTATCTCACACGCGAACGGACGCTCGCGCGAAAAGCATTGGAAGCTGTCTATGCGGTATTGATGGATGCTGGCTTCTCGAAAGAACGCATCTTAGGAGCCTATGTGAACGAAGTCTTTCTGGGACAGTGGGGTAATCGAGCGATTCACGGTTTTGGGACCGCAGCACAGTTTTATTTTGGTCGTCCGATTAATGAATTATCTGTCTCCGAACAAGCACTATTGATTGGTTTGATTAAAGGCCCAAGTGCGTTGAATCCAAGACGGTTTCCAGCGCGCGCACTCGAGCGCAGAAATTTGGTCCTGTCGTTAGCCGCGACTCAGGGTGTCATCACCGAGACCATAGCCGAGGTAGCAGCTAAAGCCCCGTTGTCTGTTCCCAGGCAACCGGCCGACCGAATCGGTCGTTTTCCAGGTTATGTGTCAGTGGTTCGTCGCGAATTAACCAATGATTACACTAGTCAACAACTCACTGCTGCTGGTCTGAAAATTTATACAGCGCTCGATCCTCAAGTGCATCGTGGGTTGCTCGAGGGTCGCAAAGACACATTGCGCCGCCTCAAAGATATCGGGATGGATCCGTCGAGCGAAGCACAAATGGGAGCATTGGTTGTTGATATCCCAACCGGTGAGATTCAGGCGGTATTGGCTGGCCGCGATGACAACGCAGGGTTTCATCGGGTGCTTGACGCAAAGCGGCAAATTGGATCGCTGGTTAAACCTTTCGTTGTAGCCGCTGCCATTGAAAGAGACACTCGGCTTCATGCCGGGAGTCTGGTTCGAGATGAGGTTGTCTCTATTCGTGATGGACAAGGAAACGTCTGGTCCCCAAAAAATTATGAGAAAACAGAGCAGGGTGTGGTTCGGCTCGAAAATATCATCGCCAATAGTATCAACCAGGCCACCGTTCATTTGGCATTGGGATTGGGTCTCGATTCGATTCTTGATCGCTTAATTGATTATGGGATTCCCGTGGGATCGACGAAGCCACCTGCGACCATTTTGGGTGTCTCCGAAATGTCGCCGTATCAGGTGGCAACGCGCTATCAAGGCTTATTGAATCAAGGCTATCTCACACCACTGAAATCAGTCAGGACTGTGGTGGACGACTCTGGACGTGAATTATCTAGGCGGTATTTCGAATCATCTCGCTTCATGATGGCACGTGCGGCTGTTCAGGTTGACCATATGATGCGGGTTGGTGCGAAGATCGGCACTGGACGCGCTTTTGGTCAGCGTTATGGCCAACTCTTGGCATCAAAAACCGGAACCACGGATGATGGTCGTGATGCATGGTTCGTAGGTGCTGATGGGCGCCGGCTAGGTGTTGCGTGGGTGGGCTTTGATGATAACCGCAAAGCAGGATTGGTTGGTTCAGTCGCAGCTTTACCTATTATTGCGGGTGCGATTCAGTTTGTGCAAAGGAGCGATCGAGCGAAGACTTTACCTGAGGGATTGATGTACGGTTGGATGAATCGGTCTGGACAGATCGTGGATCAATCGTGCGATGGTGCAGAAAAGCGGCCTCTGCCGATAGAATCTCGCCCAGCGCAAGCTGGCTTCTGTGGAGATGGTAGCTTGGAATCACCAAGTGGTAGCTGGTTGGATAATTGGTTTGGAGGATGAGATGCGATTAGGTTTAAGCATAGCGTGTTTGGCGGTCATGGCTGGATGTACACAAGTACCCGTGTCGCGTCCACCGGTGGTCGACGCCTCATGGCGAGCAAACGAAGATGATCGTGTGACGAAATCTCCGCGAGTCATTTCGGTCCCAAAACCCGATATAGAGCGTAAAAATAGTGAGCGTAACGAGGTGACACCGATTGAGCCAGTGGCAAAAATTGAGCCGATTGACCAGCCCAAGCAGCAAAATGAAATTCCACCCGCTGTATTGTCACTCCTCGAACAAGCTGATGAGTTGCGCTCGGCGGGTGACTTAGCTGGTGCATCGGCGCGTCTAGAGCGTGCCCAACGGATCGCTCCAACCGAGCCCGAGGTGTATTTCCAATTATCGAGCTTGCGGTTGGAACAGGGGAGCCTAGAGGATGCTGTGAGTATCGCAACTCAGGGAGTTGATCTTGCGGGAAGCGATCAAGCAATGAAGCGCGATTTATACACCGTTATCGCACGATCAAAGGATGCACTCGGCGATGCCGCGGGGGCGGCAGAAGCGCGCCAGTTGGCACGCGCATCTGAATCTTAAAGTGCTTTAAATGCGTCTTTCGCTGCAGCGAGAGTTGCGTCAATCACCGACTCACTGTGTGTTGATGACACAAATCCTGCCTCGTACATCGAGGGTGCAAGATAGACGCCGCCATTGAGCATCAGATGGAAGAAACGCCTAAATATTGCCTCGTCACAAGCGGTTACATCGGCAAATGAAGTGACAGGTTGATCTGCGAAGAATAACCCGAACATGCCTCCTCGACTGACCCCTTGCATGGCGATACCAGCATCCGAAGCCGTGGAAATCATCCCAGTAACGAAGTGGTCGGTGGTTGCGTTCAAGGCATCATAAAATCCGGGTTGAGACAATTCAGACAGAGTGGCAATCCCAGCGGCCATCGCAACAGGATTGCCTGAGAGTGTTCCTGCCTGATACACCGGTCCCAGCGGAGCCAGCATATCCATGATGTCTTGGCGCCCCCCAAACGCACCAACTGGCATTCCACCACCGATGATTTTACCGAGGCAGGTGAGGTCCGGCCGAATGTTGACCAGCGCTTGTGCACCGCCCTTGGCAACACGAAACCCCGTCATGACTTCGTCAAAAATAAGAACTACACCATACTGATCACACAGTTTGCGGAGACCTTCTAGGTACTTGGATTGCGGTAGGATCATGTTCATGTTGCCGGTGATTGGCTCGATGATAATGCAAGCGATTGAGTCGCCTTGTTGCCTAAAGAGTTCAGTGGCTGATTCAAGATCGTTAAAGGGCAGATTCAGTGTATGTTTCGCCAAATCAGTTGGGACCCCAGGTGAACTAGGGACGCCAAATGTTAGAGCGCCAGATCCGGCTTTGACCAACAAGCTGTCGGAATGGCCATGATAACAGCCCTCGAATTTAACGATGGTGTCACGTCCAGTGAAGCCCCGCGCAAGACGAATCGCACTCATCGTCGCCTCGGTTCCACTTGAACAAAATCGCAACTTTTCCATCGATGGGAAGAATGATTTTACAAGCTCTGCCATGTCTGTTTCGATCGCTGTTGGTGCCCCGAATGACAGGCCATTCTCGATCGCGTCACGTACAGCTTGTAATATACGTGGGTTAGCATGCCCAGCAATCATAGGCCCCCAACTGCCGATATAGTCAATGTATTGTTTACCGTCAGCATCGTACAAATATGGGCCTTCCGCCTTACTAAAGAAAACGGGTGTTCCGCCAACCGCGCGGAACGCGCGAACTGGTGAATTCACACCACCTGCGATTGAATGGCTGGCACGTTCGAAGAGTTGTTCTGATTTAGACATGCTGATTCCTTAAAATAATTTTGTGAGTCGACGTGCTGCGTTACCAATGTCTCTAGCGCGAAAAACTGCAGCAGATACCGCGAGCATCGATACACCAGTCTCTAAAACCTGTCTGCCATTATTAGCAGTGATACCACCGATTGCGACCACTGGGATAGGACATTGTTCAACAAGTTCGGTCAAATGGGACAGGGATAACCCATGTGCGTTTGGTTTTGTCTTAGATTCAAAGAGCCGGCCAAAAGCGCAGTACGATGCGCCGTCTCTTACCGCGTCCTCCATTAGTCCCTTTGAGTTATGGCAGGTCCGACCAAGAATCGCTTGATAACCTAAGAGTTGACGCGCTTCGCTCAAGGATCCATCGGTTTGCCCAAGATGTGCGCCATCCGCACCAAGTGCGTGCGCCATACGCAGGTGATCATTGAGGATACAAGGAGTCTCACTCACACGGCAGGTTTCAACCACTGCCTCAGCGAGTGATTGATAGAGGCCGTGATCGGTTGTCTTGTGACGAAACTGGATCATCACTGCACCACCATCGATCACCTCGCCAACTTGTCGCGATAACACATCGGGATCAAAAACTGAGGCATCAGTAATAGCATATAGTCCGCGCATTAAAATGGCTTGACGATGACCAATATAGCGATTGCGATTAATCCGATCACGGGGGCTTCGTTAAACCAGCGATACCAAACGTGACTGCGGTGATTGGCATCATCTCTAAAGGTCTTAACGATTTTCATACACCAATGGTGGTAACCAAGTAGTAGCACAACAAAGGTCAGCTTCGCGTGCATCCATCCCTGCGACATATAGTTAGGGACGAGCATCACCATCCAGATACCGAGTGCAATTGCGATGATCATTGAAGGGGTCATAATGCCATTGAGCAGTTTTCTTTCCATGATTTTGAAGCGCTCGATTCCAACTGTATCTGTTGCGTCAGTCATAGCGTGATAGACGAAAAGTCGGGGGAGATAAAATAGTGCCGCAAACCAAGTCACAACGGCAATCAAGTGAAATGCTTTGATCCAAAGAAACATACTGCCTCCTAAAACAGAGACGGGAGTACACCAAGACTATCGCTGAAAGGCAAGATCAGTCGCGTTCTTGATGTCTGACTGTTGATTGCACATCGATGACCGCCTTGAATAAGTCACCTTCCGTTATGACTCCCAACAGTTCTCTAGTTTCTCTATCGATAATGGGAACAGATTCTCCAACAAAGTCGCTAACGGTATGCATTGCATGTTGTAGTGAATCATCGAGATTGAGCAGCACTGGATCAGCGTCGGCAAATTGAAAGACTGTTTGGTTATCGGCTTGAATCGCTTGGTGTACCGATAATTTTCCGGCTAAACGACCAGAATCAGAAACGACGTAGGCTTCGGTCTGTTCGGCTTGACGCATCAGTTCTAGAGCCGCTTGACCCGAAGTCGTTTCATCAATCTTGATATACTCGTCGCAAAGATGGGTTTCAAGCGTGTGCTGAGCTAAAGCAATCGCTTCGCGTCCTAGCGAAAGATCAATGCCGCGATCCAGAAGTTGCCGATCAAAAAAGGAATGACCAAACAGTCGATGTGTCAACAGCATAGATGCCATGACGGCCATCAGTGCGGCGACCGCATAGGTATAAGATTGTGTTAGCTCGAGTATGATTAATACTGCTGCAACTGGAGCGCCGATAACATTTGCAGCGACCGCAGCCATTGCTGCGATACTGATCGCAACGCTCAGATCGGGGACGCCGAGAAAAATGGCTGCCTGGCTGATGACCCCACCGACGGCGACGCCGACGAATAAAGCAGGAGAAAAGACTCCGCCAAATAACCCGAATCCAATGCACAGCGCAGTCATGGCGATCTTGGCGATCAAAAGTAGAATCAGTGCAGGCAGTTGGTACATTCCATCCAGCATGGCATTGATGGTCCCTATACCCAGCCCGAGAATCTCCGGAACCCAAATACCCACTAGGCCGCAGATCGTCGCTGCTGTGATGACAAGTCGCTCTGCTGACCAACCCGTGTGTTTGGCAATTGCAACAGAGCAACGAAGCGCCTCCATGTAGACAATTGCGGCGATTGCGATAATTGGCGACGCGATAATCAATACTGGGATAACGGAGACTAGATCCGGAGCAGATGTTGAAATATTAAACGTCGCTGATGTGTTGAAAAACGACTGGCTGACCGCTGATGCAGTGACTGAAGCGATCGAGATTGGTGCAATTGCGCGCACAGAAAAGTGGCGCAATATGGCTTCATGCGCAAACACAATACCTGCAATTGGTGCCCCAAAGCCCGCTGAGATGGCTGCTGCCACACCACAGCCTAAATAGACTTCGTGAGGGAGTCTCGATGAGACAAACCGTTTCACAGCGATTCCCAGAGTCGCACCAAAGTGGACTAATGGTCCATACTGGCCGACGGAACCGCCGCCTGCCGCGCTGGTAAATGCGGTCAAGGTTGATGCGATCCCGTGTTTGATATCGAGAGGCTCTTTCGATTGCTGCGCATGATAAATGGAGTCGGCAGGTCCATGCCACCTTACAACACCGAATACTCGGCGGATGACAATGACAAGACAGGCTGCGATCCAAAGAAAGATTAAACTGGTGAGCTCAAATTGACTTCCCGCCAACGAAATCTCGAAAAATGAATTGCTTTCGCGGAGTTCTGTAAAAACCTGAACCCCTGAGACGTAGGCATTAGAGGTCCAGGCAATGAGGGTACCAATGAGCCCTCCCATGCCAAAAACAATCAGCAGCTCCATACTGGTATCTTTGATGCGGCTTTGCATAGACGTCCCTTGTCGACTGCGCTTTTTGTATCGGTTTAGCGTATTATGCGCCCAATTCGATAATGGATGGAAATCACACGTGAAACGCATTGGTATCGTAGGTGGAACAGGATATACGGGTATCGAGTTGTTGCGAATGTTAGCAACACATCCGGGTGTAGAAGTCAGTTGCCTCACTTCAAGATCTGAGGCAGGGAAAACAGTCGCTTCGTTCTATCCGTGGTTATCGCATTATGGCAGTTTAAGTTTCGAAGAGCCCTCGATTGAAACGCTTGCTGAGTGTGATCTTGTCTTCTATGCAACACCAAATAAGATCGCTATGAATGAAGTGAACGCACTCCTTGATCGCCATATTCGAGTGATCGACTTGGCGGCTGACTTTCGATTCAGTGATCTGAATCTTTGGGAGTCAGCCTATGGTGGCCCGCATATGGCGCCGCAATTGATTGATGAAGCAGTTTATGGATTGCCGGAGAAGTATCGAGCAGAGATTACCCGAGCTCGGTTGGTTGGAAATCCCGGTTGCTATCCGACGGCTTCAGCACTCGCGCTGATGCCTTTGGTTGAAGCAGGTGTGCTTTCGGCGCCACAAGTGATCATAGATGGAAAGAGTGGTGCATCCGGTGCAGGCCGTTCGGCACGTACGGATTTGACCGTTGCTGAAGCCTCCGATAATTTTCACGCATACGCAGCAGGTGGTCATCGTCACGCGCCAGAAATGACCCATCAAATTTCTAAAATGGGTCAAGAAGTTTTTGTGACATTTGTTCCACATTTACTGCCAATGATTCGTGGGATTGAAGTTACTGCATATGTCTCCACGTCTTTATCTTTGTCGGATGCGCGCAAGCTGTTCAGGTCCAGATATCAAGACGAACCTTTGGTGGGAGTCGCGGCAGATGATCAGCATCCAGAAACACGCTGGGTTCGCGGCTCGAATCGATGCGTAATTGGAGTGTATCAACAGCAATCTGGACAGTTGATTATTTCAAGTGTGATCGATAACTTAGTTAAGGGTGCTGCGGGCCAAGCAATTCAAAACATGAATTTGATGCTTGGGTTGAATGAACTGGAAGCGCTCTCGATGAACGCATTGAGCCCTTGAGGGATTATGGCAGAAGTATTTGTACCGTCTCCGATTAACTTAACTGATCGTGCCGTTTCGAAAGTGAAAGAATTGATTGGCGGCGAAGGAAATCCGGACCTCCATCTTCGAGTTTTTGTGACAGGCGGTGGATGCTCAGGTTTTCAATATGGCTTTAGTTTTGATGACGAGCATCAGGAAGATGATACTGAGGTCCTGATAGACGGAGTGAAAATGGTCATTGATGGGCTGTCATACCAATATTTGGTTGGCTCAACCGTTGATTATTCGGAGTCGTTAACCGGATCCCAATTCGTTGTCGAGAATCCAAATGCCTCAAGCACTTGTGGGTGCGGTGCGAGCTTTAGTTTGTAACTGGGTGTGTGATCGAACCGAGGATACCAGGCGTTTTTGAACCGGTTATCTTTTTTGTGTCTAGGGGCCGGTGATCTAAGCACTGCAAGCCGAGCCAGCCGAAACACGCAGCCTCCACATAGTCAGGGTCAACAGTGAAGGCGTCAGATGTAACGACAAGTGGGTCGACTGTCTCATCGATCAAATCCATTAAATGTGCGTTATGGACGCCGCCTCCACATACAACGAGGATATCAATGTCTTCTGGTAATGCGTTATCCACCTGCTCAGCTGTCAACTGATTCAAGGTCGCTTGAACGTCGGCAGGATCGAGCGGAGGCATGCATTCGAGCACCTTGTCTAGCCAGGCCTGAGAAAAATACTCTCGTCCAGTACTTTTTGGCGGTGTTTTTGCGAAATAAGGATCACTGAGTAATTCATCCAATAGATCTTGATTGACCGAACCGGATGACGCGTATTCGCCATTTCGATCAAAGGGTCGCTGTCGATGTTTTTGATGCCAGACATCTGCGAGTGTGTTGGCTGGGCCGATGTCCCATCCGCGCGATGGTTGTCCAGGAATCAGAAGTGAGATATTTGCGATACCTCCTAAATTGAGTACCGCCACGTTCTCAGTTTCGCGAAAAAAGTGTGTCTCGTGAAACAAAGGCGCGAGGGGCGCGCCTTGGCCACCCCGTGCCATATCACCTCGTCGAAACTGGTGTACGACTGGTACTCCAGTTTTTTCGGCAAGACGCTCAGCGAAACCAATTTGTAACGTGGATCCTACCTCAGGATCGTGCCACAGCGTTTGACCATGAAAGCCGATCACGCTGATTGGTCCAGGACTCGTTTGGATAAGTTGGAGACATTGTTCGATGACGACATCAGTATATTCAGCTTCTAAACGAACTAGATCTGGAAGGCTGACTTGGCCAGTCTGAATGATTTGGGTCAGCCCTTCTTGAATCGCTCTGGAGAACGCGCTTGCATGTGACTGGATCACTTCAATGCGCGATCCATCCAATGTCTCTTGTACAAGGCAGGCATCCAGCCCGTCCAGGCTGGTCCCGCTCATGAGTCCAATCGCGTAACGCGGTCTACTTGGGCGTGGTGATGGTTTGAAAAGCCAGTTCAGCATTGTTTCGCTGTGCGTTTAAAGAGGCGATCAAAGGTTCTGCCAGATGGTCAAAGCTTGTGATTTCTGTCTGAGGGAGCGTTTTCGCCTTCGGCAACTTATCGAGAATTGTCCGAGGATTTCGGTGAACACCGTTGAAAATAAATTCATAGTGAAGGTGAGGTCCGGTCGACAACCCAGTCGAACCCACATAACCTATAACTTCGCCCTGTTTAACCTGTTGGCCAGTTCTAAATTTGCCATAGCGAGATAGGTGAGCATAAAGAGTAGTGACAGTCGTACCATGCTTCATTACAACAGTCTTTCCATACCCTCCTTTGGCTCCCCGATGGATGATCTTACCGTCTCCGGCTGCATATACCGGAGTTCCTATTGGTGCGGCATAATCTGTTCCGCGATGGGGGCGTCGGACCCCCGTAACCGGATGCTTTCTAGAGTGGCTAAAATTTGAGCTGATTCGTCTGAAATTCAGCGGTGCTCGGAGAAAGGCTTTCCTTAAGCTGACACCCTTTTCATCATAATAGCCAGTGTCGCCTTGATTGTCTGTATAGCGAACCGCGAGAAATGACTCACCCGAGTTTACAAACTCGGTAGCAAGAATATTACCGTATTCGATAAACTCCCCATCAAGATAACGCTTTTCAAAAGTGACGGCGAATTGATCCCCTTTCCGAATCTCGTACACAAAGTCAATGACGTGCCCGTAGATATCAGCGAGCTCCATAATTAAATTGTCAGGGAGTCCAGCCCGGGCTCCTGCGATAAACAGGGAACTATCGATTGTCGCGCGAGCGTGTTCGATATAAATCTCTGGATCGCGCTTTCGCTGTTCGATAGACCATCCGCCATCGGCATGGATTGCGACAGTCTGTTGAAATGGGGATTGAATAACCGCGAGCTCATTGAGATTCTCGCCGGAATAACGGAATTCAATCGTTTGGCCGACGTTGAGCCGGGAGATGCGGCGATTGCCTTGCTCAGCTTGAATAAGAGTATGTAATAGCTGTGGTGCGAGATTCTGGCGACTGAACAGTCGTGAAAGCGAGTCGCCGGCCTGTACCCGTTCAGTCCGAATAACAAATGGTTCAGACAGTGGAGCGAGTTGTTGATTGGTCTTGAGTGTTTTGGCAAGCGCAGGAATTGGCATTATCCCGTCGGCCTGATCTCCAGTCTCACCAACAGTCGGCCAAACAACCAACGACGTTATCAGGAAAACGGAACTGATTAAACCAAGAACGTGAGTTCCTGGAAACGGATGACATATCGCGTCTAAGCGATTGATAAGGTTGCGCATTCGGGTCTCAATCATCTGTTTGACAGAGTGTACACAAAACATTTGCATGTTGCATATAAAAAAAGAATGGAGGTTAGGTACACTATGGCACTTTGATTAGTGAACCGAGAACACCTATGGCAACAGTGGATGGGCGTAGTCTTAAAGAGGCGATCGATCTGATTGCGCGCGGCGCAGATGAGATTCTTCCGTTAGACGAGTTAAAGGACAAGCTGGATAGCGGACAGCCGTTGAAGATCAAGGCGGGATTTGACCCAACAGCGCCAGATCTGCACTTGGGCCATACGGTGCTGATTAATAAGTTACGGCAATTCCAAGACCTCGGGCACGAGGTCATTTTTCTGATTGGAGATTTCACGGGGTTGATAGGCGATCCAACAGGTAAAAATCAGACGCGTCAACCGTTAACAGATGAGCAGTTGATTCAAAATGCAGAGACCTATTCCGCTCAGGTGTTTAAAATTTTAAGTAAAGATAAAACGCGAGTTGAATATAATAGTCGCTGGTTGAATGAGCTAAAGCCTCAGGACTTTGTTCGATTGGCGGCGAAATTGACAGTTGCGAGGATGCTCGAGCGCGATGATTTCAATAAACGATTCAAGACTGAGCAACCGATTTCGATTCATGAGTTTCTGTATCCCTTAATGCAGGGCTACGATTCCGTTG
Source organism: uncultured Litorivicinus sp. (assembly GCA_902558075.1). Taxonomy (GTDB): domain Bacteria; phylum Pseudomonadota; class Gammaproteobacteria; order Pseudomonadales; family Litorivicinaceae; genus HIMB30. Next base: position 27,211 of record CACECO010000001.1, on the reverse strand, counting down.
CGCTCGAGGCAGATGTAGAGCTTGGTGGTACTGATCAGCGGTTCAACCTGTTGATGGGTAGAGAACTGCAGCGAGATGCACGGCAAAAGCCGCAAACAATTTTGATGATGCCGATCCTTGAGGGTTTGGACGGCGAAAAGAAGATGTCGAAGTCACTCGGGAACTATGTGGGCCTCAACGATGCGCCCGGTGAAATGTATGGAAAGCTCATGGGGATTTCTGACGAGCTGATGTGGCGTTACTTCGACTTATTAAGTTTTAGGAGTAACGATGAGCTTACTGCGTTGAGGGCATCTGTTGAATCGGGTTCCATCTCGGCTAATACTGCAAAGGCGGATCTCGCAAAAGAGTTAATTACGCGCTTTCATGATGCCGAAGCCGCAGAGCGTGCATCGAAAAGTGCCGGCAACAAATTTAAAGCCGGGAATATTCCCGATGAAATGCCTGAGATGTCAGTGGCCGCGGATGCAGATGGCGGAATCCCATTGGCAGTATTGTTAAGAGAAACTGGTTTGGCGAAGAGCTCGTCTGAGGCGCGGAGCTTCATTACTCAGGGCGCCGTCCGTATTAATGGCGAGCTTGAAACAGATCTACAGTATCGAGTGAGTTCAACAGAAACCCATGTGTTCCAATGTGGCAAAAAAAGATTCGTTCGTGTGACTGTGATCGAGCAGTAACGAATTTGTGAAAAGTCGTAGACGCACTGCGCGCGCTTTATGCGTCTCTCTTGAGAAGCGAGGGACATGGGCAAGGTTTCAAAAAATTTTTTCGAAAATCTCTTGCAAGGCGGATAAAACACTGTACTATGCGCGCTCCCTGTCGTAGCGGTCTTCATTGAGGGGTGTTTGACCTAACGGGCGATGCCGGTTGCATTTCGGCGAAAGCTCAAAGAAACTCGGCGTCGAAATTTGAGGTTAAAGTCTCAAACAGTAGCCACTGAATCTTGAAGATATCGGTTGCAAATAGCGCATAATTCGATAGACTACGCGTCCACTTCAGAGGAGCCCTCTGGAGCGTTTTTTAAAAAATTGATTAAGCAATGCGTGTGGGTGCTTGAGCTGGAAGTTGACAATTTTCAGACAAGCATACCTGTATAATTTTATTTAGCAGTTTTGCGATTGTCTGAGCACGAAATATCTCCTGAAATATTCAGGAACTCTTAACTGAAGAGTTTGATCATGGCTCAGATTGAACGCTGGCGGCAGGCCTAAGACATGCAAGTCGAACGGTAACGACACTAGCTTGCTAGTGGGCGACGAGTGGCGGACGGGTGAGTAACGCGTAGGAATCTACCTAGTAGTGGGGGATAGCCGAGGGAAACTTTGGGTAATACCGCATACGATCTACGGATGAAAGGGGGCCTCTCTTTGATGCTCTCGCTGTTAGATGAGCCTGCGTAAGATTAGCTTGTTGGTGAGGTAATGGCTCACCAAGGCGACGATCTTTAGCTGGTCTGAGAGGATGATCAGTCACACTGGAACTGAGACACGGTCCAGACTCCTACGGGAGGCAGCAGTCGGGAATATTGGACAATGGGGGAAACCCTGATCCAGCCATGCCGCGTGTGTGAAGAAGGCCCTAGGGTTGTAAAGCACTTTTAGTAGTGAGGAAGGCTCAGTAGTTAATACCTACTGGGATTGACGTTAGCTACAGAAAAAGCACCGGCTAATTTCGTGCCAGCAGCCGCGGTAATACGAAAGGTGCAAGCGTTAATCGGAATTACTGGGCGTAAAGCGCGCGTAGGCGGCTTGGTAAGTTGGATGTGAAAGCCCCGGGCTCAACCTGGGAACTGCATCCAAAACTGTCTAGCTAGAGTATGGTAGAGGATGGCGGAATTTCCTGTGTAGCGGTGAAATGCGTAGATATAGGAAGGAACATCAGTGGCGAAGGCGGCCATCTGGACCAATACTGACGCTGAGGTGCGAAAGCGTGGGGAGCAAACAGGATTAGATACCCTGGTAGTCCACGCCGTAAACGATGAGAACTAGCCGTTGGACATCTTGCATGTTTAGTGGCGCAGCTAACGCGATAAGTTCTCCGCCTGGGGAGTACGGCCGCAAGGTTAAAACTCAAATGAATTGACGGGGGCCCGCACAAGCGGTGGAGCATGTGGTTTAATTCGAAGCAACGCGAAGAACCTTACCTACACTTGACATCCTCGGAACTTTCTAGAGATAGATTGGTGCCTTCGGGAACCGAGTGACAGGTGCTGCATGGCTGTCGTCAGCTCGTGTCGTGAGATGTTGGGTTAAGTCCCGTAACGAGCGCAACCCTTATCCTTAATTGCCAGCGGTTTGGCCGGGAACTCTAAGGAGACTGCCGATGACAAATCGGAGGAAGGTGGGGACGACGTCAAGTCATCATGGCCCTTACGTGTAGGGCTACACACGTGCTACAATGGCCGGTACAAACGGTTGCGAACCCGCGAGGGGAAGCTAATCCGAGAAAGCCGGTCGTAGTCCGGATTGGGGTCTGCAACTCGACCCCATGAAGTCGGAATCGCTAGTAATCGCGAATCAGAACGTCGCGGTGAATACGTTCCCGGGCCTTGTACACACCGCCCGTCACACCATGGGAGTGGGTTGCACCAGAAGTGGCTAGTCTAACTTCGGAGGACGGTCACCACGGTGTGATTCATGACTGGGGTGAAGTCGTAACAAGGTAACCGTAGGGGAACCTGCGGTTGGATCACCTCCTTAAACGATGAGTTGACCAAGGCTTGAGTGCTCACACGCATTGCTTGATCTAATGACCTGGTATAGCAGTGAACGGGTCTGTAGCTCAGTTGGTTAGAGCGCACCCCTGATAAGGGTGAGGTCGGCTGTTCAAGTCAGCCCAGACCCACCAATACTGTGGGGCTATAGCTCAGCTGGGAGAGCGCCTGCTTTGCACGCAGGAGGTCTGCGGTTCGATCCCGCATAGCTCCACCATTCTATACCAGCGTAGTTATTGAAAAGTGCAGAATGTGTTTTTCAATGACTATGCGGTCAGTGTTCTTTAACAAGTTGGATTAACAAGTTTTGTAATCAACAAAATTGGATACGTTGTATCAATTTCAAAGATTACAGGCGCGTTTGGTGATGCTGATTATAGATCAGCATTTATCGTGTAACCGGTGCCATGCATGAATGATCTCTTTGTGAGTTCTAGGATTGTATGATCAAGTACCAAAGTGCACACGGTGGATGCCTTGGCAATCAGAGGCGATGAAGGACGTTGTAGCCTGCGATAAGCGCGGGGGAGCTGGCAAACAAGCTTTGATCCCGCGATTTCCGAATGGGGAAACCCAGTCTTAGGACTATCCGTAAGGAGGCTAACCCGGAGAACTGAAACATCTAAGTACCCGGAGGAAAAGAAATCAACCGAGATTCCCTGAGTAGCGGCGAGCGAAAGGGGACTAGCCCTTAAGCAACTTGTGTTTTAAGAGAACGGTCTGGGAAGGTCGGCCATAGTGGGTGATAGCCCCGTATCTGAAAAGACACTTGTTGTGAAATCGAGTAGGTCGGGACACGAGAAATCTTGACTGAATATGGGGGGACCATCCTCCAAGGCTAAATACTCCTGATTGACCGATAGTGAACCAGTACCGTGAGGGAAAGGCGAAAAGAACCCCGGAGAGGGGAGTGAAATAGAACCTGAAACCGTGTGCATACAAGCAGTGGGAGCCGCAAGGTGACTGCGTACCTTTTGTATAATGGGTCAGCGACTTACTTTTAGTAGCAAGGTTAACCATTTAGGGGAGCCGTAGAGAAATCGAGTCTTAACTGGGCGATCAGTTGCTGGAAGTAGACCCGAAACCGAGCGATCTATCCATGGCCAGGGTGAAGGTTAGGTAACACTGACTGGAGGCCCGAACCCACATCTGTTGAAAAAGATGGGGATGAGCTGTGGATCGGAGTGAAAGGCTAATCAAGCTCGGAGATAGCTGGTTCTCCTCGAAAGCTATTTAGGTAGCGCCTCATGTATCACCCTCGGGGGTAGAGCACTGTTTCGGCTAGGGGGCCATCCCGGCTTACCAAACCGATGCAAACTCCGAATACCGAGGAGTGCAATCATGGGAGACACACGGCGGGTGCTAACGTCCGTCGTGGAAAGGGAAACAACCCAGACCGCCAGCTAAGGTCCCAAAATCTAGATTAAGTGGGAAACGATGTGGGAAGGCACAGACAGCTAGGAGGTTGGCTTAGAAGCAGCCACCCTTTAAAGAAAGCGTAATAGCTCACTAGTCGAGTCGGCCTGCGCGGAAGATGTAACGGGGCTAAATCTAGTACCGAAGCTGCGGATCTCGAAAGAGATGGTAGAGGAGCGTTCTGTAAGTCTGTGAAGGTAGATCGTAAGGTTTGCTGGAGATATCAGAAGTGCGAATGCTGACATGAGTAACGATAAAGGGGGTGAAAAACCCCCTCGCTGAAAGACCAAGGGTTCCTGTCCAACGTTAATCGGGGCAGGGTGAGTCGACCCCTAAGGCGAGGGCGAAAGCCGTAGTCGATGGGAAACAGGTTAATATTCCTGTACCACCACGTGATGCGATGGAGGGACGGAGTAGGCTAGGTGATCAGGGCGTTGGTTGTCCCTGTTCAAAGATGTAGGCAGAGAGCTTAGGCAAATCCGGGTTCTCAATGCTGAGATCTGATGTCGAGTTTCTACGGAAACGAAGTCATTGATGCCATGCTTCCAAGAAAAGCTTCTAAGCTTCAGTCACGTGGGATCGTACCCGAAACCGACACAGGTGGTCAGGTCGAGAAGACCAAAGCGCTTGAGAGAACTTGGGTGAAGGAACTAGGCAAAATGGCACCGTAACTTCGGGAGAAGGTGCGCCAGTGACGGTGATGGACTTCGCGTCTTAAGCTGTTGCTGGTCGAAGTAACCAGGCCGCTGCGACTGTTTATTAAAAACACAGCACTCTGCAAACTCGTAAGAGGACGTATAGGGTGTGACGCCTGCCCGGTGCCGGAAGGTTAATTGATGGGGTAAGCGTATGCGAAGCTCTTGATCGAAGCCCCGGTAAACGGCGGCCGTAACTATAACGGTCCTAAGGTAGCGAAATTCCTTGTCGGGTAAGTTCCGACCTGCACGAATGGCGTAACGATGGCGGCGCTGTCTCCACCCAAGACTCAGTGAAATTGAAATCGCTGTTAAGATGCAGTGTATCCGCGGCTAGACGGAAAGACCCCGTGAACCTTTACTATAGCTTCACAGTGGACTTTGAATATGTTTGTGTAGGATAGCTGGGAGACTTTGAAACCGGGACGCTAGTTTCGGTGGAGTCAACCTTGAAATACCAGCCTGGCATGTTTGAGGTTCTAACCTAGACCCGTGAATCCGGGTCAGGGACATTGTGTGGTGGGTAGTTTGACTGGGGCGGTCTCCTCCCAAAGAGTAACGGAGGAGCACGAAGGTACCCTCAGCATGGTCGGAAATCATGCATTGAGTGCAAGGGCATAAGGGTGCTTAACTGCGAGACTGACAAGTCGAGCAGGTGCGAAAGCAGGTCCTAGTGATCCGGTGGTTCTGTATGGAAGGGCCATCGCTCAACGGATAAAAGGTACTCCGGGGATAACAGGCTGATACCGCCCAAGAGTTCACATCGACGGCGGTGTTTGGCACCTCGATGTCGGCTCATCACATCCTGGGGCTGAAGCCGGTCCCAAGGGTATGGCTGTTCGCCATTTAAAGTGGTACGCGAGCTGGGTTTAGAACGTCGTGAGACAGTTCGGTCCCTATCTGCCGTGGACGTTGGAGATTTGAGAGGGGCTGCTCCTAGTACGAGAGGACCGGAGTGGACGAACCCCTGGTGTTCGGGTTGTCACGCCAGTGGCATTGCCCGGTAGCTATGTTCGGAAAGGATAACCGCTGAAAGCATCTAAGCGGGAAGCCTGCCTCAAGATGAGATCTCCCGGGCCTTCGGGCCCCTAAAGGACCGTAGAAGACTACTACGTTGATAGGTTGGGTGTGTAAGCGTTGTGAGGCGTTGAGCTAACCAATACTAATTGTCCGTGAGGCTTGATCATACAATCCTCGAACTTATCGAGGATCGATAACACGATATCACCGAATGTGCTAACACTTGTTAATTCAGCACCCTATTTGTTGTGCGGCGTTGCAGTACAGCATACTGGCTTGTCTGACGACAATAGCGAGCGTGAACCACCTGATTCCATCCCGAACTCAGAAGTGAAACCGCTTAGCGCCGATGGTAGTGTGGGGTCTCCCCATGTGAGAGTAGGTCATCGTCAGGCATCTTATCGTAAAGAACCCCGTCTTCTCTGGAGACGGGGTTTTTTATTGCCGAGTTATTTCGGACTCTCTAGGATTTGTGTATGAGTTTGACAAACGAGCCACGTTGGATACCAATCGCACCCTGGTTATTTTTATTCGTATGGAGCGCCGGGTACGGCGTTGCGAAACTTGCATTGGAGTCGACCACGCCTCTGAATCTGCTGGCGCTTCGTTTTGTTGGAGTGGCCCTTGCGCTCCTACCTTTTGTATTAATCGTTCGTCCGGTGTGGCCGTCAAACCTAGCGCTTAGGGATTTATTAATCGTAGCGACCTTTCTTCAATTGGGTCATTTCCTCTGCATTTATTTCGGATTGGCTCTCGGGGCGTTGGCAGGAGTACTGGCGCTATTCGCTGCGTCTCAACCAGTCTTAATCGCCATGCTCGGTTCAATGGTCGATCGTCGGATTCCTTCAGTTAGAATTTGGGTTGGCTTGATGGTTGGTCTGCTCGGCGCATCTTGGGTTATTTTTGCTCAAGGTCACATTTCGGATGGCGCATTGTTAGGCGCAGTGCTCGGATTTATTGCGGTCGTCTTACTGTCTCTCGGCCAGGTTTATGATAAACGACAGCGTCCAGAATGCGATCCATTAATGATTTATGTCATTCAGTACATATTCGCGAGTTTTGTAAGTGTCCCAGTCGCAGTTTGTTTTGAAGGCTATCAAACCGAATGGTCTTCCTCGATGATTGGTGCTCTTTCTTATCTTATATTCGGTAATTCATTGCTTGGAATCTTTTTGATGTTAACCATGGTCGAATTGGAGCCATTTCTCGAGTCACGAGCATCATATTTTTGGTGCCTGGGATGGCGGCTTTGATCGCTTGGCTCGTGGTGGCTGAAGTCATGCCTTTTGATGCTTGGCTTGGCATTGGTCTTGGAGCTGCAGGAGTATTGCTTGTTCTCTATGCTCCAGACGACGTCAAAAAAGCAGGCGCAGAGTCTTTATGAAATCATCGACTTGGCTACCAGTCCTAGAGCAACTTGCCAAAGGTGAATTAATTTCGGGCTCTCAGTTGGGGGCAAATATTTCAGTTTCGCGAGCAGCTGTCTGGCAGCGTGTGGAATACCTGAAGTCTATAGGTGTTGACATCCACGCCAGTGACCTTGGATACCGATTGAGTCACATGGTTTATTTACCGGATCTCTTAATGATACGAGATCATGTGGGGATAGAAGTCGATCTATTGCCTGAAGTGTGCTCAACCAATACTTTGGTCCTTGAATCACGGGCAGAGCGATGTCTTATTTCGTTATATCAGAATCAAGGGCGAGGTCGTCGAGATAGGCGATGGATTGCAGCACCAGGTAATGCGTTAATGTTTTCGATCGGCACCTGGCTTAATTGCGGTATTCAGGATCTCGCGGGGCTCTCAATTGACGTTGGGATAGCGATTTGTCAGGTTCTGAATGGACTCGGTGTCAATGCTTGCCTTAAGTGGCCAAATGACTTGTGGGTCCACGAGCGCAAACTTGCTGGCTTGCTTATGGAACTTCAAGGTGATCAAGATCGCACTTTTGTTGTGATTGGCATTGGGCTTAATTTGTGGCCAACGTCAGGTGTTAACGCGTTGACAACATCGATGGTTGATGTATCAGATCATGTATGGACAGATCAAGATACGGGATCTCTAATCAACGCCGTGTATTTGGCGATGAATGGATATCCGAGTCGGACTCCTGCAAATCGGATCGAGCGCTACAACGCAGTCTCTTTCCTCAATGGCCGAGAGATCAATGTGATCTCTGGGATCAAACAGATCTTAGGGATAGCGAATGGTATCGATGAGTTCGGTAGGTTATGTGTCCTGACACATGCTGGGACAGAATATGTGTCCGCCGGTGATGTCAGTGTGAGGCCTCGATAATGGATCTACTCATTGATTTTGGAAATAGTCTACTGAAATGGTGTTTGTGGGTTGATGATCACGTCGTAGATCAGGGGCATATTGATCCAGTTGCGTTAGAATCCGGGTTGCGTTCGATCAATTGGTCAGTGGTGCGGTCGGTAGCGATTTGCAGTGTATCTGACCCAGAGCTAACGAACGCAGTTTCTGTTTATTGCAGCAGTTTATCCGTATCTCACTGTGGTGTTCGCGAAATGCATTTGGCTCATTTGCCACCTTGGTTCTCTCTGGGATCAACATCCGCTGATCAGATTGGCAAAGACCGAGTGGCTGCCATGCTGGGTGCATTTAGTGCTGGAGCGAATTATTGCGTGATTGATGCGGGAACTGCCTGCACCATTGATTTTGTCTCCAATGGTGAGCACCAAGGTGGCTATATTTTTCCGGGCCTGTCATTGGCCCGGAGCAGTCTCACTCTGAGGACTGCGCGAATCGGCGGTGTTGCTGACAGACTATATTCAGCGAAACTTGAACCGGGCCGAAATACGCAGCTGGCAGTTGAACACGGTATTCGGATGAGTTTGGTGTCGATGTGTGAAAGTGCACTTCGCAACACATCTTCGCCTATCGATACAGTGGTTGTGACTGGCGGCGATGGCGAATGGCTTGCCGGACACCTTCCGGACCACGTGATTATGCAGCCAAATTTAGTGTTTTTGGGGATCCATCGATTTTTCCGTGGGCTTTAATGTTTTTTAACAAAGTCCTTGTAATCAGGCGCCCCTTTTGGTTAAATTTCGCGCCCTGAATTGCAGGAAAGTGGTTCAGATTTTGCCGGCATAGCTCAGATGGTAGAGCAGCGCACTTGTAATGCGAAGGTCCCGAGTTCGATTCTTGGTGCCGGCACCACTAGCCCAGTTTGGCTGGGTGAGTGGAGGGGTGGGTGAGTGGTTAAAACCGGCAGACTGTAAATCTGTTGCCTATGGCTACGCAGGTTCGAATCCTGCCCCCTCCACCAGTTTAGATTGTATGCACGGACGGGCGGGGTGCTGTACGTTCGTTTTATGTCGCACCAGCACGAAGAAAAAGGAACGAGGTACCGTTCACATGGCAAAAGAGAAGTTTGAGCGTAGTAAGCCGCACGTAAACGTAGGCACGATTGGTCATGTTGACCATGGTAAGACGACTTTGACAGCGGCGTTGACGCGTGTTGGAGCGGAAGTATTTGGTGGTGAGACGCGCGCGTTTGACCAGATTGATAATGCACCTGAAGAGCGTGCGCGTGGTATTACGATTTCGACGTCACACGTTGAGTATCAGTCACACACACGTCACTACGCACATGTTGACTGTCCGGGCCACGCTGATTATGTGAAGAACATGATTACTGGTGCGGCGCAGATGGACGGTGCGATTTTAGTTTGTTCTGCAGCGGATGGTCCGATGCCACAGACACGTGAGCACATTTTGTTGTCACGTCAGGTTGGTGTTCCTTACATCGTTGTCTTCATGAACAAGGCAGACATGGTTGATGATCCTGAGCTGTTGGAACTGGTTGAGATGGAGATTCGTGAGCTGCTGGATCAGTACGAGTTCCCAGGTGACGATACGCCAATCATTATTGGTTCTGCACTGAAGGCATTGGAAGGTGATACATCTGACATTGGTATGCCAGCGGTTCAGAAGTTGATTGAGACCTTGGACGAGTATATTCCTGAGCCAGAGCGTGCGATTGATCAATCATTCTTGATGCCGATCGAAGATGTTTTCTCGATTTCTGGTCGTGGAACGGTCGTGACTGGTCGTATTGAGCGCGGTATTGTCAACGTTGGCGACGAGATTGAGATCGTTGGTATAAAGGAAACAACGAAGACGACCTGTACTGGTGTTGAGATGTTCCGTAAGTTGCTTGACGAAGGTCGTGCGGGTGAGAACGTAGGTGTTCTTCTGCGTGGTACGAAGCGTGATGAAGTTGAGCGCGGTCAGGTTTTGGCGAAGCCAGGTTCGATTACTCCACACACCAAGTTTGAGTGTGAGGTGTATGTCTTGTCGAAGGATGAGGGCGGTCGTCATACACCATTTTTCAAGGGTTATCGTCCACAGTTCTACTTCCGTACCACGGATGTGACTGGTGCGTGTGAACTTCCTTCAGGCACAGAGATGGTGATGCCAGGTGATAACGTGAAATTGTCAGTTGAGCTGATTGCGCCGATTGCGATGGAAGAAGGTCTACGTTTTGCGATTCGTGAAGGTGGCCGTACTGTCGGTGCCGGCGTCGTCTCCAAAATTCTTGACTGATACAAAAGATAGCTGAGGCCTCGAGAAAGGTCTTCAACAATATTAGGCCAGTAGCTCAATTGGCAGAGCATCGGTCTCCAAAACCGGAGGTTGGGGGTTCGATTCCCTCCTGGCCTGCCATATAAGCAGGTCTCTAACTGGACGCAGAGAAAGTATGAACGCAAAAGTGGAAACACCATCGCGCCTTGATCACCTGAAATGGTTGATTGTGGTTGCCATCATCGCAGTTGGCGTTGTTGGTAACAGCTATTACGCAGGTGAGTCACTTCTTTATCGTGTTCTTGCATTGGTGTTCTTGGCGGCAGTAGCTGCTGGGATTGCGTTAACGACGCAAAAAGGTGCTGCTTTCAGGGAAATGCTGAAAGAGGCGCGTGTTGAGCTAAGGAAAGTTGTTTGGCCGACACGGGTAGAAACTGGACAAACAACAGCCATTGTTATTGTGGTCGTGCTGATTGTCGCTTTGATTTTGTGGGCGCTAGACAGTCTGTTTGCCTGGATTATTGCCTCGTTGATTGGATAATTTAATGTCAAAGCGTTGGTATGTAGTACAAGCCTTTTCTCAATATGAGAAGTCAGTGATGCGGAGTCTGCAAGAGCAGATTGCTTTGCATGGCATGGAAGATCGTTTCGGTGACATCCTCGTTCCGACCGAAGAAGTCGTTGAAATGAAGGACGGCAAGAAGCGGAAAAGTGAGCGGAAGTTTTATCCGGGTTATGTGCTTGTCAACATGGAAATGGATGATGAAACTTGGCATCTGGTGAAAGGAATTCCCCGAGTCCTTGGTTTCGTGGGTGGAAATGCTGACAGACCTGCGCCGATCACAGATGCAGAGGCTGCTTTGATCCTCGATCGTGTGTCCGAGGGCGGAGAAATGCCACGCCCGAAAACCTTGTTTGAGCCGGGTGAATTGGTACGCGTAACTGATGGCCCGTTTGCTGATTTCACGGGTACTGTCGAAGAAGTAAATTATGAAAAGAACCGATTGCAAGTTGCTGTGGTTATTTTCGGTCGCTCAACGCCTGTTGAGCTTGAGTTCGGTCAGGTTGAGAAGGGCTAATCTGACCTGAGTCAATGCGGGGAGCTGAGAGGCGTCTGTACCCATTTAAGGAGAGGCAACATGGCCAAAAAAATTGACGGCTACATTAAGCTGCAAATCGCTGCAGGTCAGGCGAATCCGTCGCCGCCTGTCGGCCCTGCCCTCGGTCAGAAGGGCGTGAACATTATGGAATTCTGTAAAGCATTTAACGCGGCGACTCAGCAGATGGAGCAAGGTCTTCCTGTTCCAACCGTAATTACGGTTTATGCGGATAAATCCTTTACGTTTGTCACCAAGACTCCACCGGCATCTGTTTTGATCAAGAAAGCTTTGGGTCTGAAGAGCGGATCGTCACGTCCGAATACAGACAAAGTTGGTAAGATAACGCGCGCTCAGCTCGAAGAGATTGCAAAGGCCAAAGAGCCTGATTTGACAGCGGCAGATTTGGATGCGGCGGTTCGTACAATTGCGGGTACTGCACGGTCAATGGGTATCGATTCAGAAGGAGTCAATTGATGGCGAAGTTAACCAAGCGTCAGAAAATGATCGCTGAAAAGGTAGTTGCTAATAAGGTCTATGGATTTGAAGAAGCGGTGAACCTGTTATGCGAAATATCGTCTGTGAAGTTCACCGAGTCAGTCGAAGTTGCAGTCAATCTCGGCGTGGATCCTCGGAAGAGTGATCAGGTCGTTCGTGGTGCGACAGTTCTTCCGAATGGAACTGGGAAGGATGTTCGGGTTGCTGTCTTTGCTCAAGGTGAAAACGCCGACAAAGCAAAAGTAGCCGGTGCGGATATCGTCGGTTTTGATGAGTTGGCAGCCGAAATTAAGGGCGGCAGGATGGATTTTGATGTGGTCATCGCGACTCCAGACGCAATGCGCGTCGTGGGTACGTTGGGAACTGTACTGGGTCCGCGTGGTTTAATGCCAAACCCGAAAGTGGGGACCGTGACCCCAAATGTTGAGGAAGCAGTGAAAAATGCAAAGGCAGGCCAGGTACGTTATCGCACGGATAAGAATGGCATCATTCACGCGGCGATTGGCAAAGTTGGGTTTGCACCAGATGCGCTAAAGGCCAATCTTGATGCACTTCTTGGTGATTTGAAGAAGGCGAAGCCTGCTTCAGCGAAAGGCGTTTATTTCAAGAAAGTATCTGTATCGACAACGATGGGCCCTGGGGTTCAAGTCGATCAGTCTGGACTGAACGTATAAAAGAATTTGAGGGTTCCCGTTCGTGGGATCCGTCAAAGACTGCAGGTGCCTCAGGGCCTAAATGGAAACAGCCTGCATAGACGGCAGCCCCTTTACACTCTGTGTATTGAAGGCCGCCAGGGGTTCGCCGGAAATCTGGTGAATTGGTTCATCCTGAAAAGGAGCAAAGCGTGGCGTTAAAGCTCGAAGACAAAAAGGTGATTGTAGCCGAAGTCAACGAAGCTGCCGGTAATGCTTTGTCTGCGGTAGTCGCGGATTACCGGGGTATGGAAGTTGGAGCTCTGACCGAGATGCGTGAAAAAGCACGTAACGGAAAGATCTATCTCCGAGTTGTTCGAAATACCCTGGCTAGGCGTGCTGTAGCAGGAACTGAGTTTGAGTGTCTGACTGACGCGCTGGTGGGACCATCATTGATTGGTTTCTCACTGGAAGAGCCTTCAGCAGCTGCAAAGCTGTTCAAGGACATCGCGAAAGAAAACGATCAACTCGAAATTCGGGCTCTTGCGATTGGTGGTCAACTTCTCGATGCATCTCAAGTGGATGTTGTTGCGAAGTTGCCAACGAAGGACGAAGCGATTGCAATGCTGATGAGCGTGATGACCGCACCTGTTACCAAGTTCGTACGTACGATGAACGAGGTTTCATGTAGGCTGGTTCGTACCGTTGCAGCAGTTGGTGAAGCGAAGAAAGTGGGTTAATTCAGTTGGCTTTCAATTGACATAGTTTGTAAACGAAATTGGAGAAATATCATGGCACTGTCTAAGGACGATATTCTGAACGCGATCGCTGAAATGAGCGTGATGGACGTTGTTGAACTTGTTTCAGCAATGGAAGAAAAATTCGGTGTAACGGCAGCAGCTGCAGTTGCAGCAGCTCCTGTAGCAGCTGCTGGTGGTGATGCTGGCGCTGGTGTAGCAGCTGAGAAAGACGAATTTGACGTTGTTCTCGCATCAGCTGGTGACAAGAAAGTGAACGTGATCAAGGTTGTTCGTAGCGTTACAGGTCTTGGCCTGAAAGAAGCGAAAGATCTAGTTGATGGCGCTCCTAACACCATCAAAGAAGCCGCGTCGAAAGACGAAGCTGAAGACATCAAGAAGCAGCTTGAAGAAGCAGGCGCATCTGTCGAGCTCAAGTAATTTTATTGATCCGCTCCTCTGCGGATCTGCAGATTGGCTGGTGGTTTCGACCACCAGCCTTTTTGCTCTTTAAACGATTAAGGTTTGCGGAAAGCTTCAATGCGCGTTTTCCGGAACCCTTAGGGGTACGAATCACAGTGCATCCGTGGTGGATGGACTTTCACACGTTGAGGAAGGCAAATGGCTTACTCGTACACAGCGAAAAAACGTATTCGGAAAGACTTTGGAACACTACCATCGGTGATGGAAGTTCCGCAGCTCTTGGCAATTCAGCTTGATTCATATCGCGAGTTCTTAACGGGCGGTTCGATTGAAAATACTGCACAGTCAACTGGTCTGAAGGCTGCGTTCCAGTCTGTTTTTCCTATCCAGTCGTTCTCGGGTAATGCCGAGCTTCAGTATGTGGGCTACCGCCTAGGCGAGCCTGTCTTTGATGTAAAAGAGTGCATCCTCCGTGGTGATACATATGCAGCCCCACTACGTGTCAAAGTTCGTTTGGTTCTTTTTGAGAAAGAAGGATCAAACAAGTCCGTTAGAGACATAAAAGAAGAAGAAGTGTACATGGGCGAAATTCCACTTATGACTGAGAACGGTACGTTCGTCATCAATGGGACTGAGCGCGTGATTGTGTCACAGCTCCACCGCTCACCTGGTGTGTTCTTTGAGCATGACAAAGGAAAAACCCATAGTTCAGGAAAGTTGCTCTACTCAGCGCGGATCATTCCTTATCGTGGCTCTTGGTTGGATTTTGAGTTCGATCCGAAAGATCAGGTGTTTGTTCGTATCGACCGTCGTCGGAAACTTCCTGCGTCAATACTGCTCCGTGCAATGGAGATGTCAGATGAGGCGATCTTGAGTCACTTCTTTGAAACGACTGGATTTCGGTTCGATAAGACTGATGTGTTCATGACCTTGGTATCTGATCGCTTGCGTGGTGAAACACTCGGTTTTGATATCGTGAATGCTAAAGGTGATGTGATTGTTGAGGCTGGCAAGCGGATCACAGCTCGCCACGTTCGCGAGCTCCGGAAGGCCAAGCTTGAAGAGCTCAAGGTGGCGGATGAATACCTTATTGGTAAGGTGCTCGCAAAGGACGTTGTCAATGAGGCCACGGGTGAAGTGATCGCTGCTGCAAATCAGCCTCTAGCGCTGGAATCAGTCGACGCTATTCGCGAAGTGGGCGTGAAAACGATTGAATGTATCTACACCAACGACTTAGATCGTGGTCCTTACATGTCAGACACCTTAGCTGCCGATTCCACGTCGAATCGGATGGAAGCGCTTGTTGAAATTTATCGCATGATGCGTCCAGGCGAGCCACCAACCAAGGAAAGTGCTGAAAATTTATTTGAGAGCTTGTTCTTCTCTGCGGATCGATACGACCTATCTTCAGTAGGTCGTATGAAATTTAATCGCCGCGTTGGAACACGAAAGCTTGATGATGGAGACACTGAGCTTGGTGAAGGTACATTGTCACAAGACGATATCTTGGCGGTGATGAAGACCTTGATTGATATTCGTAATGGTGAAGGTGTGGTCGATGATATTGACCATCTCGGTAACCGCCGGGTCCGGTCAGTCGGTGAAATGGCTGAAAATCAGTTCCGTGTTGGTTTGGTGCGTGTTGAGCGTGCTGTTCGTGAGCGTCTTGGACAGGCCGAAACGGAAGGTTTGATGCCACGTGATTTGATTAACGCCAAGCCAGTTGCAGCAGCTGTGAAAGAGTTCTTTGGTTCGAGCCAGCTTTCGCAGTTCATGGATCAGAACAACCCATTGTCGGAAATTACGCACAAGCGTCGTGTCTCTGCGTTGGGACCCGGTGGCTTGACGCGTGAGCGTGCAGGCTTTGAAGTCCGTGACGTACACCCAACGCATTATGGGCGTGTCTGTCCCATTGAAACGCCAGAGGGTCCGAATATTGGTTTGATCAACTCGTTGGCCACCTATGCCCGGACGAATCGTTACGGATTCCTCGAGTCGCCATATCGTCGTGTCGAAAACGGTGAAGTGACCGATGAAATTGTCTATCTGTCTGCGATTGAAGAATCAGACTTTGTGATTGCACAGGCGTCTGCACAATTGAATGATAAAGGCGAGTTGGTTGAAGAGCTCGTGCCTGTGCGTCACTTGAATGAGTTTGCAGTGATACCACCAGAGCGCGTGGACTATATGGACGTTTCACCACGTCAGGTTGTCTCTGTTGCTGCGGCACTGATTCCATTTCTTGAGCACGACGACGCGAACCGCGCATTGATGGGATCAAACATGCAACGCCAGGCGGTGCCGACTTTGAAAGCGGAAAAGCCACTGGTTGGGACGGGCATGGAGCGTCATGTTGCTGTGGACTCAGGTGTTTGTATGATTGCCAATCGCGGTGGTGTCGTCGATTTCGTCGATGCAAAGCGTATAGTTGTGAAAGTCAATGCGGATGAAGTCGAAGCCGGCGCAGCCCCTGTTGATATTTACAACCTCACCAAATACACGCGTTCAAATCAGAATACTTGTATCAACCAGCGTCCAATCGTACAGGCAGGTGATGTTGTTGCGCGTGGTGACGTGTTGGCAGATGGTCCATCGATTGATACCGGTGAATTGGCTCTTGGTCAAAACATGCGTATCGCTTTTATGCCCTGGAATGGCTACAACTTTGAGGACTCGATTCTGATCTCTGAAAAAGTCGTTAAGGAAGAGCGCTTTACAACAGTCCACATTCAGGAATTTTCATGTGTCGCACGCGATACGAAGTTGGGTTCTGAAGAAATTACCGCTGATATTCCAAACGTCGGCGAGAATGCACTCGCGAAGCTCGATGAAGTCGGCATCGTTCATATCGGCGCCGAGGTGAAGCCTGGTGACATCCTGGTTGGCAAGGTCACTCCAAAGGGCGAAACACAGTTGACGCCGGAAGAGAAACTCCTGCGTGCGATCTTCGGTGAAAAAGCGTCTGATGTGAAAGACACCTCAATGCGTGTTGGCACAGGGACCACAGGAACAGTAATAGATGTTCAGATTTTTACACGTGACGGTATTGACAAAGATGCCCGTGCCAAGCAGATCGAAGAAGAGCAGCTCGATGAGTACCGTAAAGACCTCAACGAAGAGTATCGAATTGTTTCAGAAGCGACTTTTGGTCACCTTGCTCAGCAGTTTGAGGGTTCGAAGGTGGCGGGTGCGCCAGGTCTAAAGAAGGGCGATACGCTGATGGCCGATTATTTGGCAAATCTCTCTGAAGATGAGTGGTTCAAGGTGAAGATGGCTGATGATGCGCAAAACGCATTGATCGCTGAAGCTGAGAAATCATTGAAAGAGCGTCGTACAGAGCTTGATGAAGCCTTCGAAGTGAAGAAGAAAAAGCTGACTCAAGGCGATGATTTGGCACCTGGTGTTTTGAAAATCGTGAAGGTTTATGTGGCTGTGAAGCGTCGCATTCAGCCCGGTGACAAGATGGCAGGTCGGCACGGTAACAAGGGTGTGATCTCGGTGATCATGCCTGAAGAAGACATGCCATTTGATGAAAATGGTGATCCAGTCGATATCGTCTTGAACCCACTGGGGGTCCCAAGTCGTATGAACGTGGGTCAGGTACTTGAAATGCACTTGGGTATGGCAGCGAAAGGTCTGGGCGATCGAATCAACGAGATGCTCAAGCAGCAGGCGAAAGTGAAAGATGTTCGCGATTTCCTTGATCAGGTTTATAACAAGATCGGTGGAAACCAGGAAGATCTCGGATCATTGTCTGATGATGAAATCATCGCACTATCGAACAACCTGATTGAAGGTGTGCCATTTGCAACGCCAGCATTCGATGGTGCGAAGGAAGCGCAGATCAAAGGCCTTCTTGAGCTTGCAGGTATGCCGGAGTCAGGGCAATTCACGCTGTATGACGGCAGAACTGGTGAGGCATTCGAGCGTCCAGTTACTGTCGGCTACATGTACATGTTGAAGCTTAATCACCTGGTTGATGACAAGATGCATGCGCGTTCAACGGGTTCGTACTCGCTCGTCACGCAGCAGCCGCTGGGTGGTAAGGCTCAGTTTGGTGGTCAGCGCTTCGGTGAGATGGAAGTGTGGGCGCTGGAAGCATATGGTGCGGCTTATACCCTTCAAGAAATGCTGACTGTGAAGTCAGACGACGTGAATGGTCGTACGCGTATGTACAAAAATATCGTCGATGGCGACCACCGCATGGAGCCCGGTATGCCGGAATCATTCAACGTACTGGTGAAAGAGATCCGTTCGCTCGGTATCTCTGTTGAGCTGGAAAACGATTAAGGCGGAAGGAATTGGAGATTTAAGCAATGAAAGATTTGTTAAACCTGTTAAAGAGCCAGGGACCATCCGCCGACTTCGATCGGATTCGCATTGGTCTCGCGGCGCCTGAAGAGATTCGTTCGTGGTCTTTCGGTGAGGTGAAAAAGCCAGAAACCATTAACTATCGGACGTTTAAGCCTGAGCGTGACGGTCTGTTTTGTGCACGTATTTTTGGACCGGTGAAAGACTACGAGTGTCTGTGCGGTAAGTACAAGCGCTTGAAGCACCGCGGTGTTGTGTGTGAAAAGTGTGGTGTTGAAGTCACACAAACGAAAGTTCGTCGTGAGCGGATGGGGCATATCGAGCTTGCAAGCCCTGTATGCCACATTTGGTTTTTGAAGTCCCTTCCATCGCGGATCGGTCTGCTACTCGATATGACACTGCGTGATATCGAACGAATCTTGTACTTCGAAACATATGTGGTTGTTGATCCCGGTATGACGCCACTAGAGCGTGGTCAATTGTTATCAGACGAGCAATACTTCGAAGCATTTGAAGAATATCAGGATGACTTTACCGCGATGATGGGTGCAGAAGCGATTCGTGCACTGATGATGGATATGGATCTCGATGATGAAATCGCGACCATGCGTGAAGAGATTCCAAACACAAATTCTGAAACAAAACTGAAGAAGCTGTCGAAGCGTTTGAAGTTGCTGGAGTCATTCCGAGACAGTGGTAACAAACCAGAATGGATGATCATGGAAGTGCTTCCTGTGCTCCCACCAGATCTGCGTCCATTGGTTCCTCTGGATGGTGGTCGTTTCGCAACATCTGACTTGAACGATTTGTATCGTCGTGTCATCAACCGAAATAACCGTTTGAAGCGGCTGCTCGAGCTCCGCGCTCCAGACATTATCGTTCGTAACGAGAAGCGGATGCTGCAAGAGTCGGTTGACGCATTGCTTGATAACGGTCGTCGCGGACGCGCAATTACTGGTTCAAACAAGCGTCCACTGAAGTCGCTTGCTGACATGATCAAAGGTAAGCAGGGTCGTTTCCGGCAGAACCTTCTTGGTAAGCGTGTTGACTACTCTGGCCGTTCGGTGATCGTTGTTGGTCCTTATTTGAAACTGCATCAGTGTGGTCTTCCTAAAAAGATGGCGCTTGAGCTATTCAAACCTTTCATCTATGCGAAACTTGAAGCGCGGGGTCTTGCGACAACGATTAAAGCTGCGAAGAAAATGGTTGAGCGTGAGACCCCAGAAGTTTGGGATATTTTGGCTGAAGTGATTCGCGAGCATCCAGTTCTTTTGAACCGGGCGCCAACGCTTCACCGCTTGGGTATTCAGGCGTTCGAACCGCTGTTGATTGAAGGCAAAGCAATTCAGCTTCATCCACTCGTATGTGCGGCTTACAACGCGGACTTCGATGGTGACCAGATGGCTGTTCACATGCCATTGACTCTGGAAGCTCAGCTTGAGGCGCGTGCTTTGATGATGTCGACAAATAATGTTCTGTCACCTGCAAATGGTGAGCCGATCATCGTCCCTTCTCAAGACGTTGTGTTGGGTTTGTACTACATGACACGTCACCGCATCAACGCCAGAGGCGAAGGCATGGTGTTCGCTGATACAGACGAAGTTCTGCGAGCTTATGGTGCGCGTAAGATTGATTTACAGGCGCAGATTAGAGTCCGGATTGATGAAACGATCATCGATCCAGATGGTGACAGTGCGTCAGGAACACGGATTGTTGAGACGACGGTCGGTCGTGCAATTCTGTTCTCTATTGTGCCAACGGGTTTGCCATTTTCGTTGATTGATCAAAATATGACTAAGAAGGCGATTTCTCGCTTGATTAACTCGTGTTATCGCCGTGTGGGTCTAAAGGATACAGTGATTTTCGCTGACCAACTGATGTACATGGGCTTCAGTTATGCAACGCATTCTGGTTCCTCGATCGGTGTCAATGATTTCGAGATTCCTGGAGAGAAAGCGCAAATCATTGGCGAAGCCGAGGCACAAGTGAAAGAGATTGAAGATCAGTTTGCTTCAGGTCTCGTTACCCAAGGTGAAAAGTACAACAAAGTCATCGATATCTGGGCGCGAGCGAATGACCTTGTTGCGAAGAAGATGATGGAACGCATCGGTAAGGAAGAGACTGTCGATGCTGAAGGTCAGACGGTCCAGCAGGATTCGTTCAACTCAGTCTTTATGATGGCCGACTCAGGTGCTCGAGGCTCAGCTGCACAGATTCGTCAGCTTGCTGGTATGCGTGGTCTGATGGCGAAGCCAGACGGCTCGATCATCGAAACACCGATTACGGCTAACTTCCGTGAAGGTCTGTCAGTACTTCAGTACTTCATCTCGACCCACGGTGCGCGTAAAGGTTTGGCTGATACTGCATTGAAAACAGCGAACTCAGGGTACCTGACCCGTCGACTCGTCGACGTCGCTCAGGATCTTGTAATTACGGATCATGATTGCGGAACCGAAGAGGGTCTTCGCATGACCCCTCTTATTGAGGGTGGTGATGTTGTGGTTCCTCTTGCAGGCCGAATTCTTGGTCGGGTTGTCGCACAAGATGTCGTAAAGCCTGGTACAGACGAAGTTTTGCTAGGGGCTGGTGCGTTGATTGATGAGCAGTTGGCAGAGCAAATCGAAGGTTGGGGTGTGGACGAGGTCATGGTTCGTTCGCCAATTACTTGTGAGGTCCGTCATGGTGTGTGCTCGAAGTGTTACGGACGTGACCTCGGTCGCGGACATTTGGTGAATGTTGGTGAAGCTGTCGGTGTTATTGCAGCCCAGTCAATTGGTGAGCCCGGTACACAGTTGACGATGCGTACATTCCACATTGGTGGTGCCGCTAGCCGCGCCTCTGCTGCTGATCGCATCGATGTAAAGCATGGCGGTACGGTGCGCTTACACAACCTGAAGTGGGTTGAGCGTTCAAATGGTGACTTGGTTGCTGTGTCGCGTTCGGGTGCGCTGAGTATTGCAGACGAGCATGGCCGTGAACGCGAATGGTACAAGTTGCCCTATGGTGCTGTCATCAGCGTGCAAGAAGGCGCAACAGTCGATGCCGGTACTGTAGTTGCAACTTGGGATCCGCATACGCACCCAATTATTGCTGATCGTGCTGGAATCGTTCGTTACCAGGCATTTGAAGACGGTATTACCGTGAAGCGTCAAGTGGACGAACTCACTGGTCTTGCGAACTATGAAATCGTCGATGAGAAAGATCGTCCTGCTGCCGGTAGAGACCTTAAGCCTGGAATATTCCTCTATGCTGAGGGTGCTGCGATCACCGATGAACCCATCGCTCACTTCTTGTTGCCAGGCGGTGCACTGGTGTCCATTGAAGATGGAACGAATATCGAAGCAGGTGCAGTGGTCGCGCGTATTCCACAAGAATCATCGAAGACTCGAGATATTACTGGTGGTCTTCCGCGTGTTGCAGACTTGTTCGAGGCGCGTAAGCCCAAAGATTCGTCGATACTGGCAGAGATCTCAGGACACGTCTCATTTGGTAAGGAAACTAAGGGTAAAGTACGTCTTGTGATTACACCAGAAGATGGAGCTAATCCAGTCGAAATCCTGATACCGAAGTGGCGCCAGCTAAACGTCTTTGATGGCGAACAAGTGCAGAAGGGAGAGGTGATCTCTGATGGTCCTTCAAACCCGCACGACATCTTGCGTCTCCTGGGTGTATCTGAGCTTGCAAAATACATCACGAACGAGATTCAGGATGTCTATCGTCTCCAGGGTGTGGGCATTAACGATAAGCACATCGAAGTTATCATTCGCCAGATGTTGCGCAAGGTTGAGGTCAGCCAGGTGGGTGACTCTTCATTCATTGCTGGTGATCAAGTTGAATACACGCAGGTTCTGGAAGAAAACGATCATCTCCGTGGTGACGGAAAGATTGAAGCACACTATGAGCGTCAATTGTTGGGTATTACCAAAGCATCATTGGCTACCGAATCCTTTATTTCTGCTGCATCTTTCCAGGAGACAACGCGTGTTCTGACAGAAGCAGCCGTGACAGGTAAAGCCGACAGTTTGCGCGGTCTGAAAGAGAACGTCGTTGTGGGTCGTTTGATCCCAGCGGGTACTGGTTTGGCATATCATGCAGAGCGTAAGCGAAAGCGTGCAGAGGCTGGGGAAGAAACACGTGTATCTGCTGCTGAGGTCGCGGAGGCATTGAGTCGAGAGATCGCTGAAATTGAATCTCAGGGACAGGAGGCGGCGGAGTAATTTCCGCCTTACTTGACTGTAGCTTTGGGCGCGCCTAAAATCGCGCCCTATTTTTTGCAATGGACTAGGGAGTTTGCCAATGGCAACTATTAATCAGCTTGTTCGCAAGCCACGTAAACGTAAGGTCGTTAAAACAGACGTCCCTGCGTTGCAGGCTTGTCCACAGCGTCGCGGTGTGTGTACTCGTGTGTATACAACCACACCAAAGAAGCCAAACTCAGCTCTTCGTAAAGTATGCCGCGTGCGTCTGACCAACGGATACGAGGTATCGTCATACATCGGTGGTGAAGGTCACAACCTGCAGGAACACTCAGTTGTGCTGATTCGTGGTGGTCGAGTCAAGGATTTGCCAGGTGTGCGTTATCACACTGTGCGCGGTGCATTGGATACCGCTGGTGTAGGCGATCGTAAGCAAGGTCGTTCAAAGTATGGTGCGAAGCGGCCCAAGAGCTAAATCGAAACCAACAATTCATCAAACAGTAATCATTTATGCAGAGTATGGTGCACCATGCTCAGTAAGGCCAGGCCAGAGTCCCGGAATAACCTGAAGAAAAGGATAATACAATGCCAAGACGTCGCGTCCCCATAAAACGTGAAATTTTGCCGGATCCAAAGTTCGGCGATCAGTTACTCGCTAAGTTCATCAACCACGTGATGGAAAGTGGAAAGAAGTCCATTGCAGAATCCATCGTTTATGGAGCGCTTGATCGCGTTCTCGAAAAGAACGGTGGGGATCCACTTGAAGTGTTTAATCAGGCGCTAGAGAACATCGCGCCAATGGTCGAGGTGAAGTCTCGCCGTGTTGGTGGTGCAACTTACCAGGTGCCTGTTGAGGTACGCCCAAGCCGTCGCACAGCTTTGGCGATGCGTTGGTTAGTCGAGTACGCGCGGAAGCGTGGCGAGAAGTCGATGCAAGCTCGGCTAGCAGGTGAAATCTTGGACGCGGTAGAGCAACGTGGTGGTGCGGTGAAAAAGCGTGAAGACGTTCACCGTATGGCTGAAGCAAACAAAGCGTTCTCGCATTTCCGTTTTTAATTAAATGATGGCCGGATCAGCCGGCTCTTTGGAGACTAACAGTGGCACGTACCACCCCAATTAACCGTTATCGCAACATCGGCATCTGCGCACACGTTGATGCTGGTAAAACAACGACGACAGAACGCGTTCTGTTCTATACCGGCGTGAATCACAAAATAGGTGAAGTTCACGATGGCGCGGCAACCATGGACTGGATGGCGCAGGAGCAGGAGCGTGGTATCACGATCACGTCGGCTGCCACGACAACGTTCTGGCAAGGGATGGATCAGCAGTTTGACAAGTACCGTGTCAATATCATCGATACCCCGGGTCACGTTGACTTCACGATAGAAGTTGAGCGTTCGATGCGTGTTCTTGATGGTGCAGTTGTTGTGTTCTGTGCTGCATCAGGTGTTGAGCCACAGTCGGAAACCGTCTGGCGCCAGGCAGACAAATACGGTGTTCCGCGGATTTGCTTTGTGAACAAGATGGACCGTGATGGTGCTGACTTTATCCGAGTCGTGAATCAGGTTCGTGACCGTTTGGGTGCGACAGCTGTTCCGATCCAATGTGCGGTTGGTGCAGAAAAAGACTTCAAAGGCGTTGTGGATCTAGCGAAGAACAAGTTCATCGCTTGGAATGAAGACGATATGGGTACAACCTTCACGTATGAAGAAGTGCCAGCTGACGTCGCTGACCAAGTGGAATCGCTTCGTGAAGAAATGATTGAAGCGGCTGCCGAAGCAAATGAAGAATTAATGGAAAAGTATCTCGAAGGCGGTGAGCTGTCTGAGGCTGAAATTAAGGCGGGATTACGTCAGCGCACGTTGGCTCGCGAAATAGTTCCTTGTCTTTGTGGCACAGCATTTAAGAACAAAGGCGTTCAAGCGATGCTTGACGCTGTGGTTGATTATTTGCCGGCTCCAGATGAGGTTGAAGCGATTCGCGGCGTCAAGGATGACGAAACCGAAGATACCCGTCCTGCGGACGATAATGCACCCTTTGCCGCATTGGCATTCAAAATTGCAACCGATCCGTTTGTTGGCACCCTGACCTTCTTCCGTGTGTATTCAGGTGTTCTCAACGGCGGCGACTCTGTTTTGAACTCAGTTCGAGGAAAGAAAGAGCGTGTTGGTCGTATGGTTCAGATGCATGCGAATACTCGTGAAGAGATCAAAGAAGTACGTGCTGGTGACATCGCGGCTGCCGTTGGTCTGAAGGATGTGACGACCGGTGACACGCTGTGCGATGTGAGTAATCCGATTATCCTCGAGCGGATGGAATTTCCAGAGCCTGTGATTTCTCTCTCTGTCGAGCCGAAGTCAAAGCCCGATCAAGAGAAGATGGGTGTTGCACTTGGAAAGCTTGCGCAGGAAGATCCGTCATTCCGTGTGAAGACAGATGAGGAAACAGGTCAGACGATCATTTCTGGTATGGGCGAGCTTCACCTCGATATCATCGTTGATCGGATGCGTCGTGAATTCTCGGTTGAGTGTAATGTGGGTGCGCCCCAGGTGTCTTATCGTGAATGCATTCGTAAGTCTGTTGAAGTCGAAGGAAAGTTTGTTCGTCAATCAGGTGGTCGTGGTCAGTATGGTCACGTGGTTGTGCGTATTGAACCGCTCCCATTAGACGGTGAGCAAAACTTCGAATTCGTTAACGAAATTGTTGGTGGTGTGGTTCCCAAGGAATATATTCCTGCAGTTTCTAAAGGTATCGAAGAGCAGATGAACAATGGTGTATTGGCAGGGTTTCCGCTATTGGGTGTGAAGGCGACTCTATACGATGGGTCGTTTCACGAAGTTGACTCGAACGAAATGGCTTTCAAGATAGCGGGTTCGATGGCAATGAAGAAAGGAGCGCTCGACGCGAAACCTGCATTGCTTGAACCAATTATGAAAGTTGAGGTCGTTACACCTGAAGAAAACATGGGTGACGTCATAGGTGATCTTAACCGTCGTCGTGGCTTGGTTCAGGGCATGGACGATGGTGTGGGTGGTGTGAAGCTTGTTCGCGCTGAAGTTCCGCTTGCGGAAATGTTTGGATACGCAACAGATCTCCGTGGTTTCACACAGGGTCGCGCATCTTACACCATGGAATTTGCGAAATACGCTGAAGCACCATCCAGCGTCGCAGAAGAAGTGATTAAGAAAAACAGCTAATCGGAATATCGGAGTCTATAAAAATGGCAAAAGAGAAGTTTGAGCGTAGTAAGCCGCACGTAAACGTAGGCACGATTGGTCATGTTGACCATGGTAAGACGACTTTGACAGCGGCGTTGACGCGTGTTGGAGCGGAAGTATTTGGTGGTGAGACGCGCGCGTTTGACCAGATTGATAATGCACCTGAAGAGCGTGCGCGTGGTATTACGATTTCGACGTCACACGTTGAGTATCAGTCACACACACGTCACTACGCACATGTTGACTGTCCGGGCCACGCTGATTATGTGAAGAACATGATTACTGGTGCGGCGCAGATGGACGGTGCGATTTTAGTTTGTTCTGCAGCGGATGGTCCGATGCCACAGACACGTGAGCACATTTTGTTGTCACGTCAGGTTGGTGTTCCTTACATCGTTGTCTTCATGAACAAGGCAGACATGGTTGATGATCCTGAGCTGTTGGAACTGGTTGAGATGGAGATTCGTGAGCTGCTGGATCAGTACGAGTTCCCAGGTGACGATACGCCAATCATTATTGGTTCTGCACTGAAGGCATTGGAAGGTGATACATCTGACATTGGTATGCCAGCGGTTCAGAAGTTGATTGAGACCTTGGACGAGTATATTCCTGAGCCAGAGCGTGCGATTGATCAATCATTCTTGATGCCGATCGAAGATGTTTTCTCGATTTCTGGTCGTGGAACGGTCGTGACTGGTCGTATTGAGCGCGGTATTGTCAACGTTGGCGACGAGATTGAGATCGTTGGTATAAAGGAAACAACGAAGACGACCTGTACTGGTGTTGAGATGTTCCGTAAGTTGCTTGACGAAGGTCGTGCGGGTGAGAACGTAGGTGTTCTTCTGCGTGGTACGAAGCGTGATGAAGTTGAGCGCGGTCAGGTTTTGGCGAAGCCAGGTTCGATTACTCCACACACCAAGTTTGAGTGTGAGGTGTATGTCTTGTCGAAGGATGAGGGCGGTCGTCATACACCATTTTTCAAGGGTTATCGTCCACAGTTCTACTTCCGTACCACGGATGTGACTGGTGCGTGTGAACTTCCTTCAGGCACAGAGATGGTGATGCCAGGTGATAACGTGAAATTGTCAGTTGAGCTGATTGCGCCGATTGCGATGGAAGAAGGTCTACGTTTTGCGATTCGTGAAGGTGGCCGTACTGTCGGTGCCGGCGTCGTCTCCAAAATTCTTGACTGATACGCCAAGGCATTGCGAAAAAAATAAGCCCCACATAGGCGGGGCTGTTTTATTTTGGGGGCTTCTGTTGACTCGTTACGGTCAGGCACATACAATGCCGCACCGTGTTTTTGACTGTCCGCGATTTACGGACAGTTTCTGATTGGAGTAGCTAAGTGGCTGTACAGAATCAAAAAATTCGTATTCGGCTGAAGGCTTTTGACCATCGCCTGATCGATGTATCGACTCAGGATATTGTCGAAACTGCGAAGCGTACCGGAGCACAAGTGCGTGGTCCGATTCCGTTGCCGACACGAATTGAGCGCTACACGGTTCTGGTTTCACCTCATGTGAACAAGGACGCGCGCGATCAGTACGAATTGCGCACGCACAAGCGCATGAGCGATATCGTTGAGCCAACCGACAAGACTGTCGACGCTTTGATGAAACTCGATCTCGCAGCGGGCGTTGATGTTCAGATCAGCTTAGGCTAATCAAACGTTTGGGTGCAGTAAATCCGCGC